>JAJYSW010000301.1 GCA_021793335.1 Actinomycetes bacterium
GCATGGTCGAGCCGGTGAGTCGGCGCACCAGGCGCACCAGGATCACGACGCCGGTGACGCCAGCGACGACGGCGCTGATGCGCCAGCCGAGCTCGTCGAAGCCGAACAGTCCCTCGCCGGCGGCGATGAGCCATTTGCCGAAGGGCGGGTGGGCGACGTAGGCGGAGCCGGCGCGGGCGGCGTCCCATTCGACGCCGTGCGCGAGCATCGCGTGAGCGTCCTGGGCGTAGTAGACCTCGTCGAAGACGAGGCCCTTGGGGTGGTCGAGTCCGATCAGTCGCAGCGCCGCGGCCAACGCGGCCATGCCGACGGTGACGATCATGGCGCGGCGGCCGTCGGAGGGGACTTGGCTCTCGAAACGGGCCCGGACGCTGGGGAGCGGCCCTGAGGGCAGCGTCGGCCGCCAGGCGGCGGGCGGCGCTGCGGGCCGGACTGCGGTGGCGCTCACCGAGGTGAGTCTACGGGTTAGCTCACCAGGTCGGTCGGCGGCGTGAACTCGCCTTCGCCGTACTCGTCCCATTGGAAGGCGAGGACGTCGGCGACGGTGTTGGCCGGTTTACCGAGATTGGCCGAGCCGACGTAATGCGAGGTGGGGTTGTCGGGGTCGGCGATGAAGGAGGCGGCGGCGGCGTTGGGTGTGAATCCGACGAACCAGTTGGTGGAGTTGGAGTCGGTGGTCCCGGTCTTGCCGCCGACCGGGCCGTCGACGGCGGCGCCGACCTGCGGGGCGGTGCCCCAGGTGCAGGTGCCTTTGACGGCTCCATCGCCGGTGGGGCAGCGGGAGGCGTCGACGGCGGCTCGGGCGACCTCGGGGTCGAGCGCCTGCTCGCAGAAGCTGGGGAACTCGATGGTCCTGCCGGTGTTGGTGACCGCCGAGATCGCCGGGGTCGGCTCGCAGTAGCGCCCGTCGGCGGGGAGGGTGGCGTAGGCCGCGGCCATGTCCATGGGCGTGGTCTGGGTGACGCCGAGTGCGAACGGCCCGAAGCTGTTCGCGCCTTCGCCGGTGACCAGGCCGAGGTCCTTGGTGTTGCGGAATTCGATGCCGAGGCGCATGGCCACGTCGATGGAGTTGGCGACGCCGACGCGTTCGGCCAGCTGCACGAAGTAGGTGTTGACCGATTCGCCGTAGCCGGTCCACATGTTGTAGTTGCCGACCGCGGAGGCGGAGGCGTTCTTGGGGCACCAGTAGTTGCCGCAGGAGGCGGCGCCGTCGCCGACCACGTACTTGGAGGTGTACTGGTAGGGCGAATAGATCGACGTCGACAGCGGCATGCCCGCTTCAAGGGCGGCGACCATGGTGAACAACTTGAACGAGGAGCCCGCCGGGTAGCCGGGGTAGGCGGAGTTGCCGGTCAGCAGCGGGTTGGTGGTGTTGGGGTAGGTGCCCTTGTATTCGGCGTTGGTGGTGTTGGGGCCGTTGTCGGAGATGTCGTTGGAGTAGTTGCGGTTGACGGCCATGACCTGGATCGCGCCGGTGCCGGGTTCGATGACGACGGTGCCGAGCGCGAACTCCGATCCGGTTTTCAGTTGCCGCTCGACGGCGTCCTCGGCGGCGTCCTGGAGGTCGACTTCGAGGGTGGAGACGATCTCGTAGCCGCCGCGGTAGAGGCGGGCCTTGCGTTCGTCCTCGCTCTCGCCGAAGTCCTCCTGTTGTTCCCACCAGCGTTCGAAATAGTCGACGAAGAAACCGTAGTCCGAGTCGATGGCGCCGCCGGAATCGTTGTTGGCCTTCTGGGGGTTGAGACCCAGGTCGGTGTCCTTGGCTTCCGCGCCTTCGGCCTTGGTGAGGAAACCGGTGGTGACCATGCGGTTGATGACATGGTCGCGGCGGGTCAGCGCGGCCTCGGAGGAGCCGTCAATGGGGTCGTAGGCGCTCGGGGATTGGACCAGGCCGATCAGCATGGCCGATTCGGGGACGGTCAGGTCGGCGGGCACTTTCCCGTAGTAGACCTGGGCGGCCGCGCCGAGACCGTACGCTCCGTGCCCGAAGTAGACGGTGTTGAGGTAATTGGTGATGATGTCTTCTTTGGACATCTCTTCTTCGAGGGCGAGCGCGTATCCCATCTCCTTGATCTTGCGCTCCATGCTCACCTCGCTGGCGGCGGCCACCTCGTCGGGGCTGGTCGCGGTGTAGGAGAGGACCTGGCGGACGTACTGCATGGTGATGGTCGAGGCGCCCTCGGAGGACGCGCCGGAGGAGACGTTGGTGACCAGGGCGCGCATGATGCCCTCGGGGTCGACGCCCTTGTGCTCGTAGAAGTTCGAGTCCTCGGTGGCGACGAGCGCGTTCTTGGCCGAGTCGGGGATCTGGTCGTACTCCAGTTCCACCCGGTACTGGTCCCCGAATGTGGCGATCACGGTCTCGCCGTCGGCGGCGTACAGCGTCGACGTCTCGGGCGCGGGCGGCAGAGCGAGGTCTTCGGGCAGTTCGAGGACGGACTCGGACCCGGCCTTGGCGAGCCCGCCGAAACCGCTGGCGAGCGGCAGGAACGCCAGTCCGACGACGAGACCGAAGGCGACGGCCACCGGCACGAGCGCGAACATGGCGCGCCGCTGCACGGCGGTGATGGGTCCGAACCAGGTCTGCGCCACCGGTTTCGAAGATGCACTCACGCTGTCTCCCGAGGAGCCCTACAAGCAGGGTAAGGACGGTCAATTCACTTGGGCGCGCCGTGGCGGCGGCATGGAGGCGTCAACCGGGGGGCGGTTATCACCTTACGACGCGCCCGGCGCTGCTCGCAGCGGCAGCCCCCGGGCGGTGGGCACGATTACAGGAGCCGGATCACCACGCGAACGCCATGGCGGCGATCCAGACACCGGCGCTGGCGGCCCAGCACAGGCCGATGGCCGCGCCGCGCCCCTCGTACAGGCGGGTGGCACCGCTGGCGGCGACGAGTGCGAATCCGCAGCTCATGTAGAGCACCACGGCCGGGGCCCAGCGCAGCACGAGCCCGTCGAAACCGCCGATGTAGGCACTGGAGGCGCGCGGGCCGGTGACGTGCGCGGGAAGCTCGCCGCCGATGTCGGCCGCTGTGACCTCGCCGGTCAGGCGCAGCTGCGCGCTCCAGCCGTCGCCTTCGAACACGCCGGTGCAGCCGGGCGCGAAACCACCGGAGCAGCCGGTGACGGTGACGGTGCCGCTCTGGGTGTGGCCCATGGTCATCCACAGGGCCGGGGCGCTGATCCAGGCGAGGAACATGAGCAGGCACGCGCATACGAGGGTGCCGAACAGGGCCGTGGCGAGGTGCTTGGGCTTCCTGAGTGGAGCCGGTTTCGGCCTCGGGCGTCGGCGGTCGGCCTCGCCGGCCCGCTCCCACACCGCGCGGATCGCCTCCATGCCCTCGGTCTGGGCTTCGAGGGGTTCCCGATGCGCTCCCGGGCGCCGGCTCTCCGGGTGCCACTGCTCCCCCGGGTACCGCTGCGAGCCGGCGCCGGCGGCGCGGTGAGTTCTGGACATACCGGTATTGCATCACCGAAAGCGCGCGCCGGGGCGGAACCGGGGAAGACTCGCCGTGTCGGCGGCGCCGCAGCAGCTCGGACGTTGAGGAGCGCCCACTCGCGGGCTCTATCATGGGGCGCATGACACACGTATTGACCGCGCTGGCCTGGCCCTATGCCAACGGCCCTCGCCACATCGGACATGTAGCAGGTTTCGGGGTCCCCGCCGACGTCTTCGCCCGCTACATGCGCATGCGCGGTCACCAGGTGCTCATGGTCTCGGGCACCGACGAGCACGGCACG
>JAJYSW010000025.1 GCA_021793335.1 Actinomycetes bacterium
TCCTGGCGCTCATCGAATCCGACGATGCCGCCGCCGAACCGGAGGAGGCCATCCCGGCCGGGCACGCGCGGGTGGCGCTCGTGGCCGGCACCGCCGACGAGGCCCGCCGGCTGCGCGATGCCGCCGCCGAACGGCTGCGGGCCGCACCCGACACCGCCGAGTTCACACTGCCCGGCGGCGTCTACTACCGACGTTCCGCCGATGACGGGATCGCCGAAGGCAAGGCCGCCGCGCTCTTCGCGGGACAGGGCAGCCAGTACGTCGGCATGGGCGCCCGTGCCGCGTTCGCCGTCCCGCCGGTGCGCGCCTCCTTCGACGCCGCCGCCGCGCGGTTCGCCGGAGCGGAGCCGCTCGGCCGCGTGGCGTTCCCGCCGACCGCCTTCAGCGACGAGGAGCGCCGACGCCAGGAGACCGCGCTGCGCCGCACCGATTACGCGCAGCCGGCGATCGGCGCCCTCGCCGCCGGCCAGTACCGCTACCTCACCGAACTCGGCTTCGCACCCGGCGGGGCGATCGGCCACAGCTACGGCGAACTCACCGCCCTGTGGGCGGCCGGGAGCCTCGACGACGAGGACTTCTTCCGCTTGTCCCGGGAACGGGGCCGCGCCATGGCGACACGGCCCGAGAACGTCGACGACCCGGGCACCATGGCCGCCATCGCCGCGGACCTGGAGCGCGTCGAAGCGCTCATCGGCGGCCACGACGACGTGACCGTCTGCAATGTGAACGCGCCGCAGCAAGTGGTGGTGGGCGGAGGCACCGACGCCGTCCGCGCCTTCATCGCCGCTTGCGAGGACGCCGGTGTCGGAGCCCAGGAACTGCAAGTGGCCGCCGCGTTCCACACCGGTTACGTCTCCCACGCCGTGGACCAGTTCCGCACCGCCGTGGACGCCGCGGAGATCCGCGCCCCGAAGATCCCGGTGTACGCCAACACCGCCGGGGCGGCCTACGGCGAACAGGCCGCGGTCAACCGCGATGTGCTCGTGGGCCAGCTCTCCGCGCCCGTGCATTTCGCGCCGAGGATCGAGGAGATGTACGCGGACGGTTTCCGGCTGTTCGTCGAGTTCGGCCCCCGCTCGGTCCTCTCCGGGCTGGTGCGCCGCACGCTGGCCGACCGCGAGGACATCGTGGTCCTCAGCGCCGATGCGGGCCCCGGCCGCGACGGGGACCGCTCGCTCAAACAGCTCGCCGCGCAACTGCTCGTCCTCGGGCTCCCTCTTGTCCGCTGCAACCGATTTACCGCAGATATCGAACCGGCCCGTCCGGTGGAAGGGATGACGATCCCCTTGAACGGTGTGAACCACGTGCCCGAGGCCCGTCGAGCCGCCTATCGGGAGGCCCTGGAGAACGGCTACAAGATCGAGGCCGCCGCCGCGAGCACGGCCCCGGCCCCGGAACAGGCACTCGTGCCGACCGCCGCCCCGGCCCCCGTGCCCGCCGCCCCGACCCCCGCGCCGCCCGCGGCCCCGACCCCCGTGCGCGAGCACCCCGCCCCGCGCCCCAACGGATTCGGCGAGCCATCCACCATGGTCGGACACGTCGCCGTCGAACACCTCTCCATGCACCGCGAGTATCTCGACGGGCAGCTTCGCGTCGCCGACCGGCTCAGCGGCGTGCTCCAGCAGGAGAGCGGCGGCGAAGGGCCCAGCGATGGCGTCGTCACCGGCATCACCGCCATCGCACAGCACTCCATCTCCATCGGGCAGAGCCACACGCAGGCCAGCGAAGTGCTCCGCAGCCTGGCCCACCTGGGCGGCGGCGTCCCGCTCGCCGACGGCGGCCGAACCACATGGAACGACGGCGACACGGGAGCCACCGCGTCAGTGCTGTTCGACGCTGCCGCGGACGCCGCCCCCGCACCGCACCCCCTGCAACCGGCGCCGCTGCCGGAACCGGACCGGTCTCCGGCCCTGAGCGCCCCGGCTCCTGCCGTGCCGGAGGTGTCCGAGCCGGTCGCAGAGCCGGCTTCGGTCGCTGCGCCGGTTGTGGAGAGTGGTGGGGCTGCTGCGCCCGGTGAGGTTCGGGCGGTGTTGTTGGAGGCGGTCTCGTCGAAGACGGGGTATCCGGCGGAGATGTTGGAGACGTCGATGGACGTCGAGGCGGATCTGGGTATCGATTCGATCAAGCGGGTGGAGATCATGGGGGTGTTGCGTGAGCGTTTCCCCGGTTCGACCGATGCTTCGCCCGAACAGCTCGGTGAGCTGCGCACTCTCGAAGACATCATCGCCTTCATCGCCGGCGAGGCCGAGAAGGAGGTGGTGTCCGCCCCAAAAGCCTGAGCCCCGGCCTGGAGCGGCTGCACGCCAAGGTGATCGAGCTCCCGGAACCCGACCAGGTGCCGGACGCCTACCGTGAGGAGCCCGTCGCGCTCCTGGCCGGAACCGGCGACCTGCTCGAACCGTTCGCCGAGGCGCTGCGCTCCCGCGGCTGGACCGTCCACACGGGCGAACCCGTGCCCGAGGACCTGGACCGACTCGACCTCGTCGTGGACTGCGTGGCGGCGACCGGGCACGAGGCGCAGCTCGCCGCCCTGCGCGACGCGCTGTTGCGAGCCGGCCGCATGCAACCGCTGCTCGAACGGGCCTCGCGTGAAGGCCGCGCCGGATACCTCACCGTCACCCGGCTCGACGGAGAACTCGGCATGAGCGGCGAGGGCACCGAGGAACATGCCGTCCTCGGCGGCGTCTCCGGCCTGGTCAAGACACTCGCCGTCGAGGCGCCCGGACTGTACTGCCGCGCGCTCGACTTCGCTCCGGGACTCGACCCGGCGGCCTGCGCGGAACGGTTCCTGGCAGAGGCGTACGACGTCGAGACGTCCCTCGCCCAGGTCGGCCTCACGGCCTCGGGCGGGCGGCGCACGATCGGCCTGACCGCGGAACCGGACGGCTCACTGCCCGGCGGCATCGAGGTGCCGCCGCCTACCGAGGAGGACCTGCTCGTGGTGACGGGCGGGGCCAGGGGCGTGACCGCGGCCTGCGCCATCGGCCTCGCCCGGCGGCACCGCGCGGGACTGCTGCTCCTCGGCCGCACCCCCCTCACCGAAGAGCCCGCCTGGGCCCGGGGCGTCGCCGAGGACCGGCTGCGGGCCGCCGCCGCGGCCGAACTCGCCCGCAGCGGCGTCAAACCGACGCCGCGCGACGTGGAGCGGATCGCCCGCGAACTGACAGGACAGCGCGAGATCCGCAACACGCTCGCCGCCGTACGCGAGGCCGGAGCCGAGTCCGAATACCTCGCCGTCGACATCACCGACGAGGCCGCCGTGCGCGCCGCGCTCGCGCCGTACCGCGAACGCGTCACCGGGATCGTGCACGGCGCGGGCGTCCTAGCCGACGGACTCATCGCGGACAAGCGACCGGCGGACGTGGAGCGGGTGCTGGGCACCAAGCTCACCGGCCTCGGACACGTCCTCGGGGCCGTACCCGGCGAGAGGCTGCGACACGTGGTCCTGTTCTCCTCGGTCGCCGGTTTCTTCGGCAACCGCGGCCAGGGGGACTACGCCATGGCCAACGAGGCCCTCAACCGTTGGGCCTGCGCGCTGCGCCGACGCGACCCGAACGTCCGGGTCACCTCGGTGAACTGGGGCGCCTGGGCGGGCGGGATGGTCACTCCCGAACTGGAGCGGATGTTCGCCGAACGCGGCATCGCGCTCATCCCGATGGACGAAGGCGTCGGCCGCTTCGTGGAGCAGTTCGACGCGGCACGCGGCGGCGACACCGTGTGCCTGGTCGGGCCGGACGCCCCGCTGTCCACCGCCGAACCGGTGCCGCTGCCGGCCGAGGGCCTGGTGTTCCACCGGGACCTGGCGGGCACCGCGGCCGACCCGGTGACGGCGGACCACGCGATCGGCGGATCACCGGTGCTGCCGGCCGCCGCCGCCATCGGCGGCGCGCTCGGCGCGGTGCGGCGAACGGCCCCGGGGACCGAAGCGAACGGCGTACGCGGATTCTCCGTCTACAAAGGCGTCGTCTTCGACCGGGACGCCCCGGCCGAGCTCCGCGTGAGGGTGCGGCCGCCGAACCGTGAGTCTTCCGATGACACGGCGTCCATGTACGAGGTCGCGATGCTCGACGACACCGGACGGCCCCGCTACGGCGCCCGTGTCCGCACCGGACCGGCGCCCGTGCCGCCGAGGCTCACCGGCCTGCCCCGGCCCGGGAGCGGCACGCCCGCCCCGTACTACGAGGACGGGACGCTGTTCCACGGCCCATCGCTGCGCGGCATCACCGAAGTGCTCGATCCCGGCGACGGGAAGTCCCGCATGGTCCTCGCCGCCCGCCTGGACGAGACGGGGGCCCTGGGCCCCTGGCGGTCCGAACGCTACAGCCCCGTCCTGGCCGACCTGTTGCTACAGGCCGTCCTCGTGTGGGCGCGAGTCCATCACGGCGAGGCGGTCCTGCCGACCGCCGTCGGAGCGGTCGACCTGGTCGAGGCCCTCCCCGCGGACGAGCCGTTCCTCCTCGTCGTCGACGAGGGAGAACGCAGCGGAAGCGGCCTTCGATGCACCGTCACCGCCTGCGACCTCGACGGCCGGGTCCTCCAGCGCTTCGACGCCGTCGAAGCCGTCCCGAGCCCCGGACTCGACGCGAAGTTCCGGGCATCGGTGTAGCCGGGACCGGACTTGCAGCACCGCCGGCCCCGGCGGCAAGACCCCGGGGCCGGCCCACCGCGAACGGAAACCGCGCTCGCGAACGACTCGAACCCCGACCCGAGTAGGAGACCTGGGAAAACATGTCCACTGCACATCGCGGCGCATCAGGCTGCGGTGAACCCGTCGCCATCGTCGGCATGGCCTGCCTGCTCCCCGGAGCCGGCAGTCCCGAAGCGTTCTGGGACGGCCTGATCGCCGGAGCCGACCACCGCATCGAAGGCGGCCCCGACGTCTTCGGGACCGACCCGACCGTCCCGGGAGGCTGGGGCGATGCCGAGCACCGCATCACCACGACCCGCGGCGGCTTCGTGCGGGAACCGAAGATCGACCTGACCGGTCTGCGGCTGCCCGCCGACGAACTCGCCGGTCTGGGCCGAGTGGTGCGCTGGTCGCTGCACACCGTCCGGGAGGCCCTCGCCGACGCCGGCCTGGACCGGGCGACCGAACGGTTCGCCCGTACCGGTCTCGTCCTTGGCAACTACTCGTTCCCCACCGAGGAGTCGGTGGGCCTGTGCGTCCCGCAGACCCGCGACGCCGTCACCGAGGGACTGGCCCGGGCCGGGCTCCCGCTCCTTTCAGCGGACGAGGAGCACCGGGAAGAGCCCGCCGCCGAGAACCTGTGGCCCTTCGGGGCCCCCGCGGTCGCCACCGCGGCCGCCCTCGGCCTGGGCGGCCCCCGCCTCACGCTCGACGCGGCCTGCTCCTCGGCCCTCTACGGCATGTCCCTGGCCCGGGACTACCTGGCCACCGGCCGCGCCGACGTCATGGTCGCCGGGGCGGTCTGCGCCCCCGACCCGCTGCTCATCCACCTGTCCTTCTCCGATCTGCACGCCTACCCGGACAACGGGGTGGCACAGCCCTTCGACGAGCGCTCCACCGGCATCCTCACCGGTCAGGGAGCCGGAGTCTTCGTGCTCAAGCGGCTCGCCGACGCCCTGCGCGACGGCGACCGGATCCACGCCGTCATGGAGGCCGTCGGCCTCGCCAACGACGGCGCCGGAAGGCACCTGCTCAGCCCCAACACCGCCGGCCAGATCCGGGCCTACGAGCGCGCCTACGCGAGTCTGGACCCGGCCGGGGTGCAGTACATCGAGTGCCACGCCACCGGCACCCCGCTCGGCGACACCGCCGAACTCACCGGCCTCACCGAGTACTTCGCGGCCCGCGAAGCCGAAGTGCCGCTGCTCGGCTCGGTCAAAGGCAACGTCGGACACCTGCTGACCGTCGCCGGGTTCACCAGCGCCCTCAAGACGGTGCTCGCTCTGCGGCACGGCGTCATCCCCGGCACCCCCGGCGTGGCCTCGCCGCGGCGGCCCGCCGGAGCCGAGGCGGCCGCCGACCGGCTCGTCCTGGAGAACCGCGACTGGCCCGAGCACGAGGGGCCGCGCCGAGCCGCCGTGTCCGCGTTCGGATTCGGCGGCACGAACGCGCATCTCGTGCTCGCCGAGCCGCCTTCCGCCGCCGCTGCTCCGGCCGAGCCCCCTGTGGCGACCGCCGACGAGCCGACGCTCGCCGTCGTCGGCCTCGGCGCCAAACTGGGCCCGCTCGCGGACCCCGACGCGCTCGCCGCCGCCGTGCGCGAGGGCGAGCCGGTGCTCGTCGAGCGGCCAGAGAACCGCTGGTACGGCACGGATTCGCTCACGAACGGCCCGCTCTCGGGCACCGGCGCCGCAGGCGTCGATCCGCTGGGCGGCTATTTCGACTCCCTGGACGTCCACCCGCGCACGTACCGCATCCCGCCCAACGAACTGGCCCAGGCCAACCCACAGCACCTCGCCCTCTTCGAGGCGGCCGAACAGGCCCTCGCCGAGGCCGGATACCCGGCCCCGCCGCTCGGCAGCCGAGCAGGCGAGCTCCCCGAGTCCCGCGTCGCCGTCGTCATCGCCATGGAGATGGAGCCGCGCACCCACACCCACCGGGCGCGCTTCGACATCGGCGCCCATGTGCGCGCCGAGTGCTCCCGAGCGGGCGTCCGCCTCGACGCCGAACAGCTCGACCGCCTGGAGGCCGCGGTGCGCGGCGCCGTGCACGACCCCATCGGCGCCAACGAGGTCCTCAGCTATATCGGCAACATCATGGCCAGTCGGATCTCCATGTCCCGCAACTTGACCGGCCCGTCATTCACCGTCGCCGCCGACGCCACCGCCGGGGTCCGGGCCCTGGAGGTCGCCGGGCTGCTGCTGCTCGACCCGACGATCGAAGCGGTGCTCGTCGGCGGCGTGGACCTCGCCGCCGGAGCCGAGAGCACGCGCTCCCGGGCCCGGATCGCCGACCGGCGCGGTGAGCACCTGCCGCCGCTCGGCGACGGCGCCGCAGCACTCGTGGTGACCCGCGAGACGGACGGCGCCGGCCGCCGTGCCTACGCCACCGTCGAGGCCCTGCACGTCCACACCGCCGCCGCGACCGGCGACGCCATCGCGGGCGCGGCGCAGGGAGCGCTCGACGCCGCGGGCCTCGCCCCCGCCGACGTGGACTACCTCGAACTGGGCGGCGCCGGCGTGGGGAACCGCCTCGTCGAGGCCGCCGCGCTCGCCTCGGTCTATCGCTCGGGCGGGCCCGAGGACGAGTACGGCTGCGCGCTCGGCTCGACCGCCGCACTGGTCGGCGACACGGGACGCGCGGCGCCACTGGCCGCCATGGTGTCCACCATGCTCACAATGCGGCGCGCGGAGCACCCGGCCGCACCGAAAGGACTGTTCGACGACGCCGCCGACTGGGACGGCGCACTGGCCGGCAGCCGCTTCACCATGCTCGGCGAGACCCAGCCCTGGCTGCTCGACCGCCGAGGCGGCCGACGCACCGCCGCCCTGAGCGTCATCGGCGAGTCCGATGCGGCGCACGCCGTCGCCGCCCACCTCCTCCTCCGCTCGCCCGCGCCCCGAGAAGAGGACGCGGCCCCGACGGTCGACTGGACGGCGGGCCCCGGCCCCTGGATACTGCCGATCCACGCCGACGACGGCCCCGGACTGGCCGCCGCGGCAGGCGCCCTGCGCGCCCGCCTCGACGAAACGGGCGACGCCGCCGAAGCGGTGCGCGAGGCCGTCCGCGCCCCCCGGGACGGCCGCCTCACCGCCGTCCTGGTCGCCCCGGACGCCGAGCGGCTCGCCGCCGAACTCGCCGCGGCGGAACGCGACCTGGCGCGGACCGCCGCCGACGGCGGCGAATGGAGCACGCCCTCGGGCAGCTACTTCACCGCGCGACCGATCGGCCCGGACGGCCGCGTCGCCTTCGTCTACCCCGGGGCGTTCACGACCTACCCGGGAGCCGGACGCGACCTGCTCCGGCTCTTCCCCGGTCTGCGCGACGACTTCGAGCGGCGCGCCGACCGGCCCGCCGAACGGTTCAAACACCGCCGGCTGTACCCGCGGGCACGGGGACCGGTCCCACGAGCCGAGCTGATGCGCCACGAGGGCGAACTGATCGAGGACATCCCCGTGATGCTCGCCGCCGGCACCAACTTCGCGGTGCTGCACACCCAACTGCTGCGCGACGTCCTCGGCATCGAACCCCACGGCGGTTTCGGCTACAGCCTGGGCGAGTCCAGCATGCTGTTCGCCACCGGCGTGTGGGCCGAATCGGCCCGCGACGACGCCGCGCTCGCGGCCAGCCCGCTCTTCGCCGACCGGCTGCGAGGACGCCGGGAACGGGTCCGCGAGGAATGGGCCCTGCCCGAATCCACCCCCGATTCGCAGGTATGGGCCACCCGAGTCCTGCTCGCCTCGCCCGAAGCCGTCCGAACCGCCATGCTCGGTTTCGACCGGGTCTTCCTGACCCACGTCAACACGCCCCGGGAAGTCGTCGTCGCAGGCGACCCCGAGCAGGTGCGAGAGTTGATCGAGAAGCTCGACTGCCAGTCGGCGCGCTCACCGGCCAACCACGTCATGCACTGCCCGATCGTCGCGCCCGAGGCCGCGGACCTGGCAGCGCTCAACGATTACCCGCTCAGCGACCGCACCCCGGACCTGGAACTGCTCTCGGCATACGATTACGGCGCCGTGCCCGCCGTCGACAGCACCGCCCTGGCCGACCGGATCGCCCACACCCTGTGCTCCACCATCGACTTCGCGCGGCTCGCCCGGACCGCCCACGACCGGGGCTTCCGCTACTTCATCGAGGTCGGGCCCGGAGCCACCTGCACCCGCTGGATCTCCGAGACCCTGAACGGGCTCCCGCACGTCGCGGCCACCGTGGACCGACGCGGCGGCCCGCCGGGCACCGAGCTCGCCCGGGCGCTGGCCCGCCTGGTCGCCCACGGCCTGGACGTGGACCTCGGAGTGCTCTTCCAGGCCCGCGGCTCGGCACACGTCAAAGGCTCGCCCGTCCTCGCGGTGCCGTGCGGCGGCGAGTCGATCGTCGACCGAGTGGCCCGCGCCGCCACCGGACTGCTCCCGCCCTCAAGCACCCAAGACCCCACCGAGGTGACCATGCACACAGGACACGAGTCCGACCCAGTCCCGAGCCCGGCCGCCGCGCCCGCCGACACGGAGCCCGAGCGCGAGGCGGCGATCGCCGCCGCCGACCGGATCGTCATCGAAGGCGATCCCTTCGTGCACCTTCCCGAACCGCCGCGAGCGCAACCCACCGAACACCGCCCCGAGCGGCGAACGCCCGGCGCCCCGCGGCCCGCAGCGCCGATCGGCGGAGCCGACCGCTTCGACCCGCTGCGGGCGCTCGCGGCGAACGTGGCCCGCGCCCACCGGGCCGCGCTCCAGGCCCAGCACGCCTTCCTGGACGGCTCGCTGCGGAGCCTGGAGGGCCCGGCGAACGGCGCCGCCGCCCCACCCGCTCCGCCCGCTCCGGCCGCCCCACCGGCTCTGGCCGCCCCGGCCGCTCCGGTCCCGCCCGCGCCGCTCGTCCCGGCCCCGCCTCCCGCGGCCCCGCCGGCTCCGCTCGCCCCACCCACGCCCCGAGCCGACGGCGCGGCGACCGTGATCTGGGACGAGCACGACCTCCTGGAATTCGCCCGCGGCGACGCCGCCCCCGTCTTCGGCCCCGCCTTCGCCGAAGTCGACGGCTACTCGCGGCGCTGCCGCCTGCCGGAGCCGCCGTACCATTTCGTCTCCCGCGTCACCCGCCTGAAAGGCGAGACCGGCGTATTCGAACCCTCCGAGATCACCACCGAGTACGACGTGCCGATGGACGCCTGGTACACCGTCGACGGCCTGGTGCCGTGCGCCGTCACGATCGAGGCGGGCCAGTGCGACATGCTCCTGATCGCCTACCTCGGCATCGACTTCAAGAACCGCGGCGAACGCGTCTACCGGCTCCTGGACAGCCGCCTCGTCTTCCACGGCGGACTCCCCCGAGAAGGCCAGACGCTCCGCTACGACATCAAGATCGACCGCTTCGTGTGGAACGGCGACAGCCTGCTGTTCTTCTTCAACTACCGCTGCTACGCCGACGGCGAGCTGATCCTCGAACTCCTCGACGCCTGCGCCGGCTTCTTCAGCCCCGCGGAACTGGAGGACTCCCTCGGAATCGTGGAGAGCGCCGCCGACGTCAAACGCCGCGAGGCGATGACCCCCGCCTGGTTCAAGCCGCTCGCGCGCACCGAACGCACCGCCCTGACCGCCGACGACCTCCAGCTCCTCTCCGAAGGGCGCCCGGGCGAAGTGTTCGGGCCGCGCTGGGACCAGACCGCCGACGGGACCAACCCGTCGCTGCGCCTGCCCGAGGCCATGCTCCGCATGATCGACGAGGTCACCTCGATCGACCGGCTCGCCGGTCCACGGTCGCTCGGCCACCTCACCGCCGTCAAACGGCTCGACCCCGACGCCTGGTACTTCACCTGCCACTTCACCGGCGACCCGGTGCTCGCCGGTTCCCTGATCGCCGAAGGCAGCGTGCAGCTCCTACAGGTCTACGCCATGTACCTCGGTATGCACATGGTGTTCCCCGACGCCGAATTCCAGGCCGTCCCGGGTCTGGAGACCGCGGTCAAGGTGCGCGGCCAGATCGCTCCGGACACCGCCGAAGTCCGCTACGAGGTCGACATCACCGGCCTGTCCATGCTGCCCAGGCCCACCGTCATCGCCGACATCACCGTGTACGACGGCGACAAGCCGATCGTGGCGATGAAGGACTTCGGCGTCCGGGTCCAGGAGAAGCCCGGCACGCCGTACCGCCCCGAAGCGGCCGGCATCCCGGAATTCCTCGGCCGCCGCAACGCGACGGGCGAGGCCGCGTTCATCAACGAGCTGCACCTGGCGCACGCAGCCAAAGGCGACCTCGCCACCGCCATGGGCAAGGAATTCGAGATCTACTCCGGCGGCCGGCGCGCACCGTACATCCCCAACGGGGACTTCCAATTCGTGGACCGGATCATGCGACTGGACGGCACCCGCGGGGACCTGAGGCCCGGCTCGACGATGGCGACGGAATACGATTCACCGCCCGAAGCCTGGTACTACCGCGACAACGGCCGCGCGGGCATGCCCAACTGCGTGGCCATGGAGACCTCCCTGCAAGCGGCCATCCTCCTCGGCTACTACCTGGGGGCCACACTCGCCAGTCCCGAAGAGGAGCTGTCCATCCGCAACCTCGACGGACGCGCCGCCTTCATCGCACAGCCGGACCTGCGAGGCAAGACCATCCGGCACGAATCGGAGCTGCTGTCCAGCCAGGCCGTCCCCGGCGCGACCCTCCAGAACTTCCGCTACCGGCTCTACGCCGACGGCGAACCGTTCTACGAAGGAGAGTCGCTGTTCGGGTACTTCACCGAACAGGCGCTCGCCAACCAGGTCGGCCTCGACTCCGGCGCATACGTCGCCCCTTGGCTGGAGGCCAACCGCGATTCCCTCGACCCGGCCGCCGTGCGAAAACTGCCGGTGCGCGAGGCCGACCACTGGTTCGAGCCGCAGCCCGACACCGGTCTGCGCCTCGGCGACGGTCACCTGCGCGGTCTGATCGACGAGGTCGAACTCGTCCCGGACGGAGGCGACCACGGCGCCGGCTACCTCTTCGGGCGACGCGAGATCGACCCAGGGGACTGGTACTTCGACCGCCACTTCCACCGCGACCCGGTGATGCCCGGCTCCCTCGGTGTCGAAGCCGTCCTGCAGGCACTGCAGCTGTACGTCATCGAATCCGGGCTCGCCGACGGCATGGGGGAGGTCCGGTTCACCGTCCCGCACGAGGTGCCCATGTCGTGGAAGTACCGCGGCCAGATCCTGCGCGGCGACGGCGAGATGACGTTCGACGCGCACATCAAGGAGGTCCGCCGGGACGACGACCGCCTCGTCGTCATCGCGGACGCGAACGTATGGAAGCCCGGCCTGCGCATCTACGAACTGACCGACACGGCCGTCGAGGTCGTTCCCGTCCAGGAGGATCCCCAGTGAACACCGGCACTCCGGTCGCCGACCGCACCGCCTTCCGCACCGACCCGGAGGGCATCTACCGGGCCTTGGCCCGACTCGACCTTCCCTGCTACCTCGCCGATACCGGAAACGGCGTCGGCGTCGGCAACACCGAGCCCGGCCCCGCCGGGTGCATCGCCGCCGTCGGCCCTCTGAGGCCGGAGACGCTCGGCAGTGCCGCATTCCGCACCCGGCACGGCCTCCGCTACGCCTATATGGGCGGCGCGATGGCCGGCGGCATCGCCTCCGAGGAGATGGTCATCGCCCTGGCCCGCTCCGGATCGCTGGCCTCCTTCGGCGCGGCGGGCCTGCTGCCCGAACGCATCGACTCGGCCCTGAGACGGTTCGCCGCCGAGATACCCGGCCTGCCTTACGCCGTCAACCTGATCCACAGCCCCAGCGAGGACGCGCTCGAACGCGACTGCGTCGAACTGCTGCTGCGCCACGGAGTGCGCTGCGTCGAAGCGTCCGCGTTCATGGACCTCACGCCGCACGTCGTGCGCTACCGCGCGGCGGGCCTGCGCCGCGGGCCCGACGGGCGGGTCCGGGCCGATAACCGCCTGATCGCCAAGGTCTCCCGCGCGGAAGTGGCCGAGCGCTTCATGCGTCCCGCCCCCGAGGCGATCCTGACCGACCTGGCCGCACGCGGACTGATCACCGCCGAACAGGCCCGACTCGCCCGCCTGGTCCCGATGGCCGACGACATCACCGTCGAGGCCGACTCCGGAGGCCACACGGACCGCCGCCCGCTCACCGCGCTGTTCCCGACGCTGCTGCGACTGCGCGACGCGATCGGCAAGGAGGCCCGTTACGAGTCCGCCGTCGGGCTCGGCGCGGCGGGGGGAATCGGCACGCCCCGCGCCCTCGCTGGGGCGTTCGCCATGGGCGCGGACTACGTCGTCATCGGCTCCGTGCACCAATCGTGCCTGGAATCGGGCACTTCCGACGCCGCCCGAAGCCTGCTCGCCGCGGCATCGCTCGCCGACTGCGAGATGGCGCCCGCGGCCGACATGTTCGAACTCGGCGTCGAACTCCAGGTGCTGAAGAAAGGCACCCTCTTCCCGATGCGCGCCAAGAAACTCTACGAGCTCTACAAGACGTACGACGGTATCGAGGCGCTGCCGCCCGAGGAGCTCCACCGCCTCGAACAACAGGTGTTCCGGCGGCCGGTGACGGCCGTCTGGGAGGAAGTCGAACGGTATTTCGCGCGCCGCGACCCCGAGCAGCTGCACCGCGCGGCGGACGTGCCGCGACGCCGCATGGCGCTGCTGTTCCGCTGGTACCTCGGCATGGCCTCGCGCTGGGCGGTCACCGGCGAGGCCGAGCGCCGCGCCGACTACCAGGTGTGGTGCGGGCCCGCCATGGGCGCGTTCAACGAATGGGCGGTCGGCACCTACCTGGCCGCTCCGGAGAACCGCCGGGTCGCCGAAGTATCGCACCACCTGATGCACGGCGCGGCCTTCACCTCCAGGGTGCACCAGCTCGCGCTCGGCGGCGTGCGGCTCCCCGCCTCCTGCACCGAATACCTCCCCGTCCCCGTCGCGGAGGCCGCCCGATGACGAACGCCGTGACCGAACTCGACCAGGCCCTCGGCGACCCGACCGACCCGGAGAACCCGTACGGATACGCCGCCATGGTCGCCCGTGACGCGGCGGCCGCATTCCCGAAAGCGCTCGCGGACAAGGCCGGACCCGTGCTGCGCACCGCTTTCGCGCCCACCGCCGACGGCGGCGACCTGGTGTCCATGGACCGGACGCTGATGCAGGTCCGCGCGGTCGCACGCCGTGACGCCGCGGTCATGCCTGCCACCATGTTCTCCATCACCGCGGTCTCCTGCATCCTGGCCGCGGGCAGTGCCGAGCAGCGATCGCGAGCGGTGCGGATGCTGCGCGAGGGCGCCTCCATCGGCTTCGCGCTCTCCGAGGAGGCGCACGGCAGCGACCTGCTGGCGAACACCTGCTCGGCGACCGCCGAAGGGCCCGCCGAGCAGCCGCTTAGCTATGTACTGGACGGCGGCAAGTGGCTCGTCGGGCTGGGCGAACGATGCGAGGCCCTACTCGTGGTGGCGCGCACCGGCGCCCGCGGCCCGGGCGCGTTCTCGACACTGCTTTTGGAAGGCGCCGAGGTCGACCGGGCCCGCACCGGGCGGAGCCGGGCCCCGACCGGGATGCGCGGCATCGACTTCGCGGGCTTCGCCTTCGACGGCGCCCGGGTGCGGGCCGAAGCGCTCGTGGGCCGTCCCGGGCGGGGCCTGGAGACGGCGATGAAGGCCATGCAGGTGGTGCGGACGATGAGCACCGCCGCCAACCTGGCCTGCACCGACACCGCGCTCCGCCTGTCGTGGGACTTCGCCTCCGGCCATGAGGTCGCCGGCACGCCGGCCGCCCGGCTCCCGTACGCCCGCTGCGAATGGGCGACCGCCGCGGCCCTCCACCTGGCGGGCGACGTCGTGGCGTTGACCGCGGCCCGCGGCCTGCACGCGTTGCCCGCCGAACAGAGCCTCTGGTCGAGCACGGCCAAGAAGGTCCTCACCGACACTTCCGAGGAGATCTTCGCCCGCTGCGCCGATGTGCTCGGCACCCGCAGCGTCCTGGCCGAGGGCCCGTACGCCGCTTTCGACACGGCGCGGCGCGACAACGCCATGGTCCGCCACATCGACACCGGCCCCGTCGCCAACGCACGTCTGATCGCCGCACAGCTGCCGCGCCTGGCCCGCGCGGCGAGGACGGGGGAGGACCCGCGGGCGCCCGAATCCGGACTGGAGGACGTGTTCACACTCGACCGACCGCTGCCCGAACTGGAGGTCGCCGCTCTGGGCCTGTCCGGCCGCGGCCCCGACCCGGTCCTGGAGGCCCTGCCGGCGGTGGCCCGGGACGTCCGTGCCGCGCTGCCGGAGGCCCCGGACACGACCGCCGCCCAGGCGGACCGGCTGGCGGCGCTCACCCGACGCCTGGAACGCGCGGTCGCAGGGCTGCTCCACGAACTGGGCCGCGACGGGGCGGCGGCGGACCCGATGCGGGACCACGTCCTCGCGAACCGGCTCTGCCTGCTGCACGCCGCGGCGAGCTGCCTGCTCCTGTGGCGGTGCAACCGGGGCGAGCGCCTGTACGGCTCGGCCCCCGGCGGCACGGCCTGGCTGTCCCCGGTCCTGACGGTCCTGCTCGCTCGCGCGTTCGGACGCACCGACGCGCTGGACCGGGCCGAGACGGAGCGGCTGCTCTCGGTCGTGACACCCCTGCACGGGCAGGACCGGATGTTCTCATGCACGGCCCCCCGACTGGCCACCACCGCTTGAACGCTCACCGGAGAGGAACCCCTGTGGCAGTAGAAAACCTCATCGATCTGGCCGAACGGCTGGAGGACCACCTCGGCGACCCGCACGACGACAGCGGCTCGATGTCCTTCCAGCGACTCCTTCGATACGACGAACAAGAAGAGTACCCGCACGAGCCGACCAGTCTCCTGCAACGCTGGGGCATCCAGGAATACTGCCTGCCCGAGCATTGGGGCGGCAAGGCCGGGGACGTCGAGGTCGGCTTCAACCTCGTGCGCCTGGTGGCCCGGCGCGACCCCACGACCGCGACGGCGCTCATGACCACCAACGTGGCGTTCATGCCCACCTGGATCGCCGGCACCGACGCCCAGGGCACCGCAGCGGTCGAGGCGATCCGGCACGGGTCGCGGATGGCCTGGGGCCTGTCCGAACGCCGCCACGGCAGCGACGTCCTCGCCAACGAGATGCGGGCCGAGCGAGTCCCGGGCGGGTACCGGCTCACCGGCGAGAAGTACCTCATCGGCAACGCCACCGTCGCCGACGTCGTCGGCGTCCAGGCCCGCACCGCCGAACGCAACGGTCCGGCCGCCTGGTCGGTCTTCAACCTCGACAAGCGACAGTGCCCCGCCGGCACGGTCGTCCCGCTGCCCAATCAGCGACTGCACGGCCTGCGAGCCCTGGACATGAGCGGCTTCCGCCTCAACGGCGTCTTCGTGCCCGAGGAGAACCTGGTCGGCGCCGAGGGCCAAGGACTCGAACTCGCGCTGAAAGGCGCTCAAGTGGCCCGCACCGTGATCGCGAGCATCGCACTCGGAGCCGTCGACACCGCCCTGCGCGTCACTCTCGACTTCGCCGAGAGCCGCGAGATCTTCGGCCGGAAGGTCGCCGACACACCGTACTCGCGTCGCCAGCTCGCCGAGTGCTTCGCCGATCTGCTGCTCGCCGATGCCGTCAGCACCGGCGCCGTGCGCGGACTCCAGTGCAACCCCGAGCAGGCCAGCGTCTACTCCTCGGTCGTCAAATATTTCCTGCCGACGCTCCTGGAACGCACGGCAGGCCAGCTGTCCGTGGTGCTCGGCGCCCGCTTCTTCCTGCGCGACCACCCCCATTTCGGCATCTTCCAGAAGATGCTCCGCGACCTGAGCGCGGTGAGCTTCGTCGACGGCAACACGGTCGTGAACCTCAAGAACATCGCCGCGCAGCTGGCGGACCTGCTCGCGGTCGCTCGCACCGCCGAAGACCCGGCCCGAGACGAGGCCGCCGCCCGGGCCGCGGTCATGTACGGGCCCGGCGTGGAGCTCCCGGCGTGGCGCCCAGAACGGCAGCTCCTGGTCAGCCGCGGCAAAGACGACGCATTGCTCGCCCTTCCCGTGGCGATCGCCCGCCTCCGCGCCCTGGCCGAGGAGCGGCCGGGGCCCGATCAGCGAGAGTGGTACCGGCGCGCCGCCGACGTGGGGGACCGGCTCTTCGGCGAGCTCGACCGCCTGGCCGACGAGGCCGCCCGCATCCAGCGGGAGGCGGGCCGCGGTCACACCGGCACCGCCGAGCAGTTCCGGCTCGCCGAGCAGTACTGCGTGCTGCACGCGGGAGCGGCCGCGATCCATCTGGCCGCCTGGTCCGGCGAGACCTTGGGCGACGGCGTCGACGGGGCGGTCCTGCTGCTGCAATTGGAACGCGCGCAGCGCCTGCTGCGGCCCGTCGAGACCGTCACGGACACCGCGGTCGTCGACCGTGTCATGGACGTCCTGGGCGGTATGCACGCCGAAGGACGGCTGTTCTCGCACTGGCCGGTGCGGGTCCGGGCCTCTCGGAGCCGGGCGACGCTGTGAACGACGCAGAGGTGTGGCTGCTGCCGGAAGCCGATGTGGACGATTGGGGGCGGCGAGGCGAGGCGATGCTCTCCGCCGACGAGCGGGCTCGCTGCTCGCGACTGCTCACCGCCTCGGCCCGTCGGCGCTGCGTGGGGGCGCGCCTCCTGTCCCGCTCGGTGCTGGCCGAGCGCGCGGGCACGGACCCGGCCCGGCTCTCCTTCACCGTAGGAGCGTTCGGGCGTCCGGAGCTGCGCCCCAATCCATGGCGGCTGCGCTTCAACCTCACGCACTCGGAAGGGCTCATCGCCTGCGCGGTGACCGCCGATCTGCCCTGCGGCATCGACGCCGAGCGGACGCCCGCCGCTGCGGACCTCGTCCGCTACGGCGCCGAGCGGTTCGCTCCGGCCGAGCGCGCCCGACTCGACGCGCTCGGGTCGGGCGCGTCGACGGCGTTCGTGGACATGTGGGTGCTCAAGGAGGCGTATACCAAGGCGCTGGGGCTGGGGTTCCAGTACCGCTTCGACGGTTTCTCGTTGATGGCCGACTCGCGGGGCGCCGTCGCCTTGGACGATCCGCGGGTGCCGGAGGCGGAAGCGGCCAGGTGGGCCTTCTCGCTGGCGACGATGCCTACGGGACACCGTCTCGCGCTCGCGGTCCGGTACCGCACCGCTTTGCATGAGCGTGCGCGTGTACCGGTCCGCGCCTTTCCCGACGGATCGGTCCTCAGTCTGCTGTGACCCGGGGGATCAGGTTCCTATGTGGTCAGCAGTCCGACGCCGAGCGTCAAAGTCCCCGCGGCGAGTCCGGCCGCGCCCAGCCACAGCAGCACGATGAACCCGTTGGGGCTGGTGCGCTCCTTGCCCATCGATGACAGGAAGAACCCGGCCGACATGAAGATGGCCGCGTACGGAACGCCGGCGCGGGCGATCCAGCCCGCGAAGCCGCTCAGGTCGGCGGCGTCGGCCAGGACCAGGCACACCAGACCGAGCGTGACCAGCACTCCCGCGTGGGCGTGTCCGGCTCTGGCGAAGGACTTCTGAAAATCGGTCATCGACACCTTGCCGCCGACGATCCGCAGGAGGAAGGTCCCGCCGAATTCGATGGTGACGATGGTCAGGAGGACTATCCCCGCGATGAGGCGAGAGGATTCGCTGAGTTCGAGCATGGTCGGTTTCCCTTCAAAGAATGTTACCGATGTCAAGATACAGTCGCTTCTTGATAGTGTCAAGATTTGCGTTAGGCTGTTTCCATGACCGACCGTTACCACCACGGAGACCTGCGCCGGGCGCTGATCGAGGCCGCCGTCACCGCGTTGGGCGAGAGCGGTCCCGGCTCCTTGAGTCTGCGCGCCGTGGCCAAGCGCACCGGCGTCTCCCATGCGGCCCCCGCCCACCACTTCGGCGATAAGGCGGGGCTGCTGACCGCCGTCGCCACCGAGGGCCACGAGCGCTTCGCCGACGCGCTGGAGCGCGCTTGGTCGGAGACCGGCGATTTCGTAGAGGTCGGTGTCGCTTACGTGCGCTTCGCGGTCGACTACCGCGCCTACTTCGAGGTCATGTTCCGCATCGAACTGCTCCATCTGGACGATCCCGATCTGGACCGGGCCCGTGACCGCTCCAACCGCGTCCTCTACGCGGGCATGGACGAGGAGGCGGCGGAGGCCGCTCCCCGTCTCGCGGCGTGGTCGCTGGTGCACGGGTTCGCCGTCCTGCTCATGGCCGGGAACTTCGACGAGGAGGTCGCCGCCGACCCCGAGGCGGCGGTGCGCGAGATCGCCGCCCAGTTGAACGATCTTCCCGGAGCCGACCGGGGCGATCGACGGTGAGTGCATCGAGCCACATAGTCCTGCGCAGGTCCATGACGTCCCATGCCATCGGCCGTGTTCGGGGAGCGGGACGGCGCTGCGGCGGTGCCCCGATGCCGCCGTTGCATCGAGGCCGGATGGCCGGTGCGGGCTCCTGAAGGCCGCGGTCGTCGGTCGAAGCCCATGGCCGCGCGTTCGACCGGTCCTCCCCCCGAACGCGAGTGCGGCCTTGACGAGATCGGACGCGCCGAGGGCCTTGAGGACGCAAGGACGAGGCCGCAGAGCATCACCATGCGCGAGCGGCGGTCCCGGCGAGGACGCTCGATCGCCCTCGCCGAAGTCCACGCCGCGGGTGCGGCGGCTGGGTTCCTCGATCGGCCCGTGGTCCCAGGACCGGGCGGCGAGATCGACTGAGTCGCTGGTGCGCGTCGATATTGGAGAGGGTATGGCCGCCCTGACGTGTCAGGGATTCCCCGGGCGGATCGTGGTGAGGGACCCCGGGCTCCCCGAACGGCGGCACGGGCCGATGCCATGGACGGGTCGTCTTCACCACCGGGTCCGGAGGAACGGCCGAGCAGGCCCTGCGGGACCGCTATGGCGACCGGTGCGGCAGCGGGGGCCCCGGGGGCGAGGCCGACGGCCGGCCAGTCGAAAATCCTTGCCGCGCCTCAGCGGGCCATATCGCTGAGTTTCCGGACGGTACGCAGGTTCCGCGCGGTCACGGCCGCGTTCCCCAGGGGCTTCCAGAACGGTGTGCGGTCGAGCTTGCTCTTGCCGATGCCCATGGGGTAGTACACCCACACTTCACGGCCGAAGGCGTGCGCCTCTTCGAGCTGGCCCTCGGGGATCGACAGGGCTTCGAGCGCCGGTTCCGCCAAGAAGCTGACGATGACCTTGGAAGGGTCGAGGTCGCGTTCGGCGAACGGGTCAGCGGTCAGGACCGTTTCCAGCTCATCGGCGGTCCGGACGATCACCGGCGTGTCGATGCCGAAGCGATCGGCCAGAGCGGCACGGACGGTCTCGGCGACCTGTGCACTGCTCCGGTCGGTATCGACGACGGCGTTGCCGGACTGGATGTAGGTCGCGACGTTCGCGAAGCCGAGCTCCCCGAGGACACTTCGGAACTCGGACATCGGGAGCTTGTTCTTCCCGCTGACGTTGACACCACGCAACATGGCCACCATTCGCGTCATATCGGGAAGATCGGAA
>JAJYSW010000026.1 GCA_021793335.1 Actinomycetes bacterium
ACCGATCATGGAGGTGTTCAGCGAGCGCATGAGCGTCTCGTTGATCGCGTCGTTGACAGCCTCGGCGTACGTCTTCCGGCGTGTCTGGAGCAGGTGCGCGGTGTTCTCCTGGACCTTGTCGAAGACGACGACGGTGTCGTACAGCGAGTACGCCAGGACCGTCAGCATGCCGACCATGGTCGAGGGAGTGACCTCGAACCCGACCAGTGAGAAGACCGCGGCGGTGAAGACCAGGTCGACGCCGAGCGCGGCGATCGCCGCGATGGCCATGCGCCGCTCGAACCGCAGCCAGAGGAATACGCCGACGAGCGCCAGGAACACCACCAGCGCGACGAGGGCCTGCTGCGAGACCGAAGCGCCCCAGGTCGCCGAGACCTGAGAGACCGAGATCTGTCCGGGATCGACGCCGGCGGCCTCGGCCATCGCGTCGCGGACGGCGCCCGATTCCTCGGTGTCGAGGACGGCGGTGCGGATGACGAAGGTCGCTTCGCCGCCGGACTGGGCGACCTGGCCCGAGGAGACGTCGGCGCCGGCCTCGGCCGCGGCGTCCTCGACCTCGGTGATGCCGACGCCGCTGGAGACCGGGATGGTGTACTGGTTGCCGCCCGCGAAGTCGATGCCGAGAGAGAAGCCCCTGATCAGCATGATCACGGCGCACACGAGGACGAGGATCGCCGTGATCGTGTACCAGCGGCGACGGTTGGCGACGATCGGGAAGTCGGTCTCGCCGCGGTAGAGCTTGCTCCAGACCGACAGCTTCTGGGCGCCGGAGTCGGCGTTGTTCTGCTTGGTGCTCATCGGTGCTCCTTAGCCTCGCGAGGCCGTCTTGCGGAGGGCCGGGATCGCCTTGGTGTGCAGCCCGGACAAGTGGACGTTGTTCAGGACCCGGCCGCGTGCCATCCACTCCGCGAGCGGGTGGGTGAACAGGAACACCACCAGGATGTTCACCAGCGTCGACAGGCCCAGCGCGAAGGCGAACGCGCGGACCGGGCCGAGCGCCAGGAAGTACAGGACCAGCGCCGAGATGATCGAGACGGTGTTGGCCGACAGGATCGTGCGTCGGGTCCGGATCCAGGCTCGGGGCACGGCCGACCGGGCGGACCGGCCGTCGCGCATCTCCTCCTTGATCCGCTCGAAATAGACGACGAAGGAGTCTGCGGTGATGCCGATGGAGACCACGAATCCGGCGACGCCCGCGAGGGTGAGGGTCAGACCGATCTGGGTTCCCAGCAGCGCCACCGTCGGGTACAGGACCATGGTGGCGACGGCGAGGCTGCCCAGGACCACGAAGCCGAGCACCCGGTAGTAGGCGATGCAGTACAGGAACACCAGTGCCAGGCCGACGGCCATGGCCAGCAGGCCCGCTTCGAGCTGCTCGACACCGAGGGTCGCGGTGACCTCGTTGAGGGTCTCGACGACGAACGTCGTGGGCAGCGAACCGAAGTTCAGCTGGTCGGCCAGCTGGTTGGCCTCGGCGGCGCTGAAGCCGCCGGAGATCTGGGTGGAGTTGGTCGACGCCTCGCGGATGTTCGGCGCGCTCACCACCTCGTTGTCCAAGACGATGGCGACCTGCTGGCCGACGTGCTCGGAGGTGAGGGCGCCCCATTTCTTGGAGCCCTCGCTGGTGAACTGCACGTTGACGACGAACTCGTTGAGGTTGGCCTGGTCGGTGCCGACGTCGGCCTGGGAGACGTCGGAGCCGAGCACCGTGGAGGGCGCGAGCAGGTACTTATTGGAGAACGTCAGGTCGGGCTGCTCTGCGGAGACCGGTTCGGGCGCGGAGCATGCGACCACTTCGATATCGGGTTGCTGGACCGAGCCGGGCGGGCGGTTGTCGAGCTGCTCGCAGGTGATCGAGGGGACGAAGAACTGCACATTGGCGGGCAGGAGGCCGACCGCCTCGGGCGCGAGATCGCCGAACGGTTCGAGGAGCGCGACGGAGGCGTCGTCGGAGGGGGGAGCGTTCAGGCTCTGGGCGAGCTCGGCGGCCTCCTCGCCGACTTCGGCCCACACATCGTCGAGGGTGGTGCTCTCGTCGGCGGTGGCGACCTGGGGGGAACCGGTGACGTCCTCGGCGTCGTCATCGGTGTTCGCTTCGGTGTCGTCCGTGTCGGCGGGTTCCTCCTCGGCGTCCGCCGCGTCCTCCTCGGCGTTCTCGTCCTCGGGGGCCGCGCCTTCGGTGGCCTCCGCTTCGGGAGCGTCGTCGCCCGCGGCGTCCTCCTCGGCCGCCGCCATCTGGTCTTCCAGCGCCGAATAGTCGGGCGTGTAGTCGGCGACGATGCGGAAACGCAGTTCGGCGGGAGCGCCGACGTCGCGCAGCGATTCCTCATCGGTGTCGGTGCCGGCCACGTTGACCACGATGTTCTCGCTGCCCTCGACGTAGACCTCGGGCTCAGCGACGCCGGTGGAGTTGACGCGGCTTTCGATGATCTGGCGGGCCTGGTCCATCGTCTCCGAGCTCGGCGCGGAGTCGGAGCCCTGCTGGTAGGCGGTGAGCGTCATCGACAGCCCGCCCTGAAGGTCGAGACCGAGCTTCGGCGTCGGGAACTTCCATCCGGCGCCGGCCACTGAGGCGGCCCACAGGACGCCCAGGACGGCCAGCAGCGACAGGAAATACGGGGCGAGGGGCAGGCGCTTGCGCTGTATCTTCTTCCGTGGGCGGTCAGCGCCCGTGGTTGCACCCATGTTCGACGTCAATGGTCAGTCTCTTCCTCGATTATGCGGAGCGGGCGCGGGGAGAGCCCGATCCGACGGTGCCGGCCTCCGAGGCCCCGTCCGCGAGGGACGGCCGCCGCCCGGAGGGAGTGGCCTTGCACACGTAGTGTCGGCGCGGCTCATTCTAGACGGCCTCGTTCGACGGCTTTGTCCGGCCTGACGGTGCGCTGCGGCCTGTGCGGGGCGGGGCCGCTAGTACTCCTTGCGGTCGGGCTTGCCGCTGTGCTTGCCGTCGCCCTCGTCGGAGGAGCGCAGCCGCTCCAGGTCCTCGTCGGTGAGCGTGGCCTCTTCCTCGTCGATGGCCGCCTCCTCGGAGGGGGCCTCGTCCTCGGCGCTCAGGACCCGGGCGACGGCCTGGCGGGCGAACACCAGGAAGACATCATCGGACGCCTCCAGGGTCACGGTCTCCTCGTCGGAGTCCACGACGGTGCCGTACAGGCCGCCGATGGTCATGATGCGGGCTCCGGCCTCGACCTGGTTCTGCATGTTCTGCTGCTCGCGCTGGCGTCGCTTCTGTGGCCGGATCATGACGAAGTACATCAGTACGATGAATCCGACGATCATGACCAGGAAGAGCATGTTGCTGCCTCCTGCGGCGTCATCCTGCGCGAGAACGTCTACAGCTGAGAGCACGGCGGTGCCTTTCGTCGTTGGTGGTCATTGGAGACGTGGGCGGAGTCTATCTCGCATGTCCGGGCGCCCGGTTCGCGCCGCCCGCGCCCGATCGTCCCGTCCGTGCGGGACGGGAGGAGCGGAGCTCCTGCTTGCAACTACCACACTACGCGCCGCCGGCCCCGAACAGCCCCTCGGTCGCCGGCGGAGCCAGCCCGAGATGCCGCCAGCCGGCGGCAGTGGCCACGCGCCCGCGGGGCGTGCGGGCCAGGAGGCCGGCCCGGACGAGATAGGGCTCGCTGACCTCCTCGACGGTGTCGGACTGCTCCCCCACGGCCACGGCCAGGGTCGTCAGCCCGACCGGACCGCCGCCGAACGTCTTGACCAGGGCGCCCAGGACGGCCCGGTCGAGGCGGTCGAGGCCGATCTCGTCGACGTCGTAGAGCGCGAGCGCCTCGGAGGCGACCGGCTCGGTGATGGTGCCGTCGGCGCGGACTTGCGCGAAGTCACGGACGCGGCGCAGCAGCCGGTTGGCGATGCGGGGCGTGCCCCGCGACCGCGAGGCGATCTCGGCGGCGCCCTCGTCGTCGATCGCGACGCCGAGGATGCCGGCCGAGCGCTTCACGATGGCTTCGAGTTCGGCGTCGTCGTAGAATTCGAGCTGGCCGAGGAATCCGAAGCGGTCGCGCAGCGGGCCGGTGAGGAGGCCCGCGCGGGTAGTGGCCCCGACCAGCGTGAACGGTTCGAGTTCGAGCGGGATGGCGGTGGCCCCGGGCCCCTTGCCGACGATGACGTCGACGCGGTAGTCCTCCATGGCGGTGTAGAGGAGTTCTTCGGCGGGGCGGGCCATGCGGTGGATCTCGTCGATGAAGAGCACCTCGCCGGTGGCGAGGCCGGTGAGGATCGCTGCGAGGTCGCCGGAGCGCTCGATGGCTGGCCCGGAGGTCTGGCGCAGTCCCACGCCCAGTTCGGCGGCGACGATCATCGCGAGGGTGGTCTTGCCGAGGCCGGGCGGGCCGGACAGCAGCAGGTGGTCCGGAGCGGTGCCGCGACGCCGGGCTCCTTCGAGGAGCAGGCCGATCTGTTCGCGGACGCGGGTCTGCCCGATGACGTCGTCGAGTTTGCCGGGGCGGATGCCGGCCTCGGCGACGCGGTCGAGCTCGGTGGCCTCGGCGGCGGTGAGGGCGGCGTCCCACTCCGCGGCGGTGAATTCGGGTTCGTCCATTTCTTCCACGGCCTATCGCTTCCCGAGCAGTCGGATGGCTTGCTTCAACAGCGTGGGCACGTCCGCGCCGTCGACGCCGTCGGCGTCGAGCTTCTCGATGGCAGTGTCGGCGTCCTTGGCCGACCAGCCGAGCGCCTGCAGGCCCTGGCTCACCTGGGTGCGCCAGCCACCGGGACGAGCGCCGGCCGGGCGGGGTTGGGTGGTGTCGATCGGACCGATCTTGTCGGCCAGGTCGAGGACGATCCGCTCGGCGCTCTTCTTGCCGACGCCGGGAATCCGCGAGAGCGTGGCGGTATCGCCGGTGGCGATGGCGTGGCGGATGACGTCGGGCCGCAGGGTCTCGACGGCGTCGCGGGCGATGCGCGGGCCGATCTTCTGTGCGGTCTGGAGCAGTTCGAACAGGTCCCGTTCGGCGGGACTGTTGAAGCCGAACAAGGTGATCGAGTCCTCACGGACGCTTGTGGAGACGTGGAGGACGACCTGGGAGCCGACTCTCAGGTTGGCGAGCGTGCTCGCTCCGGCGTGCACGGCGTACCCGACGCCGCCCACGTCGATGACGGCGTACGTCTCCCCTACGGCGGCGACCGATCCGGTGAGTTGCGCGATCATCGCGGCCACCTCCTTCCCGGCGATGTCGGTGCGGCTTTCGCGGCGGCGATCTTGGCTTTCATGCCGCCGCGCCAAAGGTGGCAGACGGCGATGGCCAGGGCATCGGCGGCGTCGGCGGGCCTGGGCGGATCGGTCAGCCGCAGCACTCTGGTGACCATGGCGGTCACCTGCCGCTTATCGGCGGAGCCGTTGCCGCAGACGGCGGCCTTGGCCTCGGAGGGGGTGTACGTCGCGGTGGGCAGCCCGGCCCGGGCGGCGGCCAGGAGGGCGATGCCAGAGGCCTGCGCGGTGCCGATGACGCTGGCCACGTTGTGCTGGCTGAAGACTCGTTCGACGGCGACGGACTCGGGGCGATGCGCCTCGATGTGGCCTCGCAGTCCTTCATCGAGTGCGAGGAGCCGTTCGGCCAGGGGGGCTTCGGGATCGGTGCGGACTATGTCGACCGCGATCATCCTGCCGGGTGCTCCGGGCCGTCCTTCGACGACGCCGACGCCGCAGCGGGTCAGGCCCGGGTCGATCCCCATGACGCGCACTCGTTCCTCCGTTCGCTCGTTCGCGTCAGCTTATCCGGGAGGGGTGACAGGTGTGTTCCGAGACGCCCGTGGCCTGGCCCATAAACCACTTGCCGTGCGGCTAGTCGCGGGGTTACCGTCATGGTAGCGGGGATGTCGATGATCTCGCCCCCACGCCCCATTCCTGATTCTTTCCAAGACGTTCTTTGTGAGATGCCTGTGTCTGCCGCTGCGTTCAATCCGACCGCCGCTCACGACGGCTATCCCCGCCGTTTCATCGCGATGATGGTGTTCGTGCTCGGCACGCTCGCCGCCACCGCGCCGCTCGCCACCGACCTCTACCTCCCGGCCTTCCCCAACATGGCCGAGGCTCTCGGCTCGACCGAGAAGCACATCCAGCTCACACTGACCTCCATGATGGTCGGTCTGGCCATCGGGCAGGCCGTCATCGGGCCGCTCTCGGACCGCTTCGGACGGCGCGTCCCCCTCTTGATCGGTATGGGGGCCTTCACCTTGACCGCGCTGGCCTGCGCGGTGGCCACCACCGCGGACCAGCTGATCGTCATCCGCTTCCTCCAGGGGCTGAGCGGCGCGGCGGGCATGGTGATCTCACGGGCGGTGATCCGCGACCACTTCGTCGGCGACGATATGACCCGTTTCACCGCGAAAATGATGTTCATCACGATGCTCGCGCCGATGCTGGGCCCGATCATCGGAGCGCAGCTCATCATCGTGGCGCCCTGGCCGATCGTGTTCGTGTTCATGGCGATCATGGCCGCGATGGCGATGGGCCTGGTGTGGCGCTACCTGCCCGAGAGCCTGCCGGCCGAACGGCGGCAGGCCCCCAGCGGCCGCGAATTCGCCCTCACGCTGGGAAGGCTGGTCCGCGATCCGCGCTTCATCGCACCGACCCTGGTGGTGTGCCTGAACTTCTCGATGCTGTTCACCTACGTGTCGACCTTCAGCTTCATCTCCCAGAACGAGATGGGCGCCTCCGCCGGAATGTACTCGGCGGTCTTCGGGATCGGCACGCTCGCGCTCCTGGTGGGCAACCAGGTCAACATGGTGCTGATCAGACGCGTCGAGTCCAATGGCCGCATGGTGCTCGGCCTGGTGGTCGCCATGACCGGGGTCGCCTGGATCGCGGGGGTGCAGCTGCTCGGGGTCGACAACCTGGTGAGCGTGACGATCGGCATCGGCGTGATGATGTTCGGTTGCGGCGTGATCTTCCCGAACGCGGGCGCCGCGGCGATGTCCTCGCAGCGGCCGCAGGTCGCCGGGACCGCCTCGGCGTTCATGGGCAGTCTCCAGATGGCCGCGGGCGGCGCGCTGCCGGCCCTGGCGACGCTGGGCGGCGTCAGCCTCACGAACATGACCGTGGGCATCGTCGTCTACGGCCTGGGCACCACGACCGCGGTCCTGGCCACGATCCGCATCTACCGCAAGCGGCCGCTCGCCGCCGTTTGACGGGGCCGTTTAACCCGGACGGCCCCGGGCACCTCCACGACATGACCAACCAGGTCTTCCGTGACCGGAGCGACGCCGGCCATGCGCTGGCCGCCCTGCTCGACCACTACCGGGGCCGTGCCGACACGCTGGTCCTCGCCTTGCCGCGCGGCGGGGTCCCGGTGGCCTACGAGGTGGCACGGGCGATCAGGGCCCCGTTGGACGTGTTCACCGTCCGCAAGCTCGGCGTCCCCGGGCACGAGGAGCTGGCGATGGGCGCCATCGCCAGCGGCGGCGTCACCGTCCTCAACGAGGAGGTGGTGCGCCTCAGCGGCGTCGACCGGGCGACGGTCGCCCGGGTCGCCGAACACGAGTCCGCCGAGTTGCATCGGCGCGAGCGGGCCTACCGGGGCGACCGGCCCGTACTCGAACTGTCGGGCAAGGCGGTGCTGATCGTCGACGACGGCCTGGCCACCGGCTCGACGATGCGGGCCGCGATCCGGGCGGTGCGCCGTCTGGGGCCCGCGAGCATCGTCGCCGCCGTGCCCACCGGGGCGGCGTCGACGTGCCGGGAACTCGCCGCCATGGTCGAGGAGATGGTGTGCGCGACGAACCCCGAACCGTTCGGCGCGGTCGGCCAGTCCTATCGGGAGTTCGGTCAGACGACCGATGACGAGGTCCGAGCACTACTCGACGAGCGCCGCGCGGCCTGAGACCCGCCCGTAAGTGAGCGGTTCGATCGATCACGGCCCGAAGAGGGTGCTTCGGGGTCTCGGCGCGGTCGACTCGGCGCGAACGGGTCGGCGCGCCGGCCACCGTGACTTCGGGCCGCGTCGGCTCGGGGACGGTCCGGCGGTCTGCGGCACGGAACACCGAGCGGAAGAGCCGCCTGGGAGAAGAGGCCCCGCGGCGGGGCTTCGCCGAGACGCCGCTGGTCGCGGCGCCGGCCGTGGCTCGCATGCGCAACGACATGCCGGCCGGGCCCTCGGAGCCGCGCCCGGCCGGTGCACCGGGTCCACGGCACTTGCCGCTCATCATCGCTGCGACGGGAGGCCGCCCGAGCCGCTGAGGGAGGCCCCGGGGACGACGCCCTTCACGGCACGACGCCGCCGAGGTGCTCGTTGAACCAGTCACGCGCGAGCGCGGCGACGGCCTCCAGCGTTCCCGGCTCGTCGAACAGGTGTGTCGCGCCAGGGACGATCGCCACGCGGTTCGACCCGCCGAGGCGGTGCTGGGCTTCGTAGTTCAGTCCCAGGACGTCCTCATCGTGCTCGCCGACGATCAGGAGCGTCGGCGTCCTGACGTTCGGAAGATCGTCTTCGGCCAGGTCGGGCCGCCCGCCACGGGAGACCACGGCGCGCACTTCGACGCCGGGCGCGGTGGCGGCCCGCAAGGCGACCGCCGCCCCGGTGCTGCCCCCGAAATAGCCGACCCACTCGTTCTCGGCCCCCGGCCGGTCCTGGAGCCAGTCGGTGACCATGACGAGCCGCTCGGCCAGCAGGTCGATGTCGAGGACCTTGGACTGGTCGTCGGCCTCTTCGAGCGTGAGCAGGTCGAACAGGAGCGTGCCGAGCCCGGCCTCCTGCAGCCTCTCGGCGACGAAGCGGTTGCGTCTGCTGTGGCGGTTACTGCCGCTGCCGTGGGCGAACACGACCACGCCCGCGGCCCCGTCCGGTACGTTCAGCTGGGCTTCGAGCTGCACCGGCCCGGCCGGGATCGTCAGTGTCTCTTCGGTCATCCGCCAGACGTACCCAGGTCGGACGGCGTTAAGCCCCTGACACCGGCCCGGGGGCCCAGAGCCTGCTCAAGGCCCCGGGAGGGGCGCTGTCCGGTCCGCCCTCCCGGCGCCCACCGCCGACCGGACCGCTCGCCGCTTCACGGCGGCGGACAGGGGCCCGCTCACCGTGTTCGGGCCTCCCGGACTCGACACCGGGATCTGGAAGGCCTCCGCTTTGCGAGCGGGCCAATGGACTCGGCTACCGCCTCGCCCCGAGTGCTTGGATAGCCCCTAGTCGTCGAGTTCGGCGAGGACCTCGTCCGAGACGTCGACGTTGGTGTAGACGTTCTGGACCTCGTCGGAGTCCTCCAGCGCTTCGACCACGCGGAAGACCTTGCGGGCGCCTTCGGCGTCGACCGGGACGCTCGTGGAGGGCTGGAAGCCCGCCTCGGCCGAGTCGTAGTCGATCCCCGCCTCCTGGAGCGCGGTGCGCACCGCCACCAGGTCGGTCGGTTCGCACAGGATCTCGAAGCCGCCCTCGCCCAGGTCGTTGACCTCCTCGGCGCCGGCGTCGAGCACGGCCATGAGGAGGTCGTCCTCGGTCAGGCCGTCGGCGGTGGGCACCATGATGACGCCCTTGCGGGAGAAGAGGTAGCCGACGCTGCCCGCCTCGCCCAGCACCCCGCCGTTGCGGGTCAGGGCGACGCGGACCTCGGAGGCGGCCCGGTTCTTGTTGTCGGTGAGGCATTCGATGAGGATCGCGACGCCGCCGGGCGCGTAGCCCTCGTACATCAGCGTCTCGTAGGCGACGCCGCCGCCGTCGATCCCGCCGCCGCGCTTGACGGCCCGGTCGATGTTGTCGTTGGGCACCGAGTTCTTCTTGGCCTTCTGGATGGCGTCGTAGAGCGTGGGGTTGCCGTCGGGGTCGGGGCCGCCGGTGCGGGCGGCGACCTCGACGTTCTTGACCAGCTTTGCGAAGAGCTTGCCGCGCTTGGCGTCGATCACAGCCTTCTTGTGCTTTGTCGTCGCCCATTTGGAGTGGCCAGCCATCCGGCGTTCCCCCTTAGTCGTTCCATTCGACCGGTCCGGCGCCGAATCGCCGGACCGAGTCCACGAAGTACTGGTGCACCGCACGTCCCGCGTCGCCTCCGGGTGGCAGGAGGCGGTCATGCGGGAAACCGCACGTACGGCGACGATCCTACCGTCCGCCGCATAGGCCGATCGGTCCCCGCCGTCGACGTGGCCCAGGCCCCGGTGCCATCGCCGGCTCGGTCCTGCCACGGCCCGTGGACGAACGCGCCGTGGCGGGGCCGGCATCGCGCGGGTGTCCGGGACCGCCGCGAGCGGTCGCCGCGGTGGCCGATTCAGGTCACCGGGTGTGATCCGTTAGGCTCAGCGAGCGAACGTGACGCACCCCTAGGAGCAGAGGACCATGCCTAAGATCCTGAAGCGCAACCCCATGCCTCGTTCGGTTCGCGCCGGACGCAATGCCATGTGGCTTCAAGCGGCGATCAGCCTCGCCACCGGCGGCCTGATCGTGCTGCTTCATCACACCGCCCGCGATCTCGTCCCTCCCGCCGCCGAGCACGACGTCTACCGGGGGGCGGCCGGTCTCGGCGCGCTCGCGCTGTTCCTGGTCCTGGCCGTGCTGCTGCTGTCCACCCAATGGCGTGTCCTGTGGGTGCTGATCCTGCTCAGTCAGATCCTGAGCCTCGCCGGGCTGCTGTGGCTCATGGTCACCGGCGGTCTGTACTGGGCGCTGTGCATCGCGTTGGCTATCGTTCCGATCATCGTCATCGGCACACTGACCGAGCGGTTCGCCCGCCGCTGGTTCAACCACTGATCTTCCCGGAAGGCTGGCGTCAATGCTCCCGCAACCGAACTTCGGTCCCACTTCAAGTCCCGGCGATGACGAGTCCGAAGGACCTCCGAGGCAGGTCGGCCGGTTGCGGATCGCCCTGTGGGTCCAGACCGCTTTCGCCGTTCTGGCCGGGAACTATCTGGTGGTGAGCCTGTTCGTGGCCAGGCAGGCGACGCTGGACCAGCTCATCGAGATCTACGCCGAGGTGGATTCGCCTCGGGAGACCGCCGAGCAGGCGCTCGAATACTACCGGTCGACCGAGTTCCTGGTCGGTAACCTGGCCTTCGCGGGCATCATGGTCATCGCCGCCATCGTCTCGGCGCTGTGCGCCATGCGGTTGAAGACGCGCCTCAAGAGCGTGCGCCGTCTGGCGATCACGGCCTCCATCGTGCTGCTGATCTTCGCCATGCTCACGACGCTCCAGCTCCCCGGGTTCTTCATGGTGCTCATGCTCTGGGTGTTCGCCTCGATCATGGCGGTGTGGTGGCTGTTCGCCGGCGATGTCAAGCACTGGATGACGGCGGCCGTTCCGGCGGCCGCCGAGGAGCCGCAGTCCGAGGAGGAGGCGTAGTGCTCGCCGCTCATTCGGCGGTCTGCTCCCCGTCCCCGCTTTCGCCGAGGTAGTCGATGAATCGGGCGCGCGCCAGCGGTTCGGCCTCGCCCCACTGGCCTTCGGTCAGTTGACGCCACATCGCGACGAGGTCGTCGATGGCCACGCCGATCTCGGCGATGTCGGGGTCGAGGCTGTCGGCTCGGGCCGCCGCGGGCGTGTGGCGGAACAGGTCGAGGAAGAATCTCCAGTCGTGTCGGCGCCTGGCCGATGCGAACGCCCGCTGCTGGAGCTCGGCGGTGGTGAGCCGGTGGAGATCGTCTGCGTTCATGCCCTCAGCCTAAGCCGGGTGACCGTTTCGGGTGTGTCGATGATGTTTTGCGCGCCTTGTGCTTCTTAGGATCACTGGATGGTCAAGCAGCTTTCACGTGTCCTCGCCGTCCTCGGCACGGCGGCCTTCGTCGTGATCACCGCCGGGGCGGCCGGGGCGCCCCAGCATCGCTCGTCGACGCCGGTCGAGTCGCAGGCCCGCTCGGTCTACTACGTGGAGGTCGAATTCGCCGACGGCGCGGAGCACGGCGCCGTGCTGGCATGCCCCGACGGCGGCTCTCACCCGCACGGGGCCGAGGTCTGCGAGCAGCTCGCCGGGGTCAACGGCGAGGTCGGAGCCCTGACACCGACCGACAGGATGTGCACTATGGATTACCGGCCGGTGGTCGTCCGCGCCCACGGGCTGTGGGACGGCGCTTTCCGCTCCTACCAGGGCCAGTTCGGGAACCACTGCGTCGCCGTCGACCGCACCGGCGGGCGACTGTTCGACATCGTGCCCGGCTAAGGTCCGGGAACAGCGACGGAGCGGGTCCCGGCCGGACGGCCGGGGCCCGCGGCGCGTTCGGCGGCTACCAGCCCCGCTCGGCGAATCGCCGGCCTTCGTCCAGGCTGTCGACGTTGATGCCGACCATGGCCTCGCCCAGGCCCCTGGAGACCTCGGCGATGACCTTCGGGTCGTCGTAGTGGGCGGTGGCCTTGACGATCGCGGCGGCCCGCTTGGCGGGGTCGCCGGATTTGAAGATGCCCGAGCCGACGAAGACGCCCTCGGCCCCCAGGTGCATCATCATGGCCGCGTCGGCGGGCGTGGCGATGCCGCCGGCGGTGAACAGGACCACCGGGAGCCTCCCGAGCCGGGCGACCTCGGCGACCAGCTCGTAGGGGGCGCGCAGCTCCTTGGCCTCGGCGAACAGTTCGGCCTCGTCGAGCGACTTCAAACGGCCGATGTCGGCGCGAATCCGCCGCATGTGCCGGGTGGCCTCGACGACGTTGCCGGTACCGGCCTCGCCCTTGGAGCGGATCATCGCCGCGCCCTCGGCGATGCGGCGGAGCGCCTCGCCGAGGTTGGTCGCCCCGCACACGAACGGTGCCGTGAACTGCCACTTGTCGATGTGGTTGGCCTCGTCGGCGGGAGTGAGCACCTCGGATTCGTCCACGTAGTCGACGCCGAGGGACTCCAGGACCCGGGCTTCGACGAAGTGGCCGATGCGGGCCTTGGCCATCACCGGAACGGAGACGGCCTCGATGATGCCGTCGATCATGTCCGGGTCGCTCATGCGCGAGACGCCGCCCTCGGCGCGGATGTCGGCGGGGACGCGTTCGAGCGCCATGACCGCCACCGCTCCGGCGTCTTCGGCGATCTTGGCCTGCTCGGGCGTGACGACGTCCATGATGACGCCGCCCTTCAGCGTGTCGGCCATGCCGCGCTTGACGCGGGCGGTCCCGACCTCGGCCTCGGTCTTCTGGGTCTCTGACACGGTCACCGGCTCCATCTGCTGGTCGTCTCGTTAGGGGTTCCTGACCTGGTCGATTCTACGCCGCGACCGGCCTCACAGCGCTGTGGCGAACCGCACGCCCGAGCGGCGAGACGGCTCAGCGGAGCGGATCTTCGATGTCCCAGTACTGCGGCCGCGGCAGGCGGTGGTGGAGGCGCAGCAGCACGGCGATGGGCAGGGACCGGGAGGCGACGGCGTCGCGCACGAAATCGGTGTGGATCTGGCGGGCCAGGGCGACGCGCCGGTTCGCGGCCTCCAGGTCCTCGGCACCGGCGTGGCCGTGTCCGAGTTCTCGAAGCGCCCGGGTGAGGTCGTTCTCGGCGTATTCGCGCAGTTCGCGCTGTCGACGGGTCTCGGCGGGGACGGCGACGACGGACAGGGCCACGGCGACGGCCTCCTCGAAGCCGGGTTGGCCGACGAATTTGAGGACGGTCTCGGCGCGGTCGTCGAGCTTGGTCAACAGCGCGGTCTCGGCGATGCGGGCACGCCGGTGCAGCCGTTCGACGCGCGTGACCGTCCATGTCGCGTACGCGCCGACGGCCGCCACGATCGCTACGAGCACTGCCAGCCACCACATCGAGATCATCGTAATGGTGTCCGGCGCACAGGGCGGTCCCGGTCGCGCACGGTGTGCGTCCGGCTCGGATTCCGGCCGCGGCGCGGCCGGTCAGCGGTGCTCGACACCCGCTTCGATGGCGGCGCGGTAGACCTCGACGACGCGTCCGGCGACTTCGGGCCAGTCGTAGCGGCGGACCCACTCGTTCGCACGTTCGACATAGGCGGCTCTGCGGTCGGCATCGTCGAGCAGCCGCGCGGCCTGGGCGGCGAGGTCGGCGGCGTCGCCGGCGGCGAACAGTCCGCCCGCCTCGCCGTCGTCGAGGACGCTCTTGAACGCCTCGATGTCGCTGGCGAGCACGCAGGTCCCGGCGGCCATGGCCTCGGTGAGGATCATTCCGAACGATTCGCCGCCGGTGTTGGGGGCGACGTAGAGGTCGACTCCGGCGAGCATGCTCGCCTTCTCCTCATTGGCGACCGCGCCGAGGAAGTGGATGCGTTCGGCCAGGGCCGGGTCGAGTCCGGCGAGGGCGGCCTCGGGGTCACCGCGGCCGACGACGAGCAGGTGCAGGTCGGGCCGGTCGGCGGCGAGGCGCGCGAAGGCGTCGCGGAGGATGCCGAAGCCCTTGCGGCTTTCGTTGTAGCGGCCCATGAATCCGATGGTGGGCCCCTCGGGTCTGGATTCGAGGGGGGCGGCCTTGCGGTAGAAGGCGACGGGGACGCCGTTGGGAATTTCCACGGCGCCGCCGCCGAGGTGCTCCACTTGGACTTTCCTGGCATAGGGGCTGACGGCGATGCGCGCCGAGAGGTTCTCCAGGACCAGCTGCGCCATGTTCTTCCCGGCTGCGAGCATCCGTGAACGGGTGATGGCGGTGTGGAAGGTGGCCACGACCGGGCAGCGGGCGGTGAGCACGGCCAGGCACGACAGGCTCGGGGTGAGCGGTTCGTGGACGTGGACGACGTCGAAGTCGCCGCTCAGGCACCAGCGGCGCACGCGGGCCGCCGAGCGCGGCCCGAAGGCGAGGCGGGCGATGGAGCCGTTATAGGGCACCGCGACGGCCTTGCCGCCGGGGACGACGTAGTCGGGCAGGTCGGCGGTCTCGGTGGCGGGGGCGAGCACGGACACGGCGTGGCCGGCGTCGATGAGCGTCTCGGCGAGGTCGCGGATGTGGAACTGGACGCCGCCGGCCACATCGAAGGAGTACGGGCTCACGATCCCGACGCGCAGATCGCCCATCAGGATTCCGCGGGGTCGGCGGGGCTGAAATCGGCGGACCAGAACCGCTGGAGCATGTGCCAGTCGGCCGGGTGGGCGCGGATGCCTTCGGCGAAGGCGTCGGCCACGGCCTGGGTGGTGGAGGCGACGCGTTCACGCAGCCGCCCGGTGCCGGTGTCGACCGGTCCGGTGATGTGGCAGACGGCCCGGTCGGGCTCGTAGTGGATGTGCGCCGCATACAGTGGAACATTGTTCCGGATGGCCAGGAGTGCCGGACCGGAGGGGAAGGTGGCGGCCTCGTCGAAGAACTTCACCTCGATGCCGCTGCGGCTCAGGTCACGGTCGGCGACCAGGGCCACCACGTGCCCGGCGTCGAGCGCCTCGCCCAGGACCGCCTGCGGGTTGCGATCGCCCCCGGTGGCCGGGACGATCGCCATGCCCAGCGATTCGCGGTAGGCGAGGAAGCGGCGGAACACGCCTTCGGGTTTGAGGCGTTCGGCGACGGTGGTGAGCGGGTTCCCGGCGATCTGGGGCACCCAGGCTCCGGCGAAGTCCCAGTTGCCCGAGTGCGGCAGGGCCACGACGCTGCCCTTGCCCGCGGCCGCGCGCTCGGCGATCGGTTCATAGCCGTGCATCGCGAAGCTGCGGTCCAGATCGGCGCGGCTCATCGAGGGGAGCCGGAACGCCTCCATCCAATATCGGGCGTAGGAGCGCAGGGCGTCGCGCACCAGAGCGTCGCTCGGCTCGCCGTCGACGACGCGGGCGAGGTTGCGGCGCAGTTGGCGGACGGAGCGGCCGTTCTTCTGCCAGGCACGGTCCGCGCCGCGGCGGAAGAGGGCCTCGGCGGATCGGCGGGGCATGAGGCGGACTCCGCGCCAGGCGGCCAGGTAGGCCCATTCATTGAGCTTTTCACGCATCGACGCGCTCCTCGGCCGCCTCCAGGGCGGTGCGAGCGTGCACGAGGCGCTGGACGACCGTGATCGTCGCCAGCAGCGCCAGCAGCGCCATGCCGGCCTCCATCGCGAAGGGGACGCCGAGGATTTCGACCAGGACGGTCACGCCCGCGAGGATGAGGCGCTCGGGCCGCTCGGCGATGCCGACGTCGCACTCGCCGCCGAGGCTCTCGCAGCGGGCCTTGACGTAGGAGACCAGCTGCGAGGCGATGAGTGCGACCAGGGCCGTCGCGCAGGCGGCGAAGCGCTCCTCGGTGAGCAGCCAATAGGCCAGGCCGGCCAGCATCGCGCCGTCGGCGATTCGGTCGCAGGTGGAGTCCAGGAGAGCGCCGAAGCGGGAGGTGGTGCCCTTGACGCGGGCGATCGCGCCATCGAGCAGGTCGGTGAAGGCGGTGAGCGTGATCACCACCAGTCCGGCTACCAGGTGCCCCTGGGACAGCAGCAGGATCGAGGCGGCCACGATGACGACGGTGCCGGCGACGGTGACGGCATTGGCGGACACGCCGACGCGGATGAGGGCCTTCGCCACGGCGTCGATATAACGCCGTAGCCCCGCGCGTCCAGAGGTCCGAAGGAACTTCGCCATGATCTCCTGTTTTCTCGGCGTCGCCCGATGGGTGCGTGGGCACTGGGCTGGTGGTGGGTGCGCCTCGACTCTATAATGCCCGCGCGCTCAGGGCCGTCCCCAGGCGGCGGCCAGGTCGGCCCGGGTATCGGCCAGCAGCTGCGGGAGGGTCTTGGTGCGGCCGATGATCGGCATGAAGTTCGCATCGCCGCCCCATCTGGGCACGACGTGCTGGTGGAGATGCCCGGCGATGCCGGCGCCGGCGACTTGGCCCTGGTTCATGCCGATGTTGAATCCGTGGGCGCCCATCGAGGCGCGGATGACCCGCATCGCCTCCTGCGTGAGCGAGCCCATCTCGGCGACCTCGTCGAGGTCGAGATCGGTGTAGTCGGGGACGTGCCGCAGCGGCACCACCATGAGGTGTCCGGAGTTGTACGGGAACTTGTTCATGACGACGTACATGGTGCGGCCCCGCGCGACTATGAGTCCCTCGGCATCGTCGAGCTTGGGGATCTCGCAGAACGGACACCCCTCGATATCGGAGTCGTCACCGGTCGGCTTGCCCTCGCCTTTGATGTAGGACATCCGGTGGGGCGTCCACAGTCGCTCGTATTCGTCGGGGACACCGGCTCCTTCGGATGCAACTTGACTCACGGGGACGATCCTAGGCCACCGGTGTCACGGCGTCGACTGCGATGAACGGCGCCGGCGGGACGGGCCGCCGGTCTCAGCATCCGGGAGGACGGCGCGGGCTCGGTGCCGAACACGCGCCGCCTCCGCGTGCACGGCCGCTACTCCCCCGCCGCCGAAGGGCCCGCATTGGTGCGGGACTCGACGATGTCGACGACGTGGGCGATCGCCTCGTCGACCGGGACGCCATTGCGCTGGGAGCCGTCCCGGTATCGGAAGGAGACCGTCCCGGCGGACTGGTCGTCATCGCCGGCGATGACCATGAACGGGATCTTCTGGAGCTGGGCGTTGCGGACCTTCTTCTGCATCCGGTCGTCCGAGTGGTCGACCTCGCCGCGGACGCCCCGCTCGCGCAGCCTCGCGAAGAAGCCGTCGAGGTAGTCGGCGTTCTCGTCGCGCACCGGGATGCCGACGGCCTGCACGGGGGCCAGCCAGGCCGGGAACGCGCCGCTGTAGTGCTCGGTGAGCACGCCGAAGAACCGCTCGATGGAGCCGAACAGGGCGCGGTGGATCATGACCGGACGCTGCCGGGACCCGTCGGCGGCCGCGTACTCCAGCTTGAACAGCTCGGGTTCGAAGAAGTCCAGCTGGATGGTCGACATCTGCCAGGTCCGGCCGATGGCGTCCTTCGCCTGCACGGAGACCTTCGGGCCGTAGAAGGCCGCGCCGCCGGGATCGGCCACCAGGTCGAGACCGGAGGAGGCGGCGACCTCGGCCAGGATCTGCGTGGCCTCGTCCCAGTCGGCGTCGCCGCCGACGTACTTCTCCGGGTCCTTGGTGGACAGTTCGAGGTAGAAGTCGTCGAGCCCGTAGTCCTTGAGCAGGTCCAGCACGAACTGGAGGACCGAGGACAGCTCCTCGCCCATTCGTTCCCTGGTGGTGTAGATGTGGGCGTCGTCCTGGGTGAAGCCGCGCGCGCGGGTGAGCCCGTGGACCACGCCGGATTTCTCGTACCGGTAGACCGACCCGAACTCGAACAGCCGCAGCGGCAGCTCACGGTACGAGCGTCCCCTGGAGGCGTAGATCAGGTTGTGCATCGGGCAGTTCATCGGCTTGAGGTAGTACTCGGCGCCCTCCAGCTCCATGGGCGGGAACATGCCCTCGGCATACCACTCCAGGTGCTTGGAGGTCTCGAACAGCTGCCGCTTGGTGATGTGCGGGGTGTTCACGAACGAGTACCCGCCCTCCACGTGCTTGCGGCGCGAGTAGTCCTCCATGATCATGCGGACGACCCCGCCGTTGGGGTGGAACACCGGCAGGCCCGAGCCCAGCTCTTCGGGGAAGCTGAACAGGTCCAGTTGCTGGCCCAGCTTGCGGTGGTCGCGCTTGGCGGCCTCCTCCAGGCGCTGGAGGTACTCCTTCTGCTCGGCCTTGGTGGGCCAGGCGGTCCCGTAGATCCGCTGGAGCTGCGGGTTCTTCTCAGAGCCCATCCAATAGGCGGCGGCCGAACGCATGACCTTGACCGCCCCGATGAGCCTGGTCGAAGGCAGGTGCGGGCCGCGGCACAGGTCCGACCAGCGCCGCTCACCGGTCTTGGGGTCGACGTTGTCATAAGCGGTGAGCTCACCGCCGCCGACCTCCATGACCTCGTCGGCGTCGGCGCCCTCGCCCTTGGTCTCGATCAGTTCGAGCTTGTAGGGCTCGTTCGCCAGTTCGGAGCGGGCCTCGTCGAGCGAGTCGTACTTGCGCCGATGGAACGTCTGCCCCTGCTTGATGATCTGAAGCATTCGCTTCTCGATCTGTTTGAGATCCTCGGGAGTGAACGGCTCGTCGACGTCGAAGTCGTAGTAGAAGCCGTCGGCGATCGGCGGCCCGATGCCGAGCTTGGCCTCGCGGAGCTCCTGCACGGCCTGCGCCATGACGTGCGCGGCCGAGTGGCGCATCACGCTGAGCCCGTCGGGGCTGTTCAGCGGTACCGGCCAGACCTCGGTATCGGCTTCGGGGGCCCAGGCGAGGTCGCACAGGCGGCCCTCGGGGTCGCGGACGACGACGATCGCGTTCGGGCCGTGAACGGGCAGGCCGGCCTCGGCCACCGCTTCGGCGCACGTGGTGCCGGCCGTCACCTGGAGCGGTTCGGTCGCGCTCGCGATGGCGGCTGGACTGGTGTTCGGCGCTGCGGATGCCACGGTTCTCCCTCGGTCGCTCGGCCGGGTCTGCTCCCGGCGCTGCATATTCGCGTCAATGGTAGTCGCCGACGCCGAAGGGACTCCAACGCGTTGCCGGCACGTCCGCCTCCCCGGGGAACGCTCCGCCGCGGGGCGCGGCCCCATCCCGCCGGGCGCGGCGTCAGAGGGTCAGGACGATCTTGCCCAAGTGCCCGCCCGCGCCCATGACGCGGTGGGCCTCGTCGGCTTCGGTCAAAGGCATGCGGGTGGTGACCACCGGTGTGATCGCACCGCTGTCGAGGGCGGGCCAGATGTGCTCGAAGACCTCGGCGATGATCCGGTGGCGCTGTTCGAGCGGACGACCTCGCAGCGTGGTGCCCGAGACGGTGTGGCGTTTGGCCAAGAGCCGGCCCAGGTCGATCTCGGTGGTGCGCCCCTGCTGCAATCCGATGACGACCAGCCGCCCATCGGGGGCGAGGGCCTTGAGGTTGCCCTCGAAATACGCCGCACCGATGATGTCCAAAATGGTGTCGGCGCCGCCCGCCGCCCGCAGTTCCGCGACGAAGTCCTCGTGGCGGTAGTCCAAGACGTGTTCGGCTCCGAACGCTTCGAGTTCCGCTGCGAACTCCGCTCGTGCGGTGGCCCATACCTCGGCGCCGGCGAGCCCGGCGGCGAACTGGATCGCGAAGGTGCCGATGCCGCCCGAGCCGCCGTGGACGAGCACTCTCGGGCGCGCGGGAGCGTCGAGGAGGTGGCCGAGGTTGGAGTAGACGGTGGCGGCGGCCTCGGGCAGGGCCGCGGCGTCGACCAGGTCGACGCCTTCGGGCTTCGGCGTCACCAGCCCCGCGTCGACGGCGGCGAACTCG
>JAJYSW010000302.1 GCA_021793335.1 Actinomycetes bacterium
TCGTCCACCGAGGTGGTGCCGGCGTGCAACAGCAGTGAGAACTGCCCGGTGCCGGTCTCGATCAATCTCATGCGGAAAAATTAGCGAACGAGTCCGACATCGGCCGCCCGCAGAGCGCTCTGCGGGAAGCCGTGGGGGGAAGCCCGCGCCCCGCGGCGAATCCTTCGAGCGGAGCGAGTCCCGCGCATGGACCGCAGTCGCCTGCTCGGCCCCGGGCCGCGGGCGGGCGCACCGAGGGCTCGTCACCCCGTGCAAACCCGTTCGACCTCCTCCAGGTGATCGCTCCACCAGGCGACCATGCGCCCTTCCGTGAAGAAGAGGTCATCGCACGAGTCGTCGTCACGGTCGTAGTGGAAGACCAGGTGCCAGCAGTGCGAGAGCAGCTTCCACCAGTGGCGGCGCGCCGCGTCCGCCAGCGCCGCGCCGCCGATCGGCATCTGCGTCCGATACCCGGCGATGAGCGCGGCGACCTTGCCCAGATCGATCCGGCCGTCGGGCAGGCCGAACTGCCAGGTGGCGGCACGGACGACCTCCTCGCCGTAAGGGCGGGCCCGGACGCGGTCCCAATCGATGACCGCGCCGATGTCCCGGCCGGTCCAGATCAGATTCCAGTCCTGGCAGTCGCCGTGGATCCATCCGTACGGTCCGAGCGGACGCTCGTCTTCCGGCCGCCGGTGCGCGTGGCGTTCGATCAGCTCAAGCCGCCGATGCAGCGCCCGAGACGCCGCGACGTCGAACGCGCTCGGCTCGGTTCCCGCTGCGATCAACGAGAGGAAACGCTCACACTCGGCTCGCGCGGCCGTCGGTCCGGTGACCGGCGCGAGCGGGCGCCGGGCCTCGGGGAGCCCGGCGCGGGTATCGGCCAGGGCCCGGTGGATGCGCCCGATGACCTCGCCCATGTGCTCGGCCTGCGCCGAGGTCATGTCGGCGCCGGTGAGATGCTCGCCGGTGACCCACGAGGTCGCATAGTAGGCGTGTCCGTCGATCTCGGCCAGCGTGTCGCCCTCGGCGGTGGGCACTGCGCGCGGCACCGGCACTCCTGCTTCGGCGAGGTGGTCGAGCAGACCGAGGTTCCGGCGGGCCGTCGCGGGGTCGGCGTCGACGAGCTCCTTGAGCGCGAAACGGCCCCGATCGCAATCGAGGCGCCAGTTGCGGTTCATCCGCCCGTCCGCCAGATACCGGCAGGCGCGGACCGCGCCGAGCCGAAACGTCTCCGACACCGCGGTCAACGCCGCACGAGGCCCCGAATGGTGGGGGAAGATCCGATTCCGGCCGTCCGAGCCTGTTCGCACCCGGTGACTCTAACCGGAGCCGCGAGCGCACGCCACCACCGCTCCCGGAGCGCCCGCACGACCGCCGACCGTGAGAAAATGCTCTTGTGAGGCTGGAGGATCTCGTCCGGTTGCGCCGGGCCCGGGACACGATCGACCGCGACTACGCGAAACCGCTCGACGTTCCCGCGCTGGCGCGCGTGGCCCTCATGTCGCCGGGCCATTTCTCCCGCAGCTTCCGCGCCGCCTTCGCAGAGACGCCCTACAGCCACCTCATGACGCGCCGGATCGAGCGGGCCAAGGCCCTGCTGCGGCGCGGCGACCTGACGGTGACGGAGGTCTGCTTCGCGGTCGGCTGCACCTCACTGGGGTCGTTCAGCTCGCGGTTCACCGAACTGGTCGGCGAAAGCCCGAGCGCCTACCGGGCCCGCGACCACGGCGAGGGCGCGGCCGTCCCGGCGTGCATCGCCAAGATCCACACGCGTCCGGTCAGGAATGGAGAAGCGGAACCCGCTCCCCGTCGGTAGCGTGAAATCCATGGACATCAAACTCGCACAATGCTTCATCGCCGTCGACGACCACGATGAGGCACTCGCCTTCTACCGGGACGCCCTCGGCTTCGAGGTGCGCAACGACGTCGCCTGGGAGGGCATGCGATGGGTGAGCCTCGGCGCTCCCTCCCAGCCCGGCGTCGACATCGTCCTCGAACCGCCCATCGCCGACCCGAACACCTCGCAGGCGGACAAGGACGCCGCGGCGGAACTGCTCGCGAAGGGCCTGCTGCGCGGCGTCAACCTCACCGCAGACGACTGCGATGCCGCCTTCGAGCGCATCCGGGCCAGTGGAGCCGAAGTGCTCCAAGAGCCGACCGACCAGCCGTACGGCGTCCGCGACTGCGCCTTCCGGGACCCGGCGGGCAACATGATCCGCATCAGCCAGCGAAGCTGAGTCGCCCGCAGGCCCGCGCCATCGCCGCCGTGCCACACCCCGGGGATCGGCTGCCTTCATCGAGAGCCGCCGCACGGGCCTGCGGAGCCGATGCCACGACCCTCCCAATACCGCACAATGGAGCAATGATGAGCAAGGTCCACAAAGCGGTCGCGGCGCACGCCGCCGACGTCCACGACTTGATCCGCGTGCACGGTGCCCGCGAGAACAACCTCAAGGACATCGACGTCGAGATCCCCAAGCGCCGACTGACGGTGTTCACCGGCGTCTCCGGTTCGGGCAAGAGTTCGCTGGTGTTCGGCACGATCGCCGCCGAGTCGCAGCGGATGATCAACGAGACCTACAGCGCCTTCTTGCAGGGCTTCATGCCGAGCCTGACGCGGCCCGACGTCGACCTGCTCGAAGGGCTGACGACCGCGATCATCGTCGACCAGGAACGGATGGGCTCCGACCCCCGCTCGACGGTCGGCACCGCCACCGATGCGAACGCGATGCTGCGCATCCTGTTCAGCCGGTTGGGCCGGCCGCACATCGGCTCGCCGAACGCGTACTCGTTCAACGTGCCCTCGGTGAGGGCCAGCGGCGCGATCACCGTCGAACGCGGGAACAGGACGAAGGCCGAGAAGGCGACGTTCCACCGGCTCGGCGGGATGTGCCCGCGCTGCGAGGGCGCGGGTTCGGTCACCGATTTCGACCTGAGCGCGCTGTACGACGAGACCAAGTCGCTCAATGAGGGCGCGCTCACGGTCCCCGGGTACAGCATGGACGGCTGGTACGGCCGGATCTTCAGCGGCTCGGGTTTCTTCGACATGGACCGGCCGGTCGGTGAGTTCACGAAGCGGCAATTGCACGACCTGCTCTATAAGGAGCCCACCAAGCTCAAGGTCGAGGGCATCAACCTGACGTACGAGGGCCTGATCCCGAAGATCCAGAAGTCGATGCTCACCAAGGACGTCGACGCGATGCAGCCGCACGTCCGAGCCTTCGTCGAGCGTGCGGTGACCTTCACCGTCTGCCCCGAATGCGAGGGGACCCGGCTCAGCGCCGAGGCGCGCTCCTCGAAGATCGAGGGGAAGAGCATCGCCGATCTGTGCGCGATGCAGATCAGCGATCTGCGCGAATGGGTCCGGGAGCTCGATGAGCCCTCGGTGGCCCCGCTGCTCGCCGGCTTGCAGCACCTGTTCGATTCGTTCACCGAGATCGGTCTGGGATACCTCTCGCTCGACCGGCCCTCGGGCACGCTCTCGGGCGGCGAGGCGCAGCGCACCAAGATGATCCGCCACCTCGGTTCCTCGCTCACCGACGTCACCTATGTCTTCGACGAACCGACCATCGGCCTGCACCCGCACGACGTCCAGCGGATGAACGAGCTGTTGCTGCGGTTGCGGGACAAGGGCAACACGGTGCTGGTCGTAGAGCACACG
>JAJYSW010000027.1 GCA_021793335.1 Actinomycetes bacterium
TGGCCTCACGATCGGGGACGACGGCGTTGAGCCGGCCGAATGCCGCCGCGTTCACCACCGTGCGGCAGCGCGATCGGGGGCCGCTGGTCCACGGCCGCGAACAGGGAGCACAAGATAGTCCTATAAGGATTACCGGATTCCAGGGTGCGGCATGTCGCCGCTCAACGCCCGATCGGCGACCTCGGGTCACGCGAATCGTCGGATCTCCGCTCGTTCAAAAAGCGGCGCGAATGATCGCATCGCATCGCTGATGCAGTGGAGACGTCCGCCGAACACAAGACGCCCATGGCGGCATGGACGCTCACCACGGGCGGCCCGATCGCGGGCCTCGCGGACCATGGACATTCCCATTGACCGACGGCAACGCCACCCGTGCATCGGCCGTTTCCATCATGACTCCTCCGATGTCAGCGGCTGTTCGTGCAGAACCTAGCACCGGAGGGATATTTGAATGTGAAATCCTCAAAAAAGGAGGGGACCGTCGGCGCGCAAGCCGGTTGGCCTGCGGGGCCGCCGCGAGTGGCGCGGCCGCCGAGACGTGGAGATACTCCGGAACGAGCGGGTTTCGGGACCGCGGCCCCGCGGCGAGGGACATTCCCGGTCGAAGAGTGAATGAGATTCCCGAAACTCCGGCGGATCACCGCCGCACGCATTACTGTGGAGCCGCATCGGGCGATGCGGCATGGAGACGATGCCACCGGCCCGAATACCGATCGCGATTTCCGCGGAACGCTCCTTCGGTCGGCTCCGCGAGCCCACCGAGAAAAGTCGCACGCGACTTCCCTAATCATCCATAAGCGAGTGATCACCATGCCCGAAGACCGCGCGACCGGGACGACGGCGGCCGACACCGCCGAACACGTCCGATCCGCGATCAAGCCCCGTGCCGCGCTGCTGCTGCTCGGCGTCCTGGTCCTCCACCTCGCATTCACCTTCAGCTACGTCGGCGCCTTCCACAACCCCAAACCCCATGAGATCCCGATGGGCGTCGTCGCCCCGTCCGGGGCTCCCGCGGGCACCGCCGAGAAAGCCGCCGACCAGTTCAACGAGATCGCAGAGCATCCGATCGACGCACGCGTCGTCGGCGACGAAACGGAGGCTCGCGCGAAGATCCGGGACCGGAAGCTCACCGGCGCGCTGATCCTGGACGACGCCGGTTCGGCGCGGCTGCTCGTCGCCGGGGCGGAGGGCACGGCGTTGGCCGACGCCCTCGAAGCCGTCGTCGACGCGGCCGCGCAGGAGCAGCAGATGTCGGTGACGACCGATGACATCGTGCCCGCCGACCCCAAGGACGGCAACGGAGTGACCGCGTTCTTCCTCGCGCTGGGGCTGGTCATCGGCGGGTACCTCGCGGCATCGGTCCTGACGATCAGCGTGGGCGCCATGCCGCTGACGCTCTCCCGCGCGATGGTGCGGCTGGCCGCGGTCGCGGTATACGCGTTCGTCTCCTCCATCGTGGCCGCACTGATCGTCGAACACGTATTCAACGCTTTGACCGGGCATTTCTGGGGCCTGGTCGGCTTCGGTTCGCTCCTGGTCTTCGCGATCTGCGCCTTCACGATGGCCTTGCAGGCGCTCACCGGCATCGTCGGCATCGGCATCGCGATGTTCCTCTTCGTGGTCCTCGGCAGCCCCAGTGGGGGCGGTGCGTACGCGAGTCAACTGCTGCCGTCGCCGTGGCGGGAAATGGGCCCCTTCCTGCCCCCTGGCGCCGGTACCTCCGGCATGCGCGGCATCGCCTATTTCGACGGCTCCGGCCTGCAAAGGCCCATGCTCGTCCTATGCGGATACCTGGTGCTCGGGCTCGCCGTCCTCATCATCGGCGCTCTCGTGGCACAGCGCCGCTCCAAGCGGTCCCCGGCGGCTTGACCCGACGCCGCGCACCGGGAACGGCCCTTCCAGCGGTTCCCCGTGCGCGGCGGGCGGTCAGAGTTCTTCGAAGGCCGCGGCCACGACACCGCGCTGCTTGATCAGCAGCGAGGTCAGCTCGGTTATCGCGCCCCTGCCGTACAGCGTCAGCGTGGTGCCGCGCTCGCCTTCGCCGTCGACCCGCTCGGGAGCGATCTCGGTGACGGTGAAGCCGCGGTCGGTGCAGGCGGCGAGAGCCTCGGTGAGCGCCCCGGTCGAGGTGTAGGTCAGGTGCAGCTTCCCCGAGTGCCGGGCGTGCCGGGCGATGAGCCGCTCCACCGGGCTGAGGCCGGTGACGACGAGCAGGTGCATGGCCGCCACGGCGAGCGCGAGGAGCGGGAGCCCTGCGGCGCAGGCTATGCCGATGGCGGTGGTGACCCAGATGGACGCGGCCGTGGTCATCCCGAACACGAGGTTGCGTTGGACGAAGATCACGCCCGCGCCGAGAAAGCCGATCCCGGTCACCACTTGGGCGGCGATGCGGGCCGGGTCGATGCCGGGCGTGCCGGTGATGACCTCGGCGAAGCCGAAACGCCCGGCGGTGACGAACAGGGCCGAGCCGACGGCGATGAGCGCGTGCGTGCGCATCCCGGCGGCCTTGCCCTGGTATTCGCGTTCGGCGCCCACCAGGATGCCCAGTCCCATGGCCAGCGCGAGCAGACCGAGCTGTCCCCAAAAACCCATGTGCGCTCTCGTTTCTCACGCCGCCGTCTCAGCCGCGGCCGGGCATCATCTCCTGGACCTTGGTCTTGGCCCCTTGGATGAACACGCGCCAGGCTTCGGGATCGCCTTTGAGCAGCGCCTCGGTGGTCGAGGTGATCTGCGAGAGGGTGGCGTGCGGCGGGATCGGCGGCACGGCGGGATCGCAGCGGACGTCGAGGACGACGGGTTTATCGGCCGCGAACGCCCGGTCCCAGGCGTCTGCGAGGTCCGCCGGGTCGTCGACGGCGATGCCTTCGAGTCCGATGGCGTGCGCGAAGTCCGCGTAGGAGATCTGCGGGAGGCTCTGCGACTCCTCGAATTTGGGCGAGCCTCCCATGGCGCGCAGTTCCCAGGTGACCTGGTTGAGGTCGCCGTTGTTGAACACGCAGACGACCAGGCGCGGGTCCGGCCACAGGTTCCGGTACCGGCCGGCGGTGATGAGCTCGGCGAGGCCGTTCATCTGCATCGCGCCGTCGCCGACGAGGGCGACGGCAGGGCGGTCGGGGAAGGCGAACTTGGCGCCGATCGCGTAGGGCACGCCGCACCCCATGGAGGCGAGCGTGCCCGATAGGGAGCCGCGCATGGTCCCGCGCATCTTGAGGTTGCGGGCGTACCAGTTGGTGGAGGTGCCCGAGTCGGCGGTGACGACGGCGTCGTGGGGAATCCGCTCGGACAGCTCGTGGACGACGCGCATGGGGTTGACCGGTTCGGCTTCGAGCATGGCCTGCCGTCCGAGGGTCTCCCACCAGGCGGCGACGTTGTCCTCGACGGTGTCGCGCCAGCGGCGCCTGGGTCGCCGGTCGAGCTTGGGCAGGAGCGCGCCGAGCGTGGCCTTCGCGTCGCCGACGAGGTTGACCTCGGTGGGGTAGCGCATGCCGATCAGGGAGCCGTCGCGGTCGATCTGGACGGCTTTGGCCTTCCCGAACTCGGGGAGGAACTGGCTGTAGGGCATGTTGGAGCCGACGATGAGGAGGGTGTCGCAGTCGCGCATGAGCTCGTAGCTGGGGCGGGTGCCGAGCAGGCCGATCGCGCCGGTGACGTAGGGCAGGTCGTCGGGCAGGACGTCCTTGCCGAGGAGGGCTTTGGCGACGCCGGCGCCGGTGAACTCGGCGAGGAGCATGAGCTCTTCGGCCGCGTCCCGGGCTCCCTGTCCGGCGAGGATGGCGATCTTCTCGCCGGCGTTGAGGATGCCGGCGGCGCGGTCGAGATCGCCTTCGTCGGGCGTGACGCGGGCGTGCCCGTGCGAGGGGTCGGAGGAGGGCACCTGCCTGAATTCGTGTTCGGGCGGACGGTACCGGACCTGTTGGACGTCGGCGGGGACGATGACGGCGGTCGGGGCCCGGCGGGACTCGGCGGTGCGGAAGGCCCGGTCGAGGGCGAGGGGCAGCTGTTCGGGAACGTTGACCTCGGCGAGGTATTCGGAGGCGACGTCTTTGAACAGCGTCTGGAGATCGACCTCTTGCTGGTAGCTGCCGCCCATGGCGCTGCGGTCGGTCTGGCCGATGATGGCGACGACGGGTACGTGGTCGAGTTTGGCGTCGTAGAGGCCGTTGAGGAGGTGGATCGCGCCGGGGCCGGAGGTGGCCATGCACACGCCGGTGCGGCCGGAGAATTTGGCGTAGCCGACGGCCTGGAAGGCGGACATCTCCTCGTGGCGGGATTGGACGAACTTGGGATCGTCGTCGGCGGCCGCGAAGGCGGTGATGATGCCGTTGATGCCGTCTCCGGGGTAGCCGAAGACCTGCGCGACACCCCATTCGCGGAGTCGCTGGAGGATGTAGTCGCCGACTGTCGCGGCCATGGCGGGCCCCCTCTGATCGCTGTGTGCGGGAGGGACGGTTACCCGCGGGCCGGGTCGCTCAATCCTCGCCGGTGTCAGGCGAGCAGGTCGCTCTCCCAGCCGTGGGGGCCGCGGCCGGTGCCTTTCGGTCCCTTGACGAGTCGGTAGTGCTCGGCGCCCATGGACGCGGCGCCGAGGCGTTCGCCGAGGACGTGGAGCCAGTCGCCTTCGGCGATCTGCGTGCGGTAGGCGCGCATGGCGGCCATCTTGCGTTCGGCGGCGGCCCGGTCGCCGCCGATGCAGGCGTCGACTTCGTCGTCGCCGACGCCGAAGGGCAGTTCGTCGACGGAGGCGACGCCTTCGAAGGGGTTGTCGGTGGCGTCGGCGAACGCGTCGAAGTGTTCGGCGAGGACGCTCCTTGGCATGGTGGTCCAGTAGTGCTTGCGGATGTCGTGGGCCTCGCCGAGTTCGGGCCGCCGGGCGGGGTCGGCCGCGATCTCGGCGGCGCGCGTGGCCACGCGGTGGGCCTGGATGTGGTCGGGATGGCCGTAGAAGCCGTCCGGGTCGTAGGTGACCAGGACTTCGGGGCGGCGGTCGCGGATGATGCGGACGAGATCGGCGGCGGCGTCCTCGACGTCGGCGCGCCAGAAGGCGCGTGGGTGATCGTTCGAGGCCAGGCCCATCATGCCCGAGTCCCGCCAGCGTCCGACGCCGCCGAGGAAGACGGTGTCGGTGACGCCGAGGGCTTCGGTGGCGTGCCGGTACTCCCAGTAGCGGAAGCCGCCGAGCTGGTCGGCTTCGGCGGCGGCGAGCATGGCCAGCTCGGGGACGCGAACCTCGCCCTCTTCGCCGAGGGTGCAGGTGACGACCGTGACGTGGGCGTCGGGCCGGGCCGCGTAGTGGGCGAGGGTGCCGCCGGTGCCGACGGTCTCGTCGTCGGGGTGGGCGTGGACGAACAGGATGCCGCGCTCGGTCATGGGCCAAGAGTAGCCGTGCGGACCGGCCTCATGAGCGCGCAGCGGCCACACGGACCACTGATGAAACTCTGAACATTACCGCCACAAATTGAAAATTGCTCGTGATTGTGATCAACCCCATTGCCCGAACGTCGGCCATTGACGCTATCCTGCGCTGAGCGAGCACTCCCGCCCGCACTGTCCGGTATTTCCGCGCGAAGGGGCGCCGATGAGCACCACCGACGACACGTCAGTCTCCGCACCACCGCGCGCCGCCATCGAGGCGCGCACCCTCAGAACCGACAACTGGATGCGCGTCCCGGTGCTCACCGTCCTCGGCCTCACCGCCTGGGTCGCATACGCGACCTTCCGCGTGTTCTACCAGGGCAATTACTGGGTGGCCGACTACCACTACCTGACGCCGTTCTACTCGCCGTGCTTCTCGGTCGGCTGCGTCCCCGAATCGGCCCACTTCGGGAGGTTCCTGCCGGACCACCCGCTCCTGCCCTATGCGGCGCTGAGCCTGCCGTTCCTGTTGGCGTTCCGACTCACCTGCTACTACTACCGCAAGGCGTACTATCGCTCGTTCTGGCTCTCCCCGCCCGCCTGCGCCGTCCCCGACGGCCACGCGAAGTACACCGGCGAGACCCGCCTGCCCCTGATCGGCCAGAACCTGCACCGCTACTTCTTCTACGTCGCCTTGCTGATCACGCTGGTCAACACCTACGACGCGATCCTGGCCTTCCAATCCCCCGCCGGATTCGGGTTCGGCCTGGGGAACCTGGTGCTGCTGGGCAACGTGGCGCTGCTGTGGTGCTACACCTTCGGGTGCCACTCGTGCCGCCACGTCATGGGCGGAAAGCTGCGGCACTTCTCGAAGCACCCAGTGCGCTATCGACTGTGGACCATAGCGAGCGTTTTGAACAACCGCCACATGATGTGGGCCTGGATCACCCTCGGCTCGCTGATGCTGACCGACTTCTACGTCATGGCGGTCTCGGCCGGCTGGATCTCCGACCTCCGTTTCATCAACTAGAAGGTAGTCAAGCGATGAGCGAAACCGATAACGACGTCGAGCGGCTGACCTGCGACGTCCTGATCATCGGCGCCGGCGGGGCCGGCCTGCGGGCCGCCGTCGAGGCCAGGCTCGCCGGCAGGAGCGTCATCGTCATCTCCAAGTCGCTGTTCGGGAAGGCCCACACAGTGATGGCCGAAGGCGGCGCGGCGGCGGCGATGGGCAACGTCAACTCCCGCGACAACTGGCAGGTGCACTTCCGCGACACGATGCGCGGCGGCAAATTCCTCAACGACTACCGGATGGCCGAGCTGCACGCCAAGGAGGCCCCCGATCGCATCTGGGAGCTGGAGACCTATGGCGCCCTGTTCGACCGCACGCCCGAGGGGAAGATCAGCCAGCGCAACTTCGGCGGGCACGAGTACCCTCGGCTCGCCCACGTCGGCGACCGGACCGGCCTGGAGCTGATCCGCACCCTCCAGCAGAAGCTCGTCTCGCTCCAGCAGGACGACGCCGCCGCCACCGGGTCGTTCGAGGACCGGCTGCGCGTGATCGACGAGGCGACGATCACCGACCTGTTCGTCTCGGACGGCGTCGTCCAGGGCGCCTTCGGCTACCGGCGGGACACCGGAAGCTTCCTCGCGATCGCGGCCCCGTCGATCGTCCTGGCCACCGGCGGCATCGGCCGCTCCTTCAAGGTCACCTCGAACTCATGGGAGTACACCGGGGACGGCCACGCGCTCGCCCTCAAGGCGGGGGCCAGCCTGATCAACATGGAGTTCATCCAGTTCCACCCCACCGGCATGGTCTGGCCGCCCTCGGTCCGCGGCATCCTGGTCACCGAGTCGGTGCGCGGCGACGGCGGCGTCCTCACCAACACCGACGGCAAGCGGTTCATGTTCGACTACATCCCCGAGGTGTTCAAGGCGCAGTACGCCGACACCCCCGAAGAGGCCGACCGCTGGTACACCGACCCCGACCACAACCGCCGCCCACCCGAGCTGCTCCCCCGCGACGAGGTGGCACGGGCGATCAACGCCGAGGTCAAGGCCGGGCGCGGCACCGAGCACGGCGGCGTCTACCTCGACATCGCCTCCCGGCGGGACCCCGCCTACATCACCAAGCAGCTCCCGTCGATGTACCACCAGTTCAAAGAGCTCGCCGACGTCGACATCACCGCCGAGCCGATGGAGGTGGGCCCGACCTGCCACTACATCATGGGCGGCATCGAGGTCGACGCCGACACCACCGAGACCGGTGTGACCGGCCTGTTCGCCGCCGGCGAGGTCTCCGGCGGGATGCACGGATCGAACCGGCTGGGCGGCAACTCCCTGTCGGACCTGCTGGTCTTCGGCAAACGCGCCGGAGAGCACGCCGCCGCGCACGCCGAGCGGGCCGAGACCGTCGCGATCGACAAGGAATCGATCGAACGGGCCGCCACGAACGCACTGCGGCCCTTCACCGGCGAGGGAGAGAACCCCTACGAGCTCCAGGCCGCGCTCCAGGAGGTGAACGGCCGCCTCGTCGGCATCATCAGGCGCGCGAGCGAACTGGAGGAGGCGCTGGTCGAGCTCGACGCGCTGCGTCCGCGGATCGCGAACGTCGCCGCCGCCGGCGGCCGAGCCTACAACCCCGGCTGGCACCTGGCACTGGACCTGGAGAACATGCTCCTGTGCTCCATCGCGACCGCGAAGGCCGCGCTGGAGCGCGACGAATCCCGCGGCGGCCACACCCGGGAGGACGCCCCGGGCATGGACCCGCAGTGGCGCAAGACGAACCTGGTCGAGACGCTGGAGGACGGCGAAGTGCGGCTGCGGCGCAAGCCCGTGCCGGCGATGCCCCCGGAGCTGCTCTCGCTGTTCGAGACCACCGAGCTGGCCAAGTACATGACCCCTGAGGAATACCGGACCACCGCCGCGGCCGAGGGGCCCGAAGCGGAGCAGGAGGACGCCGAATGAGCACGCGAACCTTCCGAGTGTGGCGCGGCGACGCCGAGGGCGGCGAGCTCGTCGAGTTCGACGTCGAGGTGAACGAGGGCGAGGTGGTCCTGGACGTCATCCACCGCATTCAGGCCGAGCAGGCCCCGGACCTGGCGGTGCGGTGGAACTGCAAGGCGGGCAAGTGCGGCTCGTGCTCGGCCGAGGTGAACGGGATGCCGCGTCTGACGTGCATGGCGCGCATGAACCTGTTCGAGGAGGGCGAGACGGTGACGGTGACGCCGCTGCGGACGTTCCCGATCATGCGGGACCTGGTGACGGACGTGTCGTTCAACTACCAGAAGGCGCGCGAGACGCCGTCGTTCACGCCTCCGGCCGACCTCGCGCCCGGCGAGTACCGGATGCAGCAGGTGGACGTGGAGCGCAGCCAGGAGTTCCGCAAATGCATCGAGTGCTTCCTGTGTCAGAACACCTGCCACGTGGTGCGCGACCACGAGGAGAACAAGGAGCCGTTCGCGGGCCCGCGCGTGTTCATCAGGGTGGCCGAATTGGACATGCACCCGCTGGACACGCGGACGGACCGCCAGGACACGGCGCAGGACGAGCAGGGGCTCGGCTACTGCAACATCACCAAGTGCTGCACCGAGGTGTGCCCGGAGAACATCCACATCACCGACAACGGGATCATCCCGATGAAGGAGCGCGTGGCCGGCGACCGCTACGACCCGCTGGTGTGGCTGGGCCGAAAGATCTTCCGCAAGGGCGAGCGCCAGGATTGAACGCGGCGGGGCGTTCGGGTCTTCGAGGCTCGGGCGCCCCGGTTCGCGGTTTCGGGGCGGGGCCACTCGGTCGTGTTCAGTCGTCGGAGGCTTCGATCAGCCTGGTCTCGACGTCGATATTGCCTCGGGTGGCGTTGCTGTAGGGGCACGCCTCGTGGGCTTGGGCGATGAGGTCTTCGGCGGCGGCTCGCGGAGCGCCGGGGGCGCTGATTTCAAGGGCGGCGTCGAGGCCGAAGCCCGCACCGTTCTTTCCGATGCCGACGGCCGCGGTCACCACGGAATCCCCGAGGTCTACTTTGGATTTTCTTGCGATCGCCTGCAGGGAGCTGTGGAAGCAGGCGGCGTAGCCTGCGGCGAACAGCTGCTCGGGGTTGGCCGCATCGCCGGTCCCGCCGAGCTCCTCTTGGATGGCGAGGTCCATCTCGACGCGCCCGTCATCGGTGGCGACGCGGCCGCTCCGCCCGGAGCCCGACGAGGTGGCGCGGGCGGTATAAAGCGTTTCCATGCTGTCTCCTTCTGCGATGCCGCGGCGCCGCTCCCGGACGGCTTCCGCGGGCCGATGGCGATGATCCGCACGGGACAAGGGGTTCGCCGCGGGAGGCACCGGGGTGGCGCCGACGGCGGCGGGCCGTCGACGGACCGCTGCGAGCGCGGGGCCGCGGCACCTCGTCCATCCCGATGAATTTATGGCACCGTTGGCCCGCTCGGCGTCGGTTCGTTCATATTCGCCCTCGCGCTTCGGCCGGCCCGGGGCCGGCTCAGAAGCGGAGCTGCCGCACGACCTCGCGCAGCACGCCTTCGGGGTCGTCGTCGATCGCCGGGTCGAAGTTGCCGGCCAGGAGGAGTTCGGCGAATCCGTGCACCACCGACCAGGCGGCGAGCGCCGCCGTGCTGTAGCCGTTCGCGGCCTCCCCGGGGCCGGGGCCGTCCGTCCCCCGGTGGAGCATCTCGCGGGAACGGCGCGAGGCCCGATCGAGTTCGGGATCGTCGGTGTGGAGGAGCTCGGGGCGGAACATGATCTCGAAATAGGGCCGGTGGTCGATCGCGAAGCGCACGTACGCCACCCCCACCTCGACGAAGTCGCCGGTGGTCTGCCAGGCCCGCTCCAGTGCATCGGCGAAGCGGTCGTGGCCTTCCGCGGCCACGGCGGTCAACAGGCCGGCCTTATCGCCGAAATGGTGGGCCGGGGCCGCGTGCGAGACGCCGGCACGTTTGGCGACGGCGCGGAGGCTCAGGGAACCGACCCCGACTTCGCCCACGGCCGCCACGGCGGCTTCGATCAGGGCCCGGCGCAGGTCGCCGTGGTGGTAGGAAGCGTTCACGCAGTGAACCATAACGCGATCTTTCCATCGTCAAGACCTTGCCGTGGTGCGGCGCCGCCGGCTTCTCGGAAGGCCCCTGCTCGGGGCCTCGCGACTGGACGCCCATGGTCGCCCCCGGTCCCGGGGGTGGGCCCGCCGACCGACCGAGTACGCGCCCGACCGGGCCCGCAGCAGCCCCGCTAGGCTTGTATCCCGTGAAACTCAGCATCGGTATCGTCGGCCTGCCCAACGTCGGCAAGAGCACGTTGTTCAACGCGCTGACCCGCGCGGACATCCTGGCGGCGAACTATCCGTTCGCCACGATCGAGCCCAACGTCGGCGTGGTCGCCGTCCCCGACGCCAGGCTGCCGAAGCTGGCCGAGATCTACGGCTCCGAGAAGATCCTCCCCGCGACGGTGACCTTCGTCGACATCGCCGGGCTCGTCAAAGGCGCCTCCGAAGGCGCGGGCAAGGGCAATCAGTTCCTGTCGAACATCCGCGAATGCTCGGCGATCGCCCAGGTCGTGCGAGTCTTCGAGGACGGCAACGTCACCCACGTCGACGGCAAGGTCTCGCCCGTGGACGACATCGAGACGATCAACACCGAGCTGATCCTCGCCGATCTCCAGACCATCGACAACGCCCTGCCGCGCCTGGAGAAGGAAGCGCGCATGGACAAGTCGAAGCAGCCGAAGGTCAAGGCCGTCCAAGAGGCCCGCGAGGTCCTCGACGGCGGCACGACCGTCTTCGCCGCCGGGCTCGACACCGAGCCGCTCTACGATCTGCACCTGCTGACCGCCAAACCGTTCATCTACGTGTTCAACGTGGACGAGGGCCAGGTCGCCGACGAGGCGCTCGCCGCGAAGCTGCGCGCGGCCGTCGCGCCCGCGCAGGCCGTCATCCTCGATGCGAAGTTCGAGTCCGAGCTGGTGGACCTGGACCCCGAGGAGGCCCGCGAACTCCTCGAATCCACCGGCCAGACCGAGCCGGGACTCGACCGGCTCGCCAGCGTCGGCTTCGCGACGCTCGGCCTCCAGACCTACCTGACCGCGGGCCCCAAGGAGAGCCGGGCCTGGACGATCCCCCAGGGGGCCACGGCCCCCGAAGCGGCCGGAGAGATCCACACGGACTTCCAGCGCGGCTTCATCAAGGCCGAGGTCGTCTCCTTCGACGACCTCACGGCGGCCGGGAGCATGCAGGCCGCCCGTGCCGCAGGAAGGGTCCGCATGGAAGGCAAGGAATACGTCATGGCCGACGGCGACGTGGTCGAGTTCCGCTTCAACGTGTAGGCACCGGCGGGACCGCGCTCCCGCCGGACCCGGGGCCGCGCACGGGCGCTCCATCGCAAGACCGGTGCCGCTGAGGACAGCCTTGCCTTTCTGGCGGGGAAACGCCCTCTCGGAGAGGATGGGCGCAGAGGGCTCTTTTTCGCGGGTGCCATGGAACGGGAATCGAGGAGCGCATGAAGATCCTGGGCATCGTCAGGTCCCATCCATGGGTGACCGCCACGCTGCTGGTGTTGGCCGCGACCCTCGTCTTCGAATTCTCCGGCGGCGAGGAGACCGCTCGCCGACTGGCCTCCCTGTACGGGATCATCGTCGTGCTCTGGGTGTCGGTGGGCATGGTCAAGGACCTCCTCCGGGGCCACTGGGGCATCGACATCCTCGCCGTGACGGCCATCCTCTCCACGATCCTCGTCAGCGAGTACCTGGCGGCCCTGGTCGTATGCCTCATGCTCACCGGCGGCGAGGCCCTTGAGGACGCCGCGGCCGGCCGAGCCAAGAAGAGCCTCTCGGCGCTGCTGGAGCGCGCGCCCCGGCTCGCGCATCGGTTCCTTCCCAACGGCGGCACAGAGGACGTCCCTCTGGAGCGCATCGCGATCGGGGACCGGCTACTCGTACGCCCCGCCGAGATCGTCCCTGTCGACGGCATCCTGTCCACCGACCTCGAAGGCGACGCCGTCGAGGCGACCTTCGACGAATCCTCGCTGACGGGCGAGTCCCTGCCGGTGAGCCGGCGGACCGGCGAGGAGATCCTCTCGGGCACGCTCAACGGCCCGCAGGCCGTCACGCTGGAGGCAAAGGCCACCTCGGAGGACTCGCAGTACGCCCGCATCCTCTCCCTGGTGAGAGAGGCCTCCGAGTCCCGCGCGCCCATGGTGCGCCTGGCCGACCGCTACGCCGTGCCGTTCACGGCCGTCGCCTACCTCATCGGCGCCCTCGCCTGGTGGTTCTCCGGCGATCCGGTGCGTTTCGCCGAGGTGCTCGTGGTGGCCACCCCGTGCCCACTGCTCATCGCCGCACCGGTGGCCTTCCTGGGCGGGATGTCACGGGCTGCGAAGAACGGCGTCATCGTCAAGTCCGGCGGCATCATCGAAACGCTCGGCACGGTCCGCACGGCGGCCTTCGACAAGACCGGCACCCTGACGTACGGCCGGCCCGAGCTGCTCGCGGTCCGCCCGGCGGGAGCGGACGGATCGGCCCTCATCGAACCGGACGAGCTGCTGCGCCTCACCGGCTCCGCCGAGCAGTACTCGACGCACGCCCTGGCCGACTCCATCCGTGCCGCGGCGGTGAACCGGGGCCTCGAACTGGTGCCCGCGTCCGAGGCTCGGGAGGAGGCCACCAACGGCGTCTCCGCCGTGCTGGAGGGCCACCGGGTCATCGTCGGCAAGGCCGCCTACGTGCGTGAGCACACCACCGGGATCGAGATCGCCGATCTCCGGCCCGGCGAGTCGGCGGTCTATGTGGGCGTGGACGGCGTCTTCGCCGGCACGCTGATCCTCTCCGACCGGCTCCGGGCCAACGCCGCGGCGACCCTGGCGGAACTGGACCGGCTGGGTGTGCGGAACCGGATGATCCTCACCGGCGACGCCGAGGCCACCGCACGACATATCGCGGCCCAGGCGAGGATCACCGACGTCGAGGCCGAGCTGCTCCCCGAGGACAAGGTCCGGCTCGTGCGCGAGGCCCGGCCGGGCCCGGTCATGATGGTCGGTGACGGCGTCAACGACGCCCCGGTGCTGGCCGTGGCCGACGTGGGCATCGCGATGGGCGCGCGCGGCTCCACGGCGGCCACGGAGACGGCCGACGTGGTCATCGTCCGGGACGACATCTCCCGAGCCGCGGTCGCGGTGTCCGTCGGCCGGCGCACCCTGCGCGTGGCCGAGGAGTCGATCTGGGCCGGCATCACCCTGTCCCTCGTGCTCATGGTCATCGCCGCCTTCGGTGTCATCCCGGCGATCGTCGGGGCACTGCTCCAGGAGGCCGTGGACATCGTGGCGATCGTCAACTCGCTGCGTGCCATGGGGGGCGGGCGCAACGAGATCCGGGACTTCGGCGCGTTGCAGGACCGCTCGGACGAGGCCCGCACCGAGATCGGTGCGGCGGCGACCGAACCATCCGCTCAAAACGAGACAGACGACCGGATATAACGATTGGGCAGTGTCCCCCAGAGCCCTTAGCATCGAGGCCATGCCCGATGCAGTATTCGATGACCCCCGTTTGGCCCCACTGTACGACCTCCTCGATCCCGATCGATCCGATCTGGATACGTACATGGTGATTGCTGATGTCGTCCATTATCGTTCGCGGGCTCGACGACGCAGTGAAGCGGCGGCTCGCCACGCAGGCGAAGGAGCACGGCCGTTCCATGGAGGTCGAGGTCCGCGAGATCCTGACCAAGGCCGCTCACCAGCCACATATCGGGATGGCGCTGCTGTCTACCGCGCAGGATGTCAGCAGAGTCGAAGACCTGCCGATCCCGGCGCGCGATGACGTCGCACGGGTGGTGGAGTGCTTGTCACGGACCCCCAAGGGCAGCCCTGCTCATTCTGCCGATCGACGCGCCGTTCGGGTCGTGGCCAGGGGGTGATATCGACCTGCGCGGACGCGCTTGGTAGGTGTGGCACAGATGGCCCTACGTGTGGGCACGTGGTGGAGTTCAGGTTCTCGCTCTAGCCTCGATCGATCCGAGCTGTATCCGATCTTGCGCCAGCTCAACCGGAGACTGCTCAAGTGGGTGCGCCACAAGTACAAGCGGTTCCGTTCCTGGAAGCGGCTGCTGCGCCGGTGGGAGCAGGTGACGGCCATGGCCGGACTTCTTCGCCCACTGCAATGGGTCACCGGCTTCATATCGGGACTGGCACTGCAAGAGCCCGGTGACGGGAGACTGTCACGCCGGGATCCGTGAGAGCCGGGAGGGGAAGTTCCCCCGGCTACCCGACATCGTGATCAGCGCTCCTGGTGGTCAAGGGTGGCGATCTGTCGATGCGAGTCAGACAGTAGAGCCCAGCCGAGACACGGCGGCCAGACCAGAACAACCCAGGTCGACACTCGAACCCCCAGGACACTGGCGAATCGAGGCTGATACATGGGGGTAAATCCCACTTGTGAGCTGCCGCCCGGATTCCTTCCCCCAGTTCGCGCGCGGGAGTGCAGAACGCGTGCAGTTTCAGTGCCGGGAGGCGGGATTCTCGACACGTCCGACACGCTACTCGAGCGAGAGGAACCATCCATGACCAAGCACATCCTGCGGACGCTGGCGTTGACGGCAGCCGCATTCGCGATGTCTCTGGCGATGAGCGCCCCTGCCCAGGCCGACACAGCATCTGAGGAAGTTTCCACCGCGGTGGTCACCTCCTATGAGGGCAGCGGCGATGTCCAGCCGATGACGTCCGCGCAGTGTCAAAATTACATCAAGGACAAGGGCTATGCGGTCGGCCCGCTGGTCCGCGGCGCCTGCAACAAGGGTGTCACCGACTACAACGCATGCTATACCCATTTCACTACCAAGACCGACGTGTGGCCGTCGCACGCCCGTTCAGCGTGCTCGCTCGCCGGCATCGTGTGATTCCGTTCCCAGTGAAGGCTCCGGCACCGTGCTGACAGCGGTCGCCGGAGCCTGTATGCCGCTCTCAGTCCGCGAGACCCAGCAGCCGGGCTGCTTGATGCGCCTCGAGGACGCCGATCTCGGCGAAGGTCTGCTGTGCTCGTGCGGCGAGGGTCCGGGCCTGGCGGGGGTCGTCGAGTGCCGCGTGGGCTTGCGCCAGAGCGAGCAGGCTGCGCCCGTGGTCGACTGGAATCCGCCAAGCGGCGAAGCTGTCCCGTGCGCGCACGCCATATTCGAGGGCGAACTGCGGGTCGTGCCAGGCCGTGACTTCAGCTGCGATCAGCCAGGTTCGGGCAGCGAAAGCCGGGCCTCGGGCATTATCGGTGTCGGCAAGCATGTTTTCGATTCCCAGGCGCGCCTGGGAATAGTCTCCTTGCCGCTCGAGCACTTTGCATCGCAGGCCACGCGGGTCGAACTCGTTCAAGATCCCGTGACGGGCCGCGATCTCGCACGACTTCTCGAGATCCTCCCGCGCCCGGTCGAGGTCGCCGCAGCGCAAACGCAATTCCGCGCTCGCGAAGAGCGCGATGGACCGTATCCTCGGCCCGCGCCGTTCCATCGCCTCTCGCAGTGCGGCAGCGACGATCGGTTCGGCCTCGGCGTTGCGCCCTTGCTCGGTGTAGACCATTCCGAGTCCGATACGGGCCAGACTCGATTCGCCGGTCTGCTCCATGAGTGTAATCGCGCGCTTCAGGTGTGCTTCGGCTTCCTGGTAGCGGCCGAGCCTGCGGAAGACGGCGCCGTAGTTGGTCAAACGGGTGACCATGAGGCGCGCATTGCCGGTGGCCTCGGCGGCCGCCACCGCTTCGGCGATGTACGGCTCAGCGTCGTGAACCCTCCCGTGGTGATAGAGCACTGAGCCGTACGTGTTGCGAACGGCACCATCGTCGTCGCCGGTGCCGTGCCTGGAGATCAATTCCACCGCGAGTTCGCCATGGCGCTTGGCCGCTTCGAGGTCGCCTCGCATGGTCGCCACGCCGCTGAGGAAATTGTGCATTTGGGTGAGGCCGGCCAGATCGGCGTGCCGCTCGCTCTGCTCTTTCGCGTGAGTGGCGAGCCGATGGAGGAGGTCCATTCCGAACCCGTGCTTGATATGCGGATGCAAGGCGAGGGTGACTCGCCAGATCTTCGGATGATCGGCGAGGTCGCGGCAGGCGTTGACGAGGTTGTCGTACTCGTTGGCGCGCCGTTCTCGGAAGTGCCACTCGATGAATCGTGTGATGGTCTCGGCGCGTTCGGACTCGCCGAGTTCAGTCTGCTGTCGCCGTGAGGCGTAGAGCCGTATCAGGTCATGGAACCGATACCGCCCGGCCCGGTGCTCTTCGATGAGGTGGCAGTCCCCTAGGGCTGACACCGCTCGCCGGGCATCACCCCTAGGCCCATTGTAGACTGAAGCCACTAGATCGGCGTGGAAGTCCTCACCCGGAAGCGCGCCGAGCAGCCACAGCATTCGGCGAGCGGAGGCATCCAACGCCAGTACCGAACGGTCGAACACAGCGGTGAGGGCGGCCTCCTGATCATTCTGCACCGCAAGCAGTTCGAGGCGAGCGCTCTCGTCGGACAACCCGGCCGCGAATTTATCAGCGGTCTCATCGACTCGTGAAGCCAGATTGGCTCCGGCGATGCGCAACGGAAGGGGGAGGCGGTCGCACAACTCGGCGATATGTCTCAGAGCGTCGACTTCGGAGGCGACCTCGCCCCGGCGGGAAACCGTGCGCAAAAGATCGACGGCATTGCTCGGACTCAGCGAACCGATGTGGACCGGCATCGCATCATGGAGGGCGATCAAGCCCTGCATACGGTTGCGGCTGGTAACGATCGTCACCGTGTCGGCCCGGCCCGGAAGCAGTGGACGGACTTGTGCGGCCGTCCGAGCGTTGTCGAGTACCACCAGCATCTGCTTGCGGCTCAGGATCGAGCGGTACAAGGCGGCGGCCTCGTCCGTCGAGGCCGGAATTCGCGATCCCGGCCGCAGCAGGGATCGCAGGAGCGAGTGCAGCGCTTCAATCGGTTCCAGCGGCGAAGCCGTGTCGAAGCCGCGCAGGTTGATGTACAACTGGCCGTCAGGGAACCGAGCGCGTTGCAGATGACCCCAGTGGGTCACCAGCGCCGTCTTGCCGCTGCCGCCCTGCCCGGCCACAACGGCGACGGCCCCGCCGGACCGGCTGAGGATTCCATCGAGTGTGGAGAGCTCGCGCTCACGGCCGACGAATGCGGCTGTATCGGCGGGCAGCTGCATCGGAACCGTCACCGGGTGCTCGTCCAGGCTTGGACCGCTTGCGCGGGCCACCGCGGTCATCTGGCCAGCACATCCCGCGTCGCCTTGAATGATCTGCCTGTGGGTGTGCATCAAGCCGTCTCCGGGGTCCATCCCGAGGTCTTCCACGAGCCGTGCTCGGAATTGAAGGAAGACCTCCAGTGCCTCGGCGGTCCGACCACCACCGTGCAGGGCGAGCATGAGCCGTTGCACGGTCTGCTCGCGGTAAGTATGGTCGGAGAGGAGCAGATGTGCCCGGGCCCGTGCCGCGTCGAAGCGGCCGAGTGCGAGTTCGGCATCGATGAGATCCTCGATCGCGGTGACGCGTTCCTCTTCAAGGTGCTCGGCGAACACCGAAAGCCGCGGATTCCGGAGGTTCGTCAGCGCCGACCCACGCCAAAGCCCAAGGGCCTCGGCCAGAAGTGTGGCGGCTTCCTGATATTGGTCGGAGGCAGCCTGCGACCGCGCTTGCGCGACTATCTGCCGAAAATGCCGATAGTCGAGGTCGGGTGCCGTGATCCTATAGCTGTCGCCGATGCGCTCGATCGGATCGGTGCCCAGTCGCGCGAATCGCCGGCGAATGGCCGCGAAGGTGTTCTGCACCTGACGACGCGCGGTCTCCGGCGGCTCGGCCCCCCAGAGGAAGTCCACCAGCCGATGCAATGGAATCGCGTGCTCATGCTCGACGAGGAGAATAGCAAGCGCCGCCGCCGGTCTCGGCCCCCCAATAGGAACACAGGCACCCTTGTGCACCACCTCAAGCGGACCCAGAATCCGGAACTGCATACCACCTCGTCTCCCAGCGTAATCGTAGCGGAGGTAGACGGCACGCGCCGTTCTCGCCTGGGCGGCAGAGTTCTCCGCCGAAACTCTGAGCGAAGGTCCTTGGAGGTAAGCTTGACCTGGCAGTAGTGAGGCTTTTCGTGTGCCACGACTCAGAAGGTTTGATAGTGGCCTCCAGATCAATCACGCGCCAGCCGGTCAGCATCTTGCCCGCCACGCTCGCCCAGGGGAAGCCCGGCTCAGCGGCGGCCCTCAGCGCCCAGACCTGCGAGCGGCGCCTCACCCTGGCCTGGGCGAGGCGCCGATGCGAGCCCCGGTCCAGCCCGGCCAGCAGCCGCCGCATCGTCGAGCCCGAACCGCCATCGAGCCCGAGCGGGCGGTGGTGCGAGGCGAACCACTCGACATCGGAGAGATTGGCCGCGCCCAAGACGATCGCGATCGCCAATTGCGCCGGCACCGTCGAGCGGTCCAGCCAGCCACGCACCGCCGAGACCGGCAGGGCCATTGCCAGCTCACCGGTCAACCCGACGCGGTCGGCGAGCCTGCGCAGCAACACCACGCCCACATGTCCGACTAGGCCGTGTTTACGAATTGGGTTTCCAGTCGAGGATGATCGCGATGTGGATGGTGGCCTGGTAGCGGACGGCGAGTTTGTCGTATCGGGTGGCGACGGCGCGGAAGCGCTTGAGGCGCCCGATGGCCCGTTCGACGGTGTTGCGCTCTTTATAAGCCTCGGCATCGAATGCCGGAGGCCTGCCGCCGTGGCGGCCTTTGGCGATCCGGTTCCTGCGGTGGTCCTTCTTCTCGGGGATCACCGCCTGGATGCTGCGCTTGCGCAGGTAACGACGGTTGGCCTTGCTCGAGTAGGCCTTGTCGGCCAGGACACGACGAGGGCGTTTCCGTGGCCTGCCGGGCCCGAGACGGGGAACCGCGATCTGGTCCAGTACCGGCTGGAAATGCGGAGAGTCCCCACGTTGACCTGCGGTGAGCTTGAGTGCCATGACCGTCTGACTTGCGTCGGCGGCGAGGTGGATCTTGGTGGTCCAGCCGCCACGGGATCGTCCCAGGGCGTGGTCGGCCGGCTCGCCGGGCACCGGCCGATGCCGGGCTCCGGCGGCGGCCTGGTGGGCGCGCACGCTGGTGGAGTCGACACTGACCGTCCAGGTCAGGGCCCCGGTCTTATCGAGCAGGGCCAGGATCATCTTCACCATCAGCGCCCAGATACCGTCCCGTTGCCAGGTGCGGAAGAGCCAGTACACCGTCGGCCAGGGGCCGTAGGCCTCGGGCACGTCCCGCCACGGGGAGCCGACCCGGACCCGCCAGGCCACGCCGTTGAACAACGTTCGCCGTGACCTGGAGATTCGCCTGCCCCGAGTCTTGGGGGCGGGGACCCATCGGCGTAGCCGCGCCCACTGCTTGTCGGTCAGGTCCCCGCGCCTGGATACACTTGCCAAGGAAGTCTCCTGTTATTTGATCTTGTTGCGACACAACAGATTCAACAGGAGACTTCCTTATTTTTCAACACGGCCTAGGTGAATGGTTCACCGGCAAGGGGAACC
>JAJYSW010000303.1 GCA_021793335.1 Actinomycetes bacterium
GAGAACAGAACGAGCCGCCTCGAAGGTGGGGGTGATCTTGGGTACCAGTACATCGCCGTTCTGAAATCTGGTGTATCCATTAGATACTTCAGACTTCGATTTTTGTTGCGAAATATCGACTCGTCCTCCTGGCCACACGGCCTCCATGGGGAGGAATGTGATCTCGACTTCGTCCGCGAGTTCATTAAATGCTGGCGTCTGAGGATTCACCTGGACAATGTGTCGAAGTCGCACATAGGTCATTCGGTCACCTCGTTGAGGAGGGTTTGGATTTCGGCTTCCAGGGCCTTGAGTTCTGCGTCGATCTCTGGCAAAGGGCGTGGAGGCTTGTAGACGTAGAAGTGCCTTGTAAAGGGGATTTCGTAGCCGATCTTGGTTTTGGTGTGGTCGATCCAGGCGTCGGGGACGTGGGGGAGGACTTCGCGCTTGAGGTAGTCCTCGACGTCCTCGTCCAGCGGTACGTTCTCGTAGTCGCGCAGGTCGGTGTCGGGTTCGATGACGCCCTTGCGTGCGTACTGGATCTCGCCTTCGGGGTCGCGGACGCCGATGGCGTCGCGGACGGCCTTGGCGAACGGGGCGCCCGGCGGCCACTGAAGACCGGCGTCCACGACGGTGCCCATGAGGGCGTTGAGTGCCTCTGCCTTGGTCGGCCAGGTGGTGCCGAGGAGCGGGCGCAGCGCATCAATGAACTTGTCCGCGTAGTCGAGCTTGTGGACCTGCTTGGTCGCCTCAAGTGCTGCGAGGGTCTCGTCCGTCAGCTCGAACCGCAGCTTGAGCGGGCGTTCGACGGTGATGCGGCGGTAGCCGAAGTCCTGGTTGCGGAAGACCTTCACCTTGCCGTGCAGCGGGTGTTCCGGGTCCGCCGCGACCTCCAGGGCCTCGCCGTACAGCCGGGTGATCTCGGTGATGTGGTCCTCGCCGATCTCCTTGCGCTTGTCGCCGAGAGACTTGCGCATCTTCTGCCAGTAGTCCCGGGCGTCCAGCAGGATGACCTTGCCCTCGTGGTCGGGCTGCTTGCGGTTGGTGACGATCCAGAAGTACGTCGAGATGCCGGTGTTGTAGAAGAGCTGGTCGGGCAGGGCGACGATCGCCTCCAGCCAGTCGTTCTCGATGATCCACTGGCGGATGCGGGACTCGCCGGACTCGGCGGCGCCGGTGAACAGCGGGGAGCCGTTGAAGACGATCGCGATACGGCTGCCGCCGGCCTCCCGCGGCTTCATCTTCGAGATCATGTGCTGGAGGAACAGGAACGAGCCGTCGTTGATGCGCGGCAGCCCGGCCCCGAAGCGCCCGGATTCGCCGAGCGTTTCGTACTCGTGCTCGACCTCGTCCTTGACCTTCTTCCACTCGACCCCGAACGGCGGGTTGGCGAGCAGGTAGTCGAACTTGGCGCCCTGGTGGCCGTCGTCGCTGAAGGAGTTGCCGAACGCGATGTTGTCCGGCTCCTGGCCCTTGATCATCAGGTCGGACCGGCAGATGGCCCACGACTCCGGGTTGAGTTCCTGCCCGTAGACCTCGACCGTCGCGTCGGGGTTGAGGGTGGTGATGTACTCGTGGGTCGTGCTGAGCATCCCGCCGGTGCCGCAGGCCGGGTCCAGCACCTTGCGGACGACGCCGGGGACGCTGAGCGCGTCGGCGTCCGGTGCCACCAGCAGGTTCACCATCAGCTTGATGACCTCGCGCGGCGTGAAGTGCTCACCGGCCGTCTCGTTGGACAGCTCGGAGAAACGCCGGATGAGGTCCTCGAAGAAGTAGCCCATGGCGTGGTTGGACACGACCTCGGGCCGGACGTCCAGGTCGGCGAAGCGTCCGACGACCTTGTAGAGCAGGTTCGCGCCGTCCAGCCGTTTGATCTGCTGGGCGAACTCGTACTTCTCCAGCACCTCCCGCGCGTTCGGGGAGAAGCCCGCGATGTACTTGGCGAGGTTGGTCGCCGCGTGCTCCGGGTCGTTGGCGATCTTCGCGAGGGTGTAGGCGGTGGTGTTGTAGAACGACTGGCCCGACGCGCGGCGCAGGAACCGGTCGGTGTCGATGTCCTTCCCCTTGAACCGCTCGACCGTCTCCTGGACGGCCGCGCGGGTCGGTTCAAGGACGGTCTCCAGCCGGCGAAGCACGATGAACGGCAGGATCACCTTGCCGTACTCCGACTGCTTGAAGTCGCCACGCAGGAGGTCAGCGACCGACCAGGCGTGGTTCACCAGTTCGGTGTGCTTGCTCGGGTTCAAGGGGTTGCCTTCCTGGTATGCGGCCGGTGAGGCGAGAGTTATCAAGTTTGGTCCAGCTAGGCAGCGCGGCGCTGGTGTTCACGGCGACTCTGACTCTTGGGGTAGGAGGGCGCCGGTGCTGAGGGTGGTGGTTATCAGGTCGGCCAGGTTGTTTGCGCAGGTCGCGGTGTTCTCGGCGATGCGCTTGAGGGCCTGGATCTTGCGGAACGCCTGGCCGTAAGCGGTCTGCTCCTCCAGTGGCAGCAGCGGGACGCGCAGGCGGGACGCCACGAGGTGGTGCGTGGACGTGCCGGTCGTCGCCTGGCTGACGTTGTCGGGTGCGCTGACGAAACCGGCGAGGAACCACGGGTCGAGCCGTCCGGGATCGGGCCGGAGCAGGAGCACGCCCTGGCCGAGCAGGCATCCGGCGTCGCCCTCGTCGGCCACGCGGCTCGCGGCGCCCTGGGGGCCGACGAACTGCGTGAGCAGGACGTCCCCCTCCTCGATCGTGACCGTGCCGGCCGGTTGCGCCTCGCGTACGTCGCCGCTTGCGCGCTTCCCGCCGACGAGGTCGCGTGCCCGCAGGACGGGTCGGTCCGCGAGGTCGCCGGGCAGGGCGTCAGCGGACGAGGCTCGGACGCCGCGATGGACGGTGAGCGCCCCGCCCCGGGCCAGATCGGCGACGGTGGCGCTGCGCCAGGTGCGGCTGGTCTCACCGGCCGACGTCCACGGGCCGATGTCGACCGCGTCCGCGAAGGTTCCCAGCTGGGCCTGGAGACGTTCGGTGAGTTCGGTGACGTCCTGGAGGGCCGCGCCGGGGTCGATCAGCGGGGCGGAGCGGACGTGCCGTGCCGGGGAGAGGTCGACGAGGTCGTCCAGAAGGTCGATCGCGGGCACGGCGCGGGCGACCCCCGGGACGGCATCGAAATCGGGGGAGCCGCTGAACGCCTCCCAGATCCCGCGGACCTTCTCCTGAAGCGTGTCTTCGTCTTGGTCGGCCGCGTCCACCAGCAGGACGAGGTCCCGGCCGGGGCGGTCGTCGTCGGGGCGCCGGAGTATCCACAGGTGAAGCCCGATGTGGTGGGGCACGGCCAGGCCCGCCGGGAGCGCGATCGCCGCGCACAGCGCGCCCTGCCGGAGCAGCTCGGCCCGGATCCTGCGGCCGGACGACCGTGACGCCGTCGCCGGTGGCAGCAGCAGGACGGCGTGACCGCCGTCGCTCAGATGCGCCAGCGAGTGCTGCACCCACGCCAGCTCCGGTTCCGAACGCGGCGGCACGCCGTATGCCCAGCGTCTGTCCAGCGCCAGCTCGTCGTGCCCCCAGTCGCGGTCCCCGTAGGGCGGGTTGCACACCACGGCGTCCACCCGGAGGTCGGGGAAGGCGTCGTCGCGCAGGCTGTCTCCGGTGCGGACGTCCACGG
>JAJYSW010000028.1 GCA_021793335.1 Actinomycetes bacterium
TCTCATGGGGTTCCCTTCAAATCAACATTGGGAGCGGTACCAACGAACATACTGTCATCCGAATAGATATATGTCAATAGATGGGGCTCGAATGGATCTCAGCGGGAGCGCGGCGGCCCGCTCGTGCCGCGGACGAGCAGCCGCGACTCCAGTCGCATGTGCGCCCCGGCCGAGCGGACGCCGCGGAGCTGCTCATCGGCCGCCTGTACCGCCAAGCGCGCCAATCGATGCGCGTCCTGACGCACTGTGGTCAGGTCGACATGGCCGAGCCCGGCGATACGGCTGTCGTCGTAGCCGACGACGGAGACCTGTTCGGGAATCCGCACACCCGCGCGGGTGAGGACATCGAGTAGCCCTATCGCGCACTGGTCGTTCGATGCGAACACGGCGGTCGGCAGCGGCCGGTCCTCGGCGAGCATCGCCCGCGCCGCCTCGCCACCGCCCTCGGCGGTGTGACCGCCCCGCATCACGCGAACGCGGTCGCCCAGGCCGTGCGAGCGCATCGCATCGCAATAGGCCCGCCGTCGCCCGGACGAGCCGGGCCGGGCACCGCCGTCGACGTGCACGATGTCCCGATGGCCCAGCCCGACGAGGTGGTCGATCGCCGCCCTGGCGCCCGGCCGGTCGTGGGAGGCCACGATGTCCACGGGGACGCCGCGGAGGCGGCGGCCGACCACGACGGTGGGGATGCGCTCGGCGATCGCGGCGATGTCCTCGCCTGCGACGGTCGGGCCGCACAGCAACAGCGCCTCGCTCCGGTGCCCGATGAGCGCCTCGATGGCCTGGTGCTCGCCGCGCGTGGGCACGGCCGCGCTCAGCACCAGGTCGTACCCGAGCGCTTCGGCGGCCGGGTAGATGGCCTCGACCAGGTCGACATGGTGTGGGTCTCCGGCGGTGAAGAGGACGCCGAGGACCTTGCTCCGGCCGCGTGCGAGCAGCCGCGCGGCCATATCGGGCCGGTAGCCGATCTCGGCGGCGGCCTCGAAGACCCGCTCGCGAGTCTGAGGACTGGCGCCGGGCTGGTCGCGGAACACCAGGGAGACCAGGGCGCGTGAGACGCCGACACGGGCGGCCACATCGGCCATGGTGGGTTTGCGCGACCGCGGTGCCGGGATGCGGTCGGGACGGTTTTCGGGGGTCGATGGGGTCATCGCACCATTGTCCTTCCGATACGAACGTATTGAGATTTTCACCGCTGCATGCTCGGCCACGGCATGCGGTGCGTGTCAGTCTAGCTTCGCTGTCGCGCGCTACTAGCGCGCGCTAGTCTCAGTCGAGGCCACACGCGCCGATCTCCTCGGTGCCTGAGCCACATCATCGTCCCGACGCCCACGGCGGAGCCGGCGGGGCCGCGGCCGCCATGCGCGCCGCCGAGCTGGCCGCGTCCGGGCAGTGGGACATGCGTCCCACCAAGCGCCTCGCGAGGCGCGGACAATGGCAGACTTGAGGCGTGTTGCGATGGATGACAGCTGGAGAATCACACGGACCCGAACTCGTGGTCACTCTCGACGGCCTGCCCGCGGGGATCGAACTGACCACCGGCGTCGTGGCCGCCGAACTGGCTCGCCGCCGCCTCGGTTACGGCCGCGGCGCCCGCATGAAGTTCGAGGCCGACGAGGTCGCCTTCATCGGCGGCGTCCGCCACGGCCGCACCCTCGGTTCGCCCGTGGCCATCAAGGTCGGCAACACCGAGTGGCCCAAGTGGGAACAGGTCATGGCCGCCGACCCGGTCGACGAGAGCGTCCTCGAAGGACTCGCCCGCAACGCGCCCCTCACCCGCCCCAGGCCCGGCCACGCCGACCTGGCCGGCATGCAGAAGTACGACCACACCGACGCCCGCCCCATCCTCGAACGCGCCTCCGCCCGCGAGACCGCCGCGCGCGTCGCCGGCGGCACCGCCGCCAAGGCGTTCCTGGAGCAGGCGTTCGGCATCGCGATCGTCTCCCATGTCAAGGCCCTCGGTCCCGTCCGCGTCAAGGGCGGCACCGTCCCCGCTCCGGCCGACTCCGCGGCCATCGACGCCGACCCGATGCGATGCCTCGACCCCGAGGCTTCGGCTCGCATGGTCGCCGAGGTCGATGCCGCCAAGAAGAACGCCGACACCCTCGGCGGCGTCGTCGAGGTCCTCGCCTACAACGTCCCGCCCGGACTGGGCTCGCACGTTCAGTGGGACCGCAAGCTCGACGCCCGTCTGGCCGCCGCGCTCATGTCCGTCCAGTCGGTCAAAGCCGTCGAGATCGGCGACGGCCTGATGCAGGCGAGCGTCCGCGGATCGGCCGCCCACGACGAGATGGTTCCCGGCGCCGAAGGCGTTGAACGCCTCACCGACCGCGCCGGCGGCCTCGAAGGGGGCATCACCACCGGTCAGCCCGTGCGCGTCTCGGCCATGCTCAAGCCCATCTCCTCCCTGACCCGGCCGCTGCGCACGATCGATACCGAGACCGGCGAGGCCGCCGAGGCCATCAATCAGCGTTCCGACGTGTGCGCCGTTCCCGCCGGCGGCGTCGTCGCCGAGTCGATGGTCGCCTACGTCCTCGCCGGGGCCGCCCTGGAGAAATTCGGCGGCGACTCCGTGGCCGAGGCCCGGCGCAACCACCAGTCCTACATCGAACACCTGCGGGTGAAATGATGCGGTCGCACCCGACTCCCGCCCGCCGCCCGATCGGAGGCGAACTCGCATGAGCCCGATCGTCATCGTCGGACCGCCGGGTTCGGGCAAGACCACCGTCGGCGCCGCACTGGCCGCGAAGCTCGGCACGACCTTCCGCGACACCGACGCCGATATCGCCGAGGCCGCCGGCAAGCCGATCCCGGACATCTTCGTCGACGACGGCGAAGACCACTTCCGTGCGCTCGAACGTGAGGCCGTGCGCGTCGCCGTGGCCGAGCACGAGGGCGTCCTCGCGCTCGGCGGCGGTGCGATCATGGCCGAGGCCAACCGGAAACTCCTGGCCGACGTGCCCGTCGTCCACCTCCGAGTCGATCTCGCCGAAGCCGTCAAGCGCACCGAGATCGACCGTGGTCGCCCGCTCCTGGCGGTCAACCCGCGCGCCACGCTCCGCAGACTCATGGACGAACGGCTCCCGCTCTACCGAGAGGTCGCCGACATTGAAATCGACACCACCGGAAAGGCGGTCGAGGACTTGACCGACGAGATCGCCGTGAAGCTCGGCACCCGCACCGTCACCGTGAACGACGCCGAGGCCCCCTACCCAGTCCTCATCGGACGAGGTGTCGTCGAACGGCTGCCCGAGCACCTGGGCCGCGCCGTCCGCGTCGCCCTCATCCACACCGCCGGCACCGCCGAACTCGCCGGGCGCATCGGCTCGCTGCTGCCCGAAGGCGTCGAGGCCACCCTCATGGAGATCCCCGACGCCGAGGACGGCAAGACGATCGCCGTCGCCGAACAGTGCTGGGAGGCGCTCGGCGCCGAAGGCTTCACCCGCACCGACATGATCATCGGCGTCGGCGGGGGAGCGGCGACGGACCTGGCCGGGTTCGTCGCGGCCTGCTGGCTGCGCGGCGTGGCGCTCGTGCACGTCCCGACCTCGCTGCTCGGCGCGGTCGACGCCGCCGTGGGCGGCAAGACCGGCGTCAACACCGGCGCCGGCAAGAACCTCGTCGGCGCCTTCTATCCGCCCCGCGCGGTCCTGGTCGACCTCGACCACTTCACGACCCTCCCCGAGCGCGACATGGCGGCGGGCATGGCCGAGATCGTCAAGGCCGGATTCATCGCGGACCCGGCCATCCTCGAACTGATCGAGAACGACCCGAGGGCCGCCCTCGACGCCGCCGGCCCCGTGCTGACCGAACTGGTCGAACGCGCCATCGCCATGAAGGCCCGAGTGACCGCCGCCGACCTCAAGGAGGGCGGCCTGCGGGCGATCCTCAACTACGGGCACACCTTCGCGCACGCGATCGAGAAGATCGAAGACTACCGCTGGCGGCACGGCGACGCCGTCGCCGTCGGCATGGTCTACGCCGCCCACCTCGGTGCGATCACCGGCCGCGTCGACCTGGTCGAGCGGACCGAGGCGATCCTCGAATCGCTCGGTCTGCCCACGACGTACCAGGCCGGCCGCTGGGAGGAGATCAGCGCGGTCATGAAGATCGACAAGAAGAACCTCGGTGCCACGCAGCGGTTCATCCTCCTCGACGCCCTCGGCGAGGCCGCGATCGTCGACGACGTCACTCCCGAACTGCAACGACTGGCCTATGAGAGGCTCACCGAGTGAAGACTTACGTGCTCAACGGCCCCAACCTGAACCGGCTCGGCCGCCGCGAGCCCGCGGTCTACGGCTCGCAGACGCTCGACGACCTCGTCGAACTGTGCCGGGAGACCGGGGCGGCGCTCGGCCTGGAGGTCGACTGCCGTCAGACCAACGCCGAACACGAAATGCTCGAGTGGCTCCACGAGGCCGCTGACGAACAGATCCCGGTGGTGCTCAACGCCGCCGCCTGGACCCACACCTCGGTGGCGGTCGGCGACGCCTGCGCGCAGCTGACCGCCCCGCTCATCGAGGTGCACCTCTCCAACGTCCACCGACGCGAGCCGTTCCGGCACCACTCGTACATCTCGGCCCACGCCGAGGGCGTCATCGCCGGACTCGGCCTCGGCGGTTACACCGCGGCCCTCCGCCACCTCGCCACCCACCGATAGTCGCGTGGCGAGGCCGCCGTCCACCGCCGCGATCGAGCCCGCGCCTCCCAGGAGACGCGCAGGGACCCAGGTCATCGCGCAGGGGTGCTCGGGTCTTCGCCCGCCCCGGCCGATGTATCGTGATGGCCCGCTCACGGCGGTCCGGCCGCCCGTCGCGGCCTGAGCGGATCGACACAGCGCCATGGCCTGGACTCGGAGCGCTCGGAACGGCCGCTACCATTGATCGCCGGCCCGTAACAAACCCTCTACCGAAAAGAGATTTACGCCCGTGGCAACCACGAACGATCTGAAGAACGGCATGGTGCTCAACCTGGAAGGCCAGCTCTGGCAAGTCCAGGAGTTCCAGCACGTCAAGCCCGGTAAAGGCCCTGCGTTCGTGCGGACGACCGTCAAACAGATCCCGTCGGGCAAGATCGTCGACAAGACCTTCAACGCCGGCGCCAAGGTCGAGACCGCCACCGTCGACCGCCGCACCATGCAGTACCTCTACAAGGAGGGCGAGGACTTCGTGTTCATGGACATGGAGACCTATGACCAGTACCCGATCGGCCCCGCGCTGGTCGGCGACGCCGGCAAGTGGATGCTGGAGAACTCCGAGGCCACGGTCGCCATGCACGAGGGCACGATCCTGTACGTCGAACTGCCGCCCTCGGTCGAGCTCACCATCACTTATACCGAGCCGGGCCTCCAAGGGGACCGCTCCTCGGGCGGCACCAAGCCCGCCACCCTCGAAACCGGCGCACAGGTCAACGTGCCGCTGTTCATCGAGAACGGCGAGACGATCAAGGTCGACACCCGCGACGGCAAATACCTCTCCCGGGCCTAGGCGCAGTGGGGAGGAAACAGGCCAGGGCCGGTGCGCTCACCGCGCGGACGAAATGGCGGATGCGCGCCGTCGAGATCCTCTACGAGGCCGAGAGCCGCGACGAACCGGTCGAGAAGGTGCTCGGCGAGCGCGCCGGGCGCGCGGCCATCGACCCCGAGGCACCCCGGCTTCCGGCCTACGCCGAGCAGCTGGTGCGCGGCGTCGCCGACCACATCGACGAGATCGACGAGACCCTGCGCGAGGCCGCAGCGGGTTGGTCGATCGAGCGGATGCCCGCCGTCGACCGGAACGTGCTGCGCGTGGGGCTCTACGAGATCAGGTTCGTCGAGGACGTGGACGCGCCGGTGGCCATCAAGGAGGCGCTCCGAGTGGCCGAGCAGATCGGCTCCTCTGACGACCCGGCGTTCATCAATGCCGTCCTCGACAAGGCCGCCCGTCCCTGGTGGAGCGCTCCGCAGGAGGACGACTGAGTTCACCGCGCACGACGGCCGGGACGCTCCCATGGGGACGTCCCGGCCGTGTCGTATGCGCAGGTCACAGTGGATCGCTGCGGAGCCGGAGCGGCCGGCCCGGCCGCAGGGGATCGGAACTTGCGGCCGGCCGTGTCGCGGTCGCCGGCTCGGCGGCACGCGATCGCGCGTGGCGCCGTCCGGGCCCGGCTCGAAGCGGCTTCGCAGGGCCGCACGAGGACTGAATCGTTTTTACTCGGCCGTGCCCGTGCGGCGGCGCCGTTCGCCGCGGCCTACTCGTCCGCGGCGAAGAATGCCTGAAGGTCGTGGACGATGACGCCGAAGTCCTCGAGCTTCTCGATCAGACCGGAGGGCGTGGTCGAGTAGATGACCGCCAGAGTGTAGAGGTCGTCGGCCCGAATGGAGAGGATTCGGCCGTTGTAGTCGCCGCGGCGCTGCTGGATGGAGCGCGCAAGTTTGGCGACGTGTTCGAGGTCGGCGTCGGGGTGATCGTAGAGCGCCTCAAGGTTGAGGACGATCTTCTCGGCCTGCTCGATGGGCAGCGGCACGCCCTCCGGCAGCAGCTCCGAGACGGGGATCCGGTAGAAGTCGGCCAGTTCCGCGAGACGGCTGACGGTGATGGACCGGTCGCCGCGCTCGTAGGAACCGATGACGACGGCCTTCCACTTGCCGCCGGACTTGTCCTCGACGCCTTGCAACGACAGCCCCTGCTGCATGCGGATGTCACGCAGCCGGTTGCCGAGCGCCTTGGCGTAGTCAGATGTCGCCATGTTGGGATCAACTCCAAGTTTTCGGTACGAGAGGAATCCTATTGTTGACTACAGTCGGTGACCATCGGCCGTTGGGGTCCCCGAAACTAGTGTTCTTCGTCGCCTAAGACCGTTCCAAGCACTTTCCAAACCTTACTAAACCCGTCATACGGGTGACTTTCGGTGTCGTCGGCGACCGATCTGACTTCACGCTCTGTTACGGGCGACGTAAGATGACTCGCGACGAAACCGTTCTTTAACAGGCCGTCCCGTGAGGCGGAGAAGGAGGTTCGCGTGGCTCGCCCTGCCCGCAGTGCGCCGTCCGGAGACCCGGACCGGCCGCCCGAAGGCAAACAGATCCTGTCCCCCGACGACATAGGCCGCGTCCTCGACCGGATCGCCCACCAGATCCTGGAGAAGACCAAAGGCGCCCCCGACACGATCCTGCTCGGCATCCCCACCCGCGGTGTGGCGCTCGCCGGGCGATTGGCCGAACGCATCCGGCGCTTCGCCGATGTCGACGTCCCGGCCGGGACCCTCGACATCACGCTCTACCGGGACGATCTGCGCCGCCGCGCGCTCCGCCCGCTCGGCCCCACCGACCTGCCGCCATCCGGAGTGGACGACCAGCGCGTCGTCCTCGTCGACGACGTCCTCTACTCCGGACGCACCGTCCGCGCCGCCCTCAACGCCCTCTACGACCTCGGCCGCCCCGCCCAGGTGCAGCTGGCCATCCTCGTCGACCGCGGCCACCGCGAACTGCCCATCCGCGCCGACTACGTCGGCAAGAACATCCCCACCTCCCGCAGCGAGAACGTCGCGGTCCACCTCACCGAGTACGACGGCTCCGACGCGGTCATCCTCACCGGAGACGAGGGACGATGAAGCACCTGCTGACGGCCAAGCAGCTCACCCGCGACGAAGCCGAACTCATCCTCGACCTGACCGGCCAGATGGCCGAGGCGGTCACCGGCCGCGAAGTCCCCAAACTCCCGACCCTGCGCGGGCGCACCGTGGTCAACCTCTTCTACGAGGACTCCACCCGCACCCGCACCTCCTTCGAGACCGCCGCCAAACGGCTGAGCGCCGACGTCGTGAACTTCGCGGCCAAGACCTCCAGCATCAACAAGGGCGAGAGCCTCAAGGACACCGCGCTCACCCTCCAGGCCATGGGCCCCGAGGCCGTGGTCATCCGCCACCCCTCCTCCGGGGCGCCCCAGCGCCTCACCCAGTGGGTCGACGGCGCGGTCCTCAACGCCGGAGACGGCACCCACGCCCATCCCACACAGGCCCTCCTCGACGCCTACACCATGCGCCGGCGGCTCGGCGGCATCGAAGGCCGCACCGTCGCCATCGTCGGCGACATCCTCCACAGCAGAGTCGCCCGCTCCAACGTGTGGCTGCTGTCCGAACTGGGCGCCCGCGTGCGCCTGGTCGCACCGCCCACATTGCTGCCGGCCGACATCGGCACCTGGCCCGTCGAGATCTCCTACGACCTCGACGCCTCCTTGCGCGACGCCGACGCGGTCATGATGCTGCGCGTCCAACGCGAACGCATGAACGACGCCTTCTTCCCCACCGCCAACGAATACGCGCGCCTCTACGGACTCGACGAGCGCCGCCTGGGCCTCATGCCCGAGCACGCCATCGTCATGCACCCCGGGCCGATGAACCGGGGCATGGAGATCGCCGCCCGCGTCGCCGACTCCCCGCGCGCCACCATCACCGAGCAGGTCGCCAACGGCGTCTGGGTCCGCATGGCCGTGCTCTACCTCCTGCTGACGAACGGAGACGCCCGATGAAGCGCTCAGAACACCCCCGCCGCACCCTGATCAAGGGCGCCGACATCGTCGGCCGAGGCCGCGCCGACATCCTCGTGGACGAGGGCCGCGTCGCCGAGATCGGCGCCCCGAGCCGAACCGGCGCCGACGTCGTCGACGCCGACGGCCTGGTGCTCCTGCCCGGCCTGGTCGACCTCCACACGCACCTGCGCGAGCCCGGCCGAGAGGACGCCGAGACCGTCCTGACCGGCACCCGCGCCGCCGCCAAAGGCGGCTACACGGCCGTGTGCGCCATGGCCAACTCCGACCCCGTCGCCGACACCGCCGGCGTCGTCGAGCAGGTCGCCGCGCTCGGGCGCGCCGCCGGTTTCGCCGACGTCCAGCCCATCGGCGCGGTCTCGGTCGGCCTCGCCGGCGAACGCCTCGCCGAGATCGGCGCGATGGCGCACTCGGCCGCGAAGGTCCGCATGTTCTCCGACGACGGCCACTGCGTCGCCGACCCGCGCCTGATGCGCCGGGCCCTGGAATACGTCAAGACCTTCGACGGACTGATCGCCCAGCACGCCGAGGAACCGCGCCTGACCGAAGGCGCCCAGATGAACGAGGGCGCCGTCTCCGCCGAGCTCGGCCTGCCCGGCTGGCCCGCCGTCGCCGAAGAGGCCATCATCGCCCGCGACGTGCTCCTGGCCGAGTACGTCGGCGCGCGAATCCACTTCTGCCACATCTCGACCGCCCGCTCGGTCGAGATCATCCGCGAGGCCAAGGCCCGCGGCGTGTCGGTCACCGCCGAGGTCTGCCCCCACCACCTGCTGCTGACCGATGAGCGGGTCCACACCTACGATCCGGTCTACAAGGTCAACCCGCCGCTGCGTTCGCGCTCCGACGTGGAGGCGCTGCGGGCCGCGCTCGCCGAAGGCGTCGTCGACGTCGTCGCCACCGACCACGCCCCGCACGCCCCCCAGGACAAGGACTGCGAATGGTCCGCAGCCCGGCCCGGCATGCTCGGTCTGGAGACCGCGCTGTCGATCACCGTCGCCGCCCTCGGCGGCTCCGACGGCGTCGACTGGGACCTCGTCGCCGAGCGCACCTCGCGCACCCCCGCGCGCATCGCCGCGCTCACCGCGCACGGCCGCGACCCCGAACCGGGACTGGAGGCGAACTTCACGCTCGTCGACCCCTCCCGCACCTGGACGGTGGTCCCCTCCGAGCTGGCGTCCCTGTCCCAGAACACCCCCTATGCCGGGATGGAACTCCCGGTGACGATCCAGGCGACGTTCCTGCGCGGACGCGCCACCGTACTCGACGGCGTCCTGGCCGAGACCGCAGAGGAGACCCAATGAGCAGCCGCGCCCCCGCGATCCTCGTACTCGAAGACGGCCGCGTCTTCCGCGGCGAAGCCTACGGATCGGTCGGCGAGACCTTCGGCGAAGCGGTCTTCTCCACCGGTATGACCGGATACCAGGAGACCCTCACCGACCCCTCCCACTACGGGCAGATCATCACCCAGACCGCCCCGCAGATCGGCAACACCGGCTGGAACGACGAGGACGACGAGTCCCACCGCATCTGGGCCGCCGGCTACGTCGTCCGAGACCCCTCCCGCGTCGCCTCCAACTGGCGCGCCGAACGCGGCCTCGAAGAGGAGCTGGCCGCCCAGGGCGTCGTCGGCATCTGCGGGGTCGACACGCGCGCGCTCACCAGACACCTGCGCGATTCCGGCACGATGCGCTGCGGCATCTCCTCGCGTTCCACCGACGCCGACGCGCTCCTCGCCCGCGTCAAGGCCGCCTCGCAGACGACCGGCGCCGACCTCCTCGACCAGGTCACCTGCGAACGGCCGCACACGTACGAGGCCGTCGGCGAGGTCAAGTACACCGTCGCCGCCCTCGACCTCGGCCTCAAACGCAGCATGCCGCGGCGACTGGCCCAGCGCGGCGTCACCACCACCGTCCACCCCGCCGACACCGAAGCGGAAGCGCTCCTGGCCGGCGCTCCCGATGCCGTGCTCCTCTCCGACGGCCCGGGCGACCCGGCCACCGCCGACCGGCAGGTCGAGCTCACCCGCGAACTGCTGCGCCGCCGGGTCCCGGTCTTCGGCATCTGCTTCGGCAACCAGATCCTCGGCCGTGCGCTCGGCCTGGACACCTACAAGCTCGAACACGGCCACCGCGGCAGCAACCAGTCCGTCCTCGACCGGCGCACCGGGAAGGTCGAGATCACCGTGCACAATCACGGGTTCGCGCTGGCGAGACCGAAAAAGGACGGCGAACCCGAAGCACCGACGAAACCGACGGCGGAGGACCGCACCACCGCACCGGAGCCCGAACACTTCGCGACCGAGTTCGGCCGCGTCCAGATCAGCCACGTGTGCCTCGACGACGGCGTCGTCGAAGGACTCCTCTGCCAGGACGTTCCGGCCTGCTCCGTCCAATACCACCCCGAGGCCGCGAGCGGCCCGCGCGAGACCGACCGCCTGTTCGACCGTCTCACCGAGCTGATCGACACCGCACACTCCAGCGACATCGAAGGGTCCAACGCCGATGCCTAAACGCGACGACATCAACCACGTCCTGGTCATCGGATCCGGGCCCATCCAGATCGGCCAGGCCTGCGAATTCGACTACTCCGGCACCCAGGCGTGCCGAGTGCTGCGCGAGGAGGGCATCAGGGTCACCCTGGTCAACTCCAACCCGGCCACGATCATGACCGACCCCGAATTCGCCGACGCCACGTACATCGAGCCGATCACCACCGAGGTCATCGAGCAGGTCATCGCCCGTGAGAAACCCGATGCGCTCCTGCCGACCCTCGGCGGCCAGACCGCTCTCAACGCCGCCGTCGACCTCGCCGAGGCCGGCATCCTCGCCAAGTACGGCGTCGAGCTCATCGGCGCCGACCTGGAGGCCATCGAACGCGGCGAGGACCGCCAGCGTTTCAAGGACGTCGTCCTCAAGGCCGGCGGCGAGGTGCCCCGCTCGGCGGTCTGCCACACCATGGACGAGGTCCGCACCACGGTCGAGGACCTCGGTCTGCCCGTCGTCATCCGGCCCTCGTTCACCATGGGCGGTCTCGGCTCCGGTATGGCCTACACCTGGGAGGACGTCGACCGCATCGCCGGAGGCGGCCTGGCCGAATCGCCCACCACCGAGGTCCTCATCGAAGAGAGCGTCCTGGGCTGGAAGGAGTACGAACTCGAACTCATGCGCGACCACGATGACAACGTCGTCGTGGTCTGCTCGATCGAGAACATCGACCCCATGGGCGTCCACACCGGCGATTCGGTCACCGTCGCCCCCTCCATGACCCTCACCGACCGCGAATACCAGAACATGCGGGACATCGGCATCGCCGTCCTGCGCGAGGTCGGCGTCGACACCGGCGGGTGCAATATCCAGTTCGCGATCGACCCGGCCGACGGCCGGATCATCGTCATCGAGATGAATCCGCGCGTCTCGCGCTCCTCCGCTCTGGCCTCCAAGGCCACCGGCTTCCCGATCGCCAAGATCGCCGCGAAGCTCGCCATCGGGTACACGCTCGACGAGATCCCCAACGACATCACCGGGGCCACTCCGGCGGTCTTCGAACCCGCGCTCGACTATGTCGCCGTCAAGATTCCGCGCTTCACCTTCGAGAAGTTCCCCGGCGCCGACCCCACCTTGACCACCACCATGAAATCCGTCGGCGAGGCCATGAGCCTGGGCCGCACCTTCCAGCAGGCCCTCCAGAAGGCCCTGCGCTCGACCGAGACCAAGGCCGCCGGGTTCTGGACGTGCCCCGACCCCGCCGGAGCCACGCTCGAAGGCACGCTCGAAGCGCTGCGGACGCCCCACGACGGGACGCTCTACACCGCCGAGCGCGCCCTGCGCCTGGGCGCCACCGTCGACCAGGTCCACGACGCCTGCAAGATCGACCCCTGGTTCCTCGACCAGATCGCTCAGCTGGTCGACCTGCGCGCCGAGATCCAGGCCGCCCCCGTCATCGACGAAACGCTGCTGTGGAAGGCCAAGCGCGCCGGCTGCTCCGACGCCCAGATCGCCGCCCTGCGGCCGGAGTTCGCCGGCGAGGACGGCGTCCGTCGCCTGCGCCGGCGACTCGGCATGCGCCCGGTCTACAAGACCGTCGACACCTGCGCCGCCGAGTTCGACGCCGACACCTCCTACCACTACTCGACCTATGAGGACGAGACCGAGGTCGTGCCCTCGAACCGCCCCAAGGTCATGATCCTCGGCTCGGGCCCGAACCGGATCGGCCAGGGCATCGAGTTCGACTACAGCTGCGTGCACGCCGTCCAGGCGCTGCGCGAGGCCGGTTACGAGACGATCATGGTCAACTGCAATCCCGAGACCGTCTCCACCGACTACGACACCGCCGACCGCCTCTACTTCGAGCCGCTCACGTTCGAGGACGTCAGCGAGGTCCACCACGCCGAGCACGAATCCGGTCTGGCGGCCGGCGGGCCCGGTGTCGTCGGCGTCATCGTCCAACTCGGCGGCCAGACCCCGCTGGGCCTGGCCGACCGCCTCGCCGAGGCCGGGCTGCCGGTCGTGGGCACCGCACCGTCGGCCATCGATGCCGCCGAGGACCGCGGCGTCTTCGGACGCCTGCTCGACGAGCTCGGCCTCATCATGCCCCCGGGCGGCACCGCGGTCTCCTTCGCGGAGGCCCGCGACGTCGCCGCCGAGATCGGCTACCCGGTGCTCGTGCGGCCTTCCTACGTCCTCGGCGGCAGGGGCATGGAGATCGTCTACGACGAGGAATCACTCGCCGGGTACATCTCCCGCGCCACCGAGGCCAGCCCGGCGCACCCCGTCCTGGTCGACCGCTTCCTCGACGACGCGGTCGAGATCGACGTCGACTGCCTGTGCGACGGCGAGGACTTCTATCTCGGCGGCATCATGGAGCACATCGAGGAGGCCGGCGTCCACTCCGGCGACTCCTCCTGTGCGCTCCCGCCGATCACCCTCGGCGGGGCCGTCATCGAGCAGATCCGCGACTACACCGCTAAACTCGCCTTCGGCATCGGCGTGCGCGGCCTCATGAACGTCCAGTACGCCCTCAAGGACGACCGGCTGTACGTCCTGGAGGCCAATCCGCGCGCCTCCCGCACCGTCCCGTTCGTCTCCAAGGCCACCGCCGTCCCGCTCGCCAAGGCCGCCGCCCGCATCGCCATGGGCGCGACCATCGCCGAGCTGCGCGAAGAAGGCATGCTCCTGGCGGAGGGCGACGGCTCCGACGCCGGACCCGACGTGCCGGTCAGCGTCAAAGAGGTCGTCCTGCCCTTCAAACGCTTCCGCACCGTCGAGGGCGCGGGCATCGATGCGCTTCTGGGCCCCGAGATGAAGTCCACCGGCGAGGTCATGGGCCTGGGCGGCTCCTTCGGACTCGCCTTCGCCAAGGCCACCCTCGCCGTCTACGGCGGGCTCCCCGTCTCCGGCAAGGTCTTCGTCTCCGTCGCCGATCGCGATAAGCGAGCCGTCGTCTTCCCCGTCCGGCGCCTGGTGGACCTCGGCTTCACCGTCTACGCCACCAAGGGCACCGGGCTCGTGCTCAAACGCCACGGTATCGATTTCATGCCCGTGGCCCGCCATTCCGGCGAACGCGGCGAGAACGAGACCGACGCCGTCAGCCTCATCGCCTCCGGTGAGGTCGATCTCGTCATCACCACGCCCTCGGCCTCTTCGGGGCCCCGCACCGACGGCTGGGAGATTCGTACCGCGGCCGTCGTCGCCGACGTCTCGTGCGTCACCACCATCCAGGGCGCGGCGGCCGCCACGATGGGCATCGAGGCCGCGGCCAGGGGCGAGCTGACCGTCGCACCGCTCCAAGAACTCCATCAACGGCTGCGCGGCTGAGTGCCGCCGGGCGAATAGGTGTACACCGAACGATGAAGCTTTACCAGAAATTGGCCCGGCCGGTCCTGTTCAGGGTCGGCCGGGGCGACGCCGAGACCGCGCACGAGACCACGCTGCGCTGGCTCTCCCGCCTGTCCGCGCAGCGGCAGGCCCGGAACGCGCTCATCAGACTCAACCAGGTGAGCGCGCCGGTCACCGTCTGCGGGATCCGATTCCCCAACCCGATCGGGCTGGCCGCCGGGATGGACAAGAACGGCCTGGCCATCGGCGCCTGGCCCGCTCTGGGCTTCGGCTTCGCCGAGATCGGCACCGTCACGGCCCAGGCCCAACCCGGCAATCCCCGGCCGCGGCTGTACCGGATGCCGAAGTCCGAGGCCTTCGTCAACCGGATGGGCTTCAACAATGACGGCGCCGAGGCCCTCGCGGCCCGGCTCGCCGCGGCCCCGCCGGTCGACTGCCCGCTGGGCATCAGCATCGGCAAGTCCAAGGCCGTGCCTTTGGAGTCGGCGGTGGAGGACTACCTGCACTCCATGCGCGTCCTCTATCCGTTCGCCGACTACCTGGCGGTCAACGTCTCCTCGCCGAACACGCCGGGACTGCGCCGCCTCCAGGACGCCGGCGAATTGGGGCGGCTCCTGTCCGAGCTGAAGGCCGAGGGCGAGCGGATCGCCGCGGGCCGCCCTCCGCATCCACTGTTCGTCAAGATCGCTCCCGACCTCACCGAGTCGGCCATCGGCGAGCTGCTCGAAGTGTGCCTCGAATCGGAGGTCTCAGGCGTGATCGCCACCAACACCACGCTCGGGCGCGACGGCGTCGACCCCGGCGATGACGCCGTGGCCGCGCAGCCCGGCGGCATGTCCGGCCGGCCGCTGTCGGCGATCTCCAGGGAGATCGTGCGCTTCGTCCACCGCGAGACGAACGGGCGGCTCCCGATCATCGGTTCGGGCGGCGTCATGACGCCCGACGACGCCGACGCCATGTTCGACGCCGGCGCCAGCCTGGTCCAGATCTACAGCGGTCTGGTCTACAACGGATCGTCAGTGGTGCGGCGGAGCGCCCGCCGCCACAAGCGCCGGTCCACCGGGCGGCGGCGCGCCCCCCGCTCCTGAACGTCCGAAACCCCGCAAGAGTAAGGAGACGACCGTGTCCGCAACCGAGGATTTCGGGGCCCGGGCCCACCGCATGCTCACCGAGCGCGGGCCACTGTGCGCCGGGATCGACCCGCACGGCACCGTACTGCGAAGCTGGGGCCTGAGCGACGACCTCGCCGGAGCCGAGCGGTTCGCGCTGACGATGGTCGAGGCGTGCGCCGAGGGCGCGGGCTTCATCAAACCGCAGTCGGCGTTCTTCGAGCGCTTCGGCTCCGGCGGCGTCGCGCTGCTGGAGCGGGTCGTCGCCGAGGCCCGCAGTGCGGGCGCACTGGTGATCCTCGACGTCAAACGCGGCGATATCGGTTCGACCATGGCCGCGTACGCGAGCGCCCACCTCGACCCGGCCGCGCCGCTGGCCGCCGACGCCATCACCGCCAGCCCGTTCCTGGGAACCGGTTCCCTCCAGCCGGCCTTCGATCTGGCGGCCGCCCATGGCAAAGGCGTGTTCGTGCTCGCCCGCACCTCGAACCCCGAGGGCGAGGAGGTGCAGTTGGCCGCACGCCGCGACGGCGGAACGGTGGCCCAGGGGATCATCGACGAGCTCGCCGCCCGAAACGCGGGGGCCGAGCCGCTCGGCTCACTCGGCGTGGTCATGGGCGCCACCATCGGGGCCTGCGCCACACGAGAGGGGCCCCAGGTGCGTGAGTCGACTTACGGAATCGCCCGTGGGACGGCCGATGGCCGTGACAATGCTCACGATCTGTCGGTTTTCAACGGTCCCGTCCTGGTTCCCGGTATGGGCGCGCAAGGGGGGCGTCCGAGTGACCTGCCGCGCGTCCTGGGCCCCGCCGTGAACTCCGCAATTCCGTCTTATTCACGACAAATCGCACAGCCGGGGCCCGTCGTAACGAGTATTCGCAGTGCCCTCGACGCCCTCCAGGAGGAGTGCCGCTCCGCCCTCGGAACGTGATCGTCCCCGGTCGCGGCCCGATTCCCCCACCCCCGGTCGCAGGTGTGTCGGGAGCTGGGGTTACCTTTCCCGAGCTGGGTATGCTTCGGTAATACCCGCACTTGAAGGTCCAGAGGGACGAAACCATCGACTGCAAGGAGACCCCGTGCCGCTCCCTAAACTGACACCGGAACAGCGCGCCGCAGCCCTCGAAAAGGCCGCTAAAGCCCGCAAGGAACGCGCCCTGCTCAAAGAGCAGCTGAAGTCGGGTGAGAAGACCCTGGAAGAGGTCCTCAAGGCTGCCGCAACCGACGACATCCCCGGCAAGATGAAGGTCTCGGCCGTCCTCAAGGCCCTCCCCGGTATCGGTGACAAGCGCGCCCTCCAGATCATGGAGAAGCTCAAGATCGCCGACTCCCGCCGCCTCCGCGGGCTGGGCGAGCACCAGCGCGCCGCGCTCCTGGATGAATTCAAGGGCGACCAGGGCTGACCTCGGGTAGTAGTAGTCGAGTGAGCATCGATAGACCGCACGCGGCCCAGGCCCAGCGCCTGACGGTCCTCTCAGGCCCGTCCGGCGTGGGCAAGGGCAGCGTCAAGGCTCTCATCCAGGAGTACTACCCGTGGGTCTGGCTCTCCGTGAGCTGCACGACCCGCAAGCCGCGCCCGGGTGAGGTCGACGGCGCCGACTACCACTTCGTGTCGACCGAACAGTTCGAGTCGATGATCGCCGCGGGGGAATTCCTCGAATGGGCCTCCTATGCGGGGAACCTGTACGGAACCCCCCGCGGCCCCGTCGACGCCCAGCTGCGCGCCGGACTGCCGGCGCTCTTGGAGATCGAACTGCAGGGCGCGCGCCAGGTGCGGCGCGCGATGCCCGAGGCGCAACTGGTCTTCCTCGCCCCGCCTTCGTGGGACGAGTTGGTCCGGCGCCTCACCGGACGGGGTACTGAAGACGCCGCCACCATCGAACGCCGCCTGGAGGCCGCCCGGGCCGAGCTCGACGCCGAAGCCGAGTTCGACCACACGGTCACGAACGTCTCGATCGAACAGGCCGCCTCCGAACTGGTAGAGTTGATGGGCTCGCTGGCCGCCTCGGCCATGCTCGCGAGCCGCAAATGAGCCGCTCCCGGCACTGCCTGCGAGCCGTGCCCCGACCATCGGCACGAAGCCCGCGAGCCGCATAGCGGCACTGCGGGAATCCGGAGCCGTCTGAACCGCAAGACGCACACGAAGGAAGACACGTGTCAGGGACTGTCGCCGACCCCGTCGGCATCACCAACCCGCCGATCGACGATCTCCTCAAGAGGAGCCAGTCGAAATACCAGCTGGTAATCTACTCGGCCAAGCGGGCCCGGCAGATCAACGCCTATTACTCTCAGCTCGGCGAGGGCCTGCTCGAATACGTCGGCCCTCTGGTCGAGACCACGCCCGAGGAGAAGCCGCTGTCGATAGCCATGCGCGAGCTGGACAAGGGCCTGCTCGACACGAAGGTGTTCGACGACGCCGAAGCTTAGGACCCGGTGTGAACGTCGTTCTTGGCGTCTCGGGCGGCATCGCGGCCTATAAATCGGCCACGCTGCTGCGCCTGCTGAAGGAGGCCGGTCACGAGGTGACCGTCGTCCCCACCGAGGCGGCGCTCAATTTCGTCGGCGAGGCCACCTGGGAGGCCCTCTCGGGCCGCCCGGTGGCCTCCGGCGTGTTCTCGGACGTCGCGGACGTCAAACACGTGCGCCTCGGCCGCGAGGCCGACCTGGTCGCCGTCGTCCCGGCCACCGCCGACCTGCTCGCGCGCGCCGTCGCCGGCCGTGCCGACGACCTCCTGACGAGCACGCTGCTCACCGCGACCTGCCCCCAGGTCTTCGCACCCGCGATGCACACCGAGATGTGGGAGCACCCGGCCACGCGGGCGAACGTCGCCGTGCTGCGCGAACGCGGCGCGCACGTCGTCGAACCCGACTCGGGCCGACTGACCGGCGCCGATACCGGGCCGGGACGCCTGCCCGAACCCGAAGCGCTGTTCACCCTGTTCAAGGGCTTCCTGAGCCTTTCCCGCCGCTCCTCCGCCACGGCCGGGACCGGCGCCGGTCGGGACCTCGTCGGCCGCCGCGTCCTGGTCACCGCAGGCGGCACCCGCGAGGCGATCGATCCGGTCCGCTTCATCGGCAACCACTCCTCCGGCCGCCAGGGCATCGCCCTCGCCGCCGCGGCCGCCGCCCGTGGAGCGGAGGTCACGCTCATCGCCGCACATGTCGACGTCGCCTTCCCCGCCGGTGTCGAGGTGCATCGAGTAGAGACGACCGGCCAACTCTACGAGGCCACGCTCGAAGCCGCACGCGGCGCCGACGCCGCGGTGCTGGCCGCCGCCCCCGCCGACTTCCGGCCGAAGCGCGTCTCGGACGGCAAACTCAAACGGGACGGCGACGTCGACCTCGCCTTGACCTCCACGCCCGATATCGCCGCGGCGGTGGGGGAGCGGAAGGGCGCCGACCGGGTCCTGGTGGTCTTCGCCGCCGAGACCGGCGGCGGCCCCGAGCGCGCGCAGGCCAAACGAGTGAAGAAGGGCGCCGATCTGGTGGTGCTCAATGACGTCTCTGGCGGCGCCGTGTTCGGTGCGGCGGAGAACTCGGTCACGATCCTCGACGAACGTGGCGCAGTCGACGCACTTTCCCATGCGGACAAGGAGACGGTGGCCGATGCCATCTGGGACGCCGTCGCAGCGCGTCTCCCGGCTGGTGGACTGGAGTGACACCGCCTCGGAGCAGCGCGCCGAGTTGGTGCGATGATCTCAAACGCATAGACTTGTGAGCTGCGAAGTCAGTCGAATAGCGCCGCTGCGCGGCGTGGATGTGTGTTGAGGAGTGCCGTGGCACGTCGCCTGTTCACTTCCGAGTCGGTCACCGAAGGCCACCCGGACAAGATCGCCGACCAGATCTCCGATGGGATCCTGGACGCCCTGCTCTCCCAGGACCCGTTGAGTCGGGTTGCGGTCGAGACGCTCATCACCACCGGGCAAGTCCACGTGGCCGGCGAAGTGACGACCGCCGCCTACGCCGACATCCCGCGCATCGTGCGCGAGACGATCCTGCGCATCGGATACGACTCCTCCAAGAAGGGCTTCGACGGCGCCTCGTGCGGCGTCAACGTCTCGATCGGCGGCCAGAGCCCCGACATAGCCCAAGGCGTCGACAAAGCCTGGGAATCGCGTGTGGACACGACCGACCTCGACCAGCTCGACCTGCAGGGCGCCGGAGACCAGGGCCTGATGTTCGGCTACGCCTGCCGCGAGACGCCCGAGCTGATGCCGCTGCCGATCGCCTTGGCGCACCGGCTCTCGCAGCGCCTCACCGAGGTCCGCAAGGACGGCACCGTCCCGTACCTGCGACCCGACGGCAAGACCCAGGTCACGATCGAGTACGACGGGCGGCGGCCCGTGCGACTG
>JAJYSW010000029.1 GCA_021793335.1 Actinomycetes bacterium
ACTGTCTCGCTCCGTTCTTCTACTGCAAACCACGCAAACCTACATCATGCCTGGATGCGAGCTGTCAGGGCTTATCGACAACTCGGGCGCCCATCGGCCACAGCGCCAGCGGGACCATCTTCCAGTTCGCCACCGCCAGGGGGATGCCGATGATCGTGATCGCCTGGATCAGGCCGGTGAGCAGGTGCGCGAGCGCCAGTTCCCAGCCGAACAGGATCAGCCAGAGGACGTTGCCGAACAGCACGAGGCCCTCCGAGGCGGGCTCACGCACGATGGTGCGGCCGAACGGCCACAGCACGTACCCCGCCAGCCGCATGTTGGCGATCCCGAACGGGATCGTGACGATGAAGATGCAGAAGAAAAGGCCCGTGAAGAAGTAGCCGATGGCCAGCCACAGCCCGGCGAGCACGAACCAGATGACATTGAGGATGGTGTTCACCCTGAGAGCCTAACGACCCCTTGCCGGTGTCGGCGGCGCGCCGGACTGAGGCTTTGTTCGAGGGATCGGGGCGAGGCTGCATCCGAGTCCATGCGTTCGCCTGCGAGGCGGAGGGCCTCCCAGATTCCGGTGTCGGATCTGGGAAGCCCCGCAACGCGGCGAACGGACACACTGCCTGCCGCCGTGAAGCGGCGACCGGTGCGGGTGGCGGTGGGCCGCCCGAGAGGGCGGGCCGAACGGCGCCCGCCCAGGGTCCTTGCACAGCCTCTAGAGCCCGACCTCCCGGTACAGCTCCCCGATCTCATCGGGTGTGAGCCTGCGGAGCGTTCCCGGTTTGAGGTTGCGCAGTTTGACCGGTCCGATCTCGGTGCGGACCAGCCGTGAGACGCGGTGTCCGGCCTCGTCCATGAGCCGCCTCACAATATGCTTGCGTCCTTCATGGATGGTGATCTCGATCAAGGACTGCTGGGCGTGCTCGTCGATGATCTTGAGTTTGTCGGCCTTCGCCGGCCCGTCTTCGAGTTCGATGCCCGCGAGCAGTCGGCGCCAGGTCGGCTTGTCGAGGACCCCGGCGACCTGCGCCCGGTACGTCTTGGGCAGCCCGTGCGAGGGGTGCATGATCCGGTTGGCCAGCTCCCCGTCGTTGGTGAGCAGCAGCAGCCCCTCGGAGTCGGTGTCGAGGCGTCCGACATGAAAGACTCGCTGGTCGATGCCCTTGGCGAATTCGGCCAGGGAGGGGCGTCCCTCTTCGTCGTCCATGGTCGAGACGACGCCGCGGGGCTTGTTGAGCGCGTAGTAGACGGTCTCGATGTCGGTGATCACGCGCTTGCCCGAGACGTGGATGACGTCGGAGGCGGGGTCGACGCGCTGGCCGAGACGCGCGGGCTCGCCATTGACCTTCACCTTGCCTCTGGCGATCAGGTCCTCGGCCGCTCTGCGGGAGGCGATCCCGGCCTGGGACAGCACCTTCTGCAGTCGAATGCCCTCTGCGTCAGCGTTGTTCATCATCCTCGATATCCGTCACGTCGTCCGGCAGGAACGGCGCCAGCTCAGGCAGCTGGTCGACCGTGTCCAGGCCGAGTTTCTCCAAGAACAGGGTGGTGGTGCGGTACAGCGTCGCCGTCGAATCGGGGTCGGAGCCGCACTCTTCGACCATTCCGCGCGCCAGGAGCGTGCGGATGACCCCGTCGCAGTTGACCCCCCGGATCGCCGAGATGCGACCCCTGGTGACCGGCTGCCGGTAGGCGACGACCGCGAGCGTCTCCAAGGCCGCCTTGGTGAGGCGGGCCGAAGCGCCGTCGGTGACGAACCGTTCGACATAGCGGGCGTAGTCGGTCCTGGTGTAGAACCGCCATCCGCCGGCTTGGCGACGCAGATCGAAACCGCGTCCGTCGCCAGTGTATTCGGCGCTCAATCGGCCGAGTGTCTCGCGGATCTGCGATAGTGGCCGTTCCAATACCGACGAGAGGAATTCCTCGGTCAGCGGCTCCTCTGCGATCATGAGGATCGCCTCCAGGACGGCGCCGAGGTCGACGTCGTCGGGCACGGGCGCGGGCGCTGGCGGCGTCTCCGGTTCAGGCCCGGGTGCGGCGGGCGGCATCTCCGGCTCGGGAGCCGCCGGGCCGGGCTCCTCGGCGAGGGCCTGCGCGTACTCATCGCTGTCGTCGGCGGGCTCGTCGGCGGGGGTGTCGTGGCGGGGCTCGGGGTCCTGGTCGCGTTGCCACGGCGGCCGCCATTCGGCGACCTGCGATTCCAGGGACGTCGCCTCCACCGGCTCGGGCTGCTCATTCATCCGACTGCTCCTCCCCCGTCTGCGGGTTGCCCGCGTACTCGTCGACCTCGATCTCGGCGGCCGCCGCGCCGCCGAGCCAGCGTACGGTCAGCTCGCCGAGCGCCCGCATCTGCTCGAAGCCGACCAGCGCCTCGCGGTAGAGCTCCAGCAGGGCCAGGAAGCGGGCGACGACCTCCAGGTGGCTCTCGCAGTCGGAGACCAGGGCGCGGAATGTGGCGGTCTGGACGCGTTGGAGCCGGCGCGAGAGGATCACGGCGTGCTCGCGGACCGAGACGCGCTGCTGGTGGACGTGGCCGGTGGCGACTTGGGGCGGCGCTTTGGGCCGCATCGCCTCGCCGGCCAGGGCGGCGAGCTGTTCGGGGGTGATGTCGAGTTCGAGTTCGGGGAGCAGGCCGCGGAAGCGCTCTTCGAGGCCGGTCGCGCGCGGCGTCCGAGCGGAGGCGGTCTCGGCTAGGGCGGCGAGGTGGCCGGCGGCCTCTTTATAGGCCTTGTACTGGAGGAGTCGGGCGAAGAGGAGGTCGCGGGCTTCGAGCAGCGCGAGGTCTTCTTCGTCGTCGACGGTGGTGCCGGGCAGGAGCCGGGCGGTCTTGAGGTCGAGGAGGGTGGCGGCGACGAGGAGGAACTCGCTGGTCTCTTCGAGGTTCCAGGCTTCGTCGAGGGCGGTGACGTAGGCGATGAACTCGGAGGCGATCCGGTGGAGGGCCAGTTCGGTGACGTCGAGCTTGTGTTTGCCGATCAGTTGCAGCAGCAGGTCGAACGGCCCTTCGAAGTTGTCCAGGCGGACGTGGAAACCGGTCTGGGTCTCCTCCGTCTCGGGGTCCGGCGGGTTCGGGTCGCCGGTTCGCTGCTGGTCGGTCACGCAGGCAAGCTTAGACGGAGTGGTCGGGCGTGGGGCCGCCAACTTGCCCGTGCGGCGGGCCGCGTCATTTCTCCGTGGCGGCGATGAGCTCCCTGGCGAGTTGGCGGTAGGCGCGGGCGCCGGAGGAGGCGGGGGCCCATGTGGTGATCGGCTCGCCGGCGACGGTGGTCTCGGGGAAGCGCACGGTGCGGGTGATGACGGTGGAGAAGACCTTATCGCCGAACGCTTCCACGACCCGCTGGAGCACCTGCCGGGAATGGGTGGTGCGCGAGTCGTACATGGTGGCGAGGATGCCGTCGAGTTCGAGGTCGTAGTTCAGTCGTTCGCGGACTTTGTCGACGGTGTCGAGCAGCAGCGCCACACCACGCAGCGAGAAGAATTCGCATTCGAGGGGGACGAGGACCGAGTGCGCGGCGGTGAGCGCGTTGACCGTCAAGAGCCCCAGCGAGGGCTGGCAGTCGATGAGGACGAAGTCGAAGTCGGGGATGACCGGCCGCAGCACTCTGGCGAGAGTCTGCTCGCGCGCGACCTCGTTGACCAGTTGGATTTCGGCGGCGGACAGGTCGATGTTGGCCGGAAGGAGCCGCAGGCCCGCCACATTCGTCTTCATCATGACGTCGTCGATGTCGACGTCCTCTTGCATCAGGAGATTGTAGACGGTGAGATCGAGTGTGTGCGGGTTGGTGCCGAAACCGACGGACAGCGCACCCTGGGGATCGAAGTCGACCAAGAGGACCTTGCGGCCGTATTCGGCCAGCGCCGCACCCAGATTGATCGTCGTGGTGGTCTTGCCCACGCCGCCCTTCTGATTCGCCATGGCGATGACGCGAGCGGGGCCGTGGCGCTCCAGTGGCTGAGGCTGGGGGATGTCGCGTTTGCCCGTGTAGGTCTCGGGGTCCGGCGAGGTGAAGTCGCCGTCCGAGTCAGCGGGCGGCACTTGCGCGGAGCGCAGGGCCTCCCACTTGTCATTGCTGTCCACACTGCTCATTTCTTCACGCCTCCGGGTGCGAGGACGGCACCGGGTGCCCGGCGTCTCACCGTTTGCCTGTCACTGCGACTGTACGTCAGTGTATCGAGGCTGTCGACGGCTTGGGAGACTCCGAGGCACCCGGCGTGAGATCGCCCGCTGTCAGACCGGGAACGGCCTGGGCACAAGCGGATTCGTCATTCGGTGAGGACCTGCGCCACCGGTACGGCCGAGCGTCCGTGGGCCAGGGCGACGGGCTCGTTGGTGACGTGACCGTCATGGGTGTTCAGGCCGCGGGCGAGCACGGGATCGGCTCTGAGCGCCTCCGCCCAGCCGAGACCGGCCAGTTTCATGACATAGGGGAGCGTGGCGTTGGTCAGCGCGTAGGTGGAGGTGTTCGGCACCGCGCCGGGCATGTTGCCGACGCAGTAGAAGACCTTGCCGTCGTGGACGAAACTCGGCGCGTCGTGGGTGGTGGGCTTCGAGCGGGAGAAGCAGCCGCCCTGGTCGATCGCGATGTCGACGAGGACCGCGCCCTCCTTCATGCCGGCGAGTGCCTCATCGTCGACGACGGTGGGGGCCTTGGCGCCCGGGACGAGGACGGCGCCGATGACCAGATCGGCCTCGCTGCAGGCGCGTCTGACTTCGAAACGGTTGGAGACGACGGTCCGCAACCGCCCCTGGTAGAGGTCATCGGCGACGTGGAGCCTGCCGCTGTCGAGATCGAGCAGTTCGACGTCGGCGAGCATGCCGACGGCGATGGCGGCGGCGTTCATACCGGAGACGCCGGCACCGATGATGACCACTCGGGCCGGTCGCGTTCCGGGCACGCCGCCCATGAGGATGCCGCGGCCGCCTTCGGGGCGTTGAAGGTGGTGGGCGCCGGCCTGGACGGCGAGGCGTCCGGCGACCTCGCTCATGGGGGCGAGCAGCGGCAGGCGTCCCTCGGCGGTCTGGACCGTCTCATAGGCGATGCCGGTGATGCGGTGCTCCAGGAGCGCCTCGGTGCATTCGGGGTCGGCGGCGAGGTGGAGGTAGGCGAACAGGATCTGACCGGACCGCATGCGGTGGTACTCGGATTCGACGGGTTCTTTGACTTTGAGGATGAGATCGCCTGCGCCCCAGGTGTCATCGGCGTTCGGGGCGATGCGGGCGCCGGCTTCGCGGAAGTCGTCGTCGCTGATGGCCGAGCCGATGCCGGCTCCGGTCTCGACGGTGACCTCGTGGCCGGCGGCCACCAGTTCGTGGACGCCCGCTGGGGTCAGGGCGACGCGGTACTCGTTGTTCTTGATCTCTCGAGGGACGGCGACTTTCACGGCGCGGGTTCCTTCCGAAGCGTTGGGCCTGTACACCAGCCGGTTCGCGACTCGTGGAGGCAGTCTATGTCGCGCCGGGCCCGAAGCAGCGGTCTTCCCTTGTGAGGAACGGTGCCCGATCGGGTGGCGCCCTTACCGATGATCGTATCGATGAAGGGCCCCTCTTGGCTATGAGAAGAATGTTCTAAAAGTAGTCGGTCTTCATTTCGAAGATTCGAGGTGGAGTCTGGTGAGATTCAGCGCGAGTGCGCAGACACCGTTTCGGATCTCGCCGTCGGCGACGGCGGTGAGCGCCTTGTCGAGGTCCCACCACACGAGTTCGATGTGGCGCTCCTCGTCGGTGCGCTCGTAACGCTCGGATTCGGGGACACGATCGAGCCCGGTGGCGAGGTAGTAGTGGATCATTTCGTTCGAGATGCCGGGCGTGGTGTAGAACCGGCCGAGCTCGTCCCAGCGGTCGGCGCGCAGATCGGCCTCTTCGGCCAGTTCGCGGGCGGCGCACACGGCGGGGTCCTCCCCGGGGACGTCGCGCAGGCCGGCCGGGAACTCCCACATGGTCTCCTTGGCGGGGACCCGGTACTGGCGGATCAGGCCGACGCGCCCGGTCCGGTCGAGCGGCACGGCCACGACCGCACCGCAGTGGTCGAGGAACTCGCGGCGGGCGACCTTCGGCGAAGCCCCCGATCCATCGGTCGGCGCTTCACCGCCGGGCATCTCGACGGTTTCGGCGATCAGGTCGTAGCACCAGCCGCGGTGGATCCGCTCGGTGTCCCGCACTCGGTATTCATGCACGGGCCCACATTAGCCGCGCCCGGGGGCGCCGGCCACTGGACCGAAGCTCCGGTCCGCTCCGTGCGCTGATCGGGCGGCCCCTATCGCCGTCCGGAGTCCTCGACGAGCCGCTCCAGGATGTCGTCGATGAGGGGCGGGCGCGGCAGCGGCAGGCCCGAGAGGGCCGAGAGGAACAGGCCATCGCCGACGAGGCGGACGATCTCGGCGGTCACCGGGTCGTCGATCGCCTCGTGCAGCGCCTCGGACCATCCGTTGAAAACGAACATGAGATCGTCCCTGGCCTGTTCGGAGAGCGCTTCGGAGCCGCGCAGGGCGGTGAACAGCGCCCACAGGGCCGCATCGGAGTCCTCGGGTTCGAGCTGCGAACCCCGTATGAAGGCCTCCACTACGCCGGTGCGGCGGGCCGCGGCCAGGCGGTCCTCCTCCAGCGTCCGGAAACGGCCGGCCAGGCCGTCGTAGAGATCGGCCTTGGTCTTGAAGTGGTAGAGCAGTCCCCCCTTGGAGACGCCGGCCTCGACGGCGACCTTCTCCAGGGTCACCCCGGAGGCGCCTTCGCCCACGAGGATGCGCTGCAGCGCGTTGAGAATTCGATCACGAGTCGTGGTCGACGGTGGCGTCATGTCCCCTCCCCATTGTTACTATACCGTCTGGACGGTACAGTCGCTCCTCGCCTGGTCGCGTTCCCGCTCGCCGTCCTCCCGATGAGAGAGGCACCCATGTCGAACACCGCCGCGCCGCGCCGCGCGCGATTCACCGCCCGCCAGTGGGCGGCCCTGGCGGTCCTCGTGCTCCCGGTACTGCTCATCTCGATCGACATGACGGTCCTCGGCTTCGCCGTCCCGTTCCTGTCCGAAGACCTCGCCCCCACCAGTTCGCAGCTGCTGTGGATCGTCGACGTCTACGGGTTCGTCCTGGCCGGTCTGCTGGTCACCATGGGTTCGATCGCCGACCGCATCGGACGCCGCAGGCTCCTGCTGATCGGCGCCGGCGCTTTCGCGGCCGCCTCGGTCGCCGCCGCGTACGCGCCGAACGCCGAAGCCCTCATCGCCGCGCGGGCGGTGCTCGGCCTCGCAGGCGCCACGCTGATGCCCACCACGCTGGCGCTCATGCGGAACCTGTTCACCGACGACCGTCAGCGCCTGTTCGCCATCGCCATCTGGGGCACCGGGTTCTCGGCCGGTTCGGCGGCCGGTCCCGTCCTGGGCGGCTGGCTGCTCGAACACTTCTGGTGGGGTTCGGTGTTCCTGATGGCCGCGCCGGTCTCGATCGCGGTGCTCATCGCCGCGCCGCTGCTGCTGCCCGAATCGCGCACCACCGCGCCGGGGCCGGTCGACTGGGGCGGCGTGGTCCTGTCGTTCATGGCGATGTTCCCCCTCGTGTACGGCGTCAAGCGCGTCGCTGAACACGGCCCTTCACCGCTCGCATTCGGCTCCGCCGCCATCGGCATCACCGCCGGATGGCTGTTCCTCCGCCGCCAGCGACGCCTGGAGCACCCCTTGATCGACGTGGCGCTGTTCCGGTTGCGGCGGTTCAGCGCCTCGATCGCCACGAACTTCACGATCGTGTTCGCGCTCATCTCATCGCTGTTCCTGCTGACGCAGTACCTCCAATTGGTGCTCGGCTACTCCCCCATGCGGGCCGGACTGCTACTGCTGCCGGGCATGGCCGTGTCGATCACCGCCGGGCTGGTGGCGGTGCGGCTGTCCGAGCGCTTCGGGCTGGCGACGATCATCGTCGGCGGCCTGGGCTTCGTGATCGTCGGTTTCGCCTCCCTCGGCTTCGTCGGGGTCGATTCGGGCGCAGTGCTCGTGGTCGCGGCATTCGTGCTCATCAGCGTGGGGGCCGGGCTGGTCCAGACGGTCACGAACGACGCGATCATCGCCGCCGCCCCCACCGAACGGGCCGGGGCGGCCGCCGCCATCTCGGAAACCGCCTACGAACTGGGCGGCGCGATGGGCGTGGCGGTGCTCGGCAGCGTCGCCACCGCGATCTACCGCGGCGAACTCCACGACGCCCCCGGCACGGCGAAGGAGACGCTCGGCGAGGCCACCCACGTCGCCGCCGCGCTGCCCGCCGAAGCAGGCGCGGCGCTCATGGACGCGGCACGGACCGCGTTCACCCATGGGCTGCGCGCGACCTCGCTCATCGGCGCCGCCCTCGTGCTGGTGGCCCTGGCGGCCGTCGGCCGCACGCTGCGCGCCAAGACCTCGGCGTAGCCCGGCCCGAGGGCCGGTCAGACCGTCTCGGCCTCGAAGTCGAGCTGCTCGGCGGCGGCCCGTTCGAGCGCCGCCGCGACGAGACCGTCGAACAGCGGATGCGGGCGCGTCGGACGCGACTTCAGCTCCGGGTGCGCCTGCGTGGCGATGAAATACGGGTGCGTCTGGCGATCGAGCTCGATGAACTCCACCAGGCGGCCGTCCGGCGAGAGTCCCGAGATCACGAAACCGGCTTTGACCAGCTGATCACGGTAGGCGTTGTTGACCTCATACCGGTGCCGGTGACGTTCGTCGACCTTGGTGGTCCCGTACAGCTCGGCCACCAGCGTCCCTTCGACGAGTTCGGCCGGATAGGTGCCCAGGCGCATCGTCCCGCCCATGTCCCCTCGGCCGGCGACGATGTCGGTCTGGTCGGCCATCGTGGCGATCACCGGATGCTCGGCCTTGCCGTTGAACTCCTCGGAGTCGGCCTCGACCAGGCCGCCGAGCTCGCGCAGCCCCTCGATGGCCATGCACTGCAGTCCCAGGCAGAGCCCGAGCGTGGGAATGAGGCGGGTGCGCGCGTAGGTGAGCGCACCGATCTTCCCGGGCACGCCGCGCGCACCGAAACCACCGGGGATGACCAGCGCGTCCACACCGGCCATCGCCGCCGCGGCCCCCTCGGGAGTCTCGCAGCGGTCCGAGACGACCCAGCGGACGTTGACCTTGGCCCGGTGGGCGAAGCCCGCCGCCTGCAGCGCCTCCACGACGGACTTATAGGCGTCGGGCAGCTCGACGTACTTGCCGACGATCGCGACCTCGATCGCCGAGGCGGGATTGTGGACCCGGTCGAGCAGGTCGTCCCAGGCGGTCCAGTCGACGTCCTTGAACGGCAGGTTGAGTTTGCGGACCACGTAGGCGTCCAGGCCCTCGGTGTGCAGGGTCTTGGGAATGTCGTAGATCGACGGCGAGTCGGGCGCGGAGACGACCGCGGCGTCGTCGACGTCGCAGAAACCGGCGATCTTCTGCTTCAGGCTCTCGGGCACGGGCCGGTCGGAGCGGCAGACGATCGCGTCGGGCTGGAGGCCGATACCGCGCATCTGCATCACGGAGTGCTGGGTGGGCTTGGTCTTCATTTCCGAGGAGGCGGCCAGGAAGGGCACCAGGGAGACATGCAAGAAGAAGCAGTTGTCGCGGCCGATGTCGTGGCGGTACTGACGGATCGCCTCCAGGAAGGGGAGCGACTCGATGTCGCCGACGGTCCCGCCGACCTCGGTGATGACCACGTCCGGCACCCGACCGGTCTCGGGATCGGGACCGGCCATGGCGGCCAGGCGGGCCTTGATCTCGTTGGTGATGTGCGGGATGACCTGCACGGTGGCGCCCAGGTAATCGCCGCGGCGCTCCTTGGCGATGACGTCGGAGTACACCTGGCCGGTGGTGACGTTCGCGCGCTTGGACAGGTCGCGGTCGAGGAACCGCTCGTAGTTGCCGATGTCGAGGTCGGTCTCGCCGCCGTCGTCGGTGACGAAGACCTCGCCGTGCTCGTACGGGTTCATCGTGCCGGGGTCGACGTTGAGATAAGGGTCGATCTTCTGCATCACCACGTACAGTCCCCGTGCGGTCAGCAGGTTTCCGAGACTGGCGGCGGTCATGCCCTTGCCGAGGGCGGAGGTGACCCCGCCGGTGACGAAGAGGTGCTTCGTAGAACGGACCTGACCGTTGGCGGCGCTGGCCAAAGCGAACTCCCGTGGTTATTCGTGTCGATCGAGCGGCTCGCCGGTGCAGGAAGGCCGCCGGTGGATCGCATCATCCACGGGATTCCACACTAACACTTTCCCCCTCGTCCTCCTCGTCGACCCATGACGGTGCGTCGACGATCATGGCCGAGTACTGACCGTCCTTGACGTGGGCGCGCGCCAGCACCCGGTGACTCATGATGACGGCCAGCGGGACCATGACCGCCAGCGCCGATCCCAGGCTCATGAGGCCCTTGCCGTTCAGCAGCCCTGCGATCGTCGAACCGACGACGGCCGCGGAGAATGCGGCCCGCAGCGGCGGGTAGAGGCCGAAGGCGCGCCGCAGCCCCCCGCCGGGGCGCAGCAGCACCAGCCAGCAGTACAGACCGGCCGTGGCGGCCATGACGCTCAGCGGCGAAGTGAAGACGGCGACGATGTTCGAACCGACTCCCGCTCCGATGACGCCGCTCGTCTCGCCCATGAGGTCGGCCAGGAAGGCCCCGAGCGCCCCCCGCTCGGCGGCGGGCCGCTGGTAGTCGATCCACGACAAGCCCAGCAGGACCACCGCTCCGGCCAGGCCGGACCAGAGCAGGCGCACGAAGGTGAACCAGCCGCCGGTGGCGAGGGCGGCGGCCAGGCAGGTGCCGACGGTGAGGGCGACCGCGGCGGGGACGGAGTCGCCCAGGAAGCCCACCGAGACGACCAGGACGCCGAGGCAGCCGATGCCGGCCATGACCGGGGACTGGAAACGGTGCGGTAGGCGCCAGGCCGCCGCGGCGGCGAGCAACCACAGCGAAGCGATGAACATGCCGGTGGCGATCGGTCCGAGCTCCCCGGAGGCCGAATCGGCGACGGTGTAGTCCCCCAGGAGCGTCCCGAGCGGAGCGGAGGCGTGGACGAGCATGGACAGGACGGTGACGAGCAGACCGAACACCGAAACGGCCACCATGAGCCCCGCGGGGCTGTGACGCCGGGGCAGGACGATCGCGGCGAGGGCGCACACGAGGGCGATGGCCAGCGCGGCGGCCGGGCCGACGAGACCGGGACGGGCGGTGTTCCACCAGCCGAAGAAGTCGGCGAGGATGCCGGCGGCGACGAACAGGGCGCACACGAGGGCGACGACGATGTTGGCGCGCATGAGCCACAGCGGCGGCGGTTTGACGCCGGGCTGCCCGGCCCGGCGCAACAGGTGCAGAAGCGGCCAGGCCACGAACGTGAGCGCCAGGAACAGCAGCACCTGCAACCACTGGGTGTTCGGGGAGGCTACGGAGGCGGCGGCGAGCCTGGTGTCGGTGTCGGTGAAGACCGCGTGGCGCTCGCCGTACGGCAGCGGGTCCTCGACCGCGCCGGCCGCGGCGCCGACGACGTGCTCGGGCAGGGGCGCATCGAGCAGCATCAGGATCGTCGTGGTCAGATCGGTGAGTCTGAGGTATCCGGGACGTTCGGCGGCCAGGTCCAGGAGGCTGTGCCCGTGGTCGCCGAAGTTCGCGATCGTGGCGAGCAGCCGGTTGGGCCCGGGAGTCTGGCTCAGCCCGGTGACGATGAAGGCGGCGCCGTCGACGCGGGCCTCCATGAGATCGCCGGCGGTCGCGTCGAGCGCGGCCAGAGCCGTGGTGCGCTGGGCCGCCCCGGTGGGCAGCACGCCGCCGTCGACGACGGTGAGCGGGCATTCGGCGAGGAGCGCGGCCAACGCCTCGCCTTTGGGCACGGTGGGCTCGTACTCCGAGATTCGGCCGACGGAGTTGGCGGTGGCGTGGGCCGCGCCGGGGCCGACGGCGGTGGCGCACGCGGTCCCGGCGGCGAGCATGCCCAGCTCGGTGCCCTGGTCGAGATCACGGTTGAGCTGGACGAGTTCGGTGAGGCCGTCGACGGTGGCACCCACGTCCTCGACGGTGACCTGTCCAGCGTCGACGGCGCCGCACTCGGGGGTATCGCCGAAGCCGGTGCTGACGGCGGGCGCTCCGGCCGAGAGGGTGAGCCAGCCGTCGAGCGTGCAGGTGAAGTTGCGGGCCGAGTTCGTGTTGAGCTCGGCCAGCGCACCGTTTTCGGCCAAGGTGTTCAGGTTCGGGGTGTGCTCGGCGTCGATGTCGGTCCAGGCCAGGCCGCCGACACCGAGGACGACGACCGACGGCACGGCGTCGGGGACGCGCTCTTCGGGCGGTTCCGGCAGGACCTGCCAGGCGGCGAGGGCGGCGAGGACGGCGACGGCCGTCCAGGCGGCCACGGTGGTGCGGTGGCGGGCGAGGGATCTGCGGAACCGGCGGACGAGGCGTCCGGGTTCGACCTTCTCCAGCACGGGGCGTCTATCTTCCGGTCAGTTCGAGGTAGAGCGCGTCGAGCGCGTCGAGCATCTGTGCTTCGTCGGGCCAGGTCGCGGCCTTGTCGCGGCCGGCCTCGCGGAGGCTCGCGAGCCGATCGGGGTCGGCCAACAGGGCGCGGACGGCCTCGTCGAGCGCGTCCACGTCGCCGACCTCGAACAGGACGGCCGCGTCGCCGACCAGTTCGGGGATGCCGCCGGTGCGGGTGGCGACGAGCGGGACCCCGGCTTGGAGGACTTCTTGGGCGAACAGTTGGCGGGCTTCCCAGCGGCTGGTGACCACGGCGAGGTCGGCGGCGGCGAGCAGGTCGGCGACGTCGGTGCGGTGTCCGAGCAGGCGCATGTCGACGCCGGCCGCGTCGACGAGGGCTTGGAGACGTTCGCGCTCGGGGCCGTCGCCTGCGATCGCCACCACCGGTTCGGCCTCCAGGCTCCGCCAGCGTTTCGCGGCCTCGACGAGCGTGCCGTAGTCCTTTTGGGCGTGCAGGCGCCCCACCGAGACCAGCAAGGGGCGGTCCCCGATGCCCAGTTCGGCGCGGATCGCGTCGGCGTCGCCCTCCGCTCGGCGGGGCGGGGCGGCGACCGGCGCGAGGCGGGCGTCGGACGCGCCGAGGGCGATCAGGTGGTCGTGCAGGTCGGAGGAGGCGGCGAGGGCGACGTCGACGCCGCGGGCCAGGCGCTTCTCGAGTCGGTCGGCGACCTTGCGTTTGATCCCGGCGGTGAGGAGCTGGTTGTGCCAGGTGGTGACGAGGGCGGCCTGCCTGGGGCGGGCGGCGAGCGCGGTGATCCCGGCGGTCAATCCGTGGGCGTGGACCAGGTCGACGCCGCGGCCGGTGGCGCCGCGCAGGGCGCTGCGGACGGCCCGCAGTGCCAGGGGCAGCTCGGGCGACGGCTTGGCGGTGATCGGGGCGGGCGCGAAACGGGCGCCCCTGGAACGGAAACCGAAACGCTCTTCGGTCTCGGGAGGGCCGACGACGAGCACGGCGTCGCCGCGCTCGGCCAGGCCGGAGGCCAGGGAGGCGACATGGGTGCCGATGCCGCCGGTCGAAGGGCCCAGCACCAGTGCGATGCGTCGGTGGCTCACTGGTCTTCTCCGCTCTGTTCTGGTTCTTCGGTCGCTCGTATTGTGCCAGCCCTGCGCCGCACCGCCCGGAGGACGGCCTGACGGTCGACGAGTGCCGCAGTTCCAACGTAGACGAGGGCGGCGAGCGCGCCGGCCGCCACGCCCTCGCCGATGGCCGAGGCGATCGATGCCGCGGGCCCCCACCAGCCGATGAGTCCTCGTGCGGCGGCGATCGCGGTGGCGGTGGCGATGAGCGCCGCCGCGAGCGCCCGGCCCATGCCCTTGAGGCTTGCCGTCCCGGTGTTCCTGGCGACGGCGATGGTGAGTGCGATGCCGATGACGGTCATGCCGATCGACCAGCTGGCCGCGAGCGCCACGGTCCGGTGGTCGGGATGGAGCGCGGCGGAGAGGGCCACGGCGCTGATCGCGACGGCCCCCCACCCGGCCGCGGTGGCCGCGGCGGCGGCGTAGGCGCGGTCGACGGCGTAGAGGCCCCGGGAGTAGACGGCGAACAGCGAGTAGCCGAACAGGCCGAAGGCCAGGCCGGTGAGGGTCGCGCTGATCTGGGTCTCGGGGGCGGCGGAGTGGACTCGGCCGAGGACGGCCGCGATCGGTTCGGCGACGCCGGCGAGCGCGGTGACGCCGAGCCCGGAGAGCACCAGCACGGCCCGGCCGGCGGCGGCGATGGTGCGCTGGTAGGCGCGGGCATCGCCGAGGGCGTGGGCTTCGGAGAGGTTCGGGTAGGCGGCCGTGGCGAAGGGGACGGCGAGGACGGCCCAGGGCAGCAGGAAGAACGTCTGGGAGACGGTGAAGACGACCACCGGGCCCTCGCCGGCGTTGTTGGCGAAGCGCAGCAGCACGAATTGGCACAGCTGCTGGGCGCCGAGGGTGATGACGCCCGCGATCGCGAGGGCCTTGACGCTGCCGCTGAGGTGGGCGTCGAATTTCCATGTCGGCCGCAGCCGCAGTTCGAGGCGGCGCAGCGGGATGAACAGACATCCGGCGAGGACGGCCACGCCGAGGGTGGTGCCGATCGCGAGGAGCAGCAGGTTGCTCTGCGAGACCCGCTCGGCGTCGCCCTGGTTGCCGGTGACCGCGCCGTAGGCGACGTACACGACGATCATGGTGACGCTGGACAGCAGCGGAGCCAGGGCGGGCCAGGCGAACCGGCGGTGGGCCTGGAGGACGCCGGTGAGGACGACCGCGATGCCGTACAGGGGCAGTTGCGGCGCGAACAGCACGAGCATCTCGGTGCCGGTCGCGATCGTGGCCTCGGTGACGTTGTCGCCGGTGACGAGTTCGACCAGCGGCCGGGCGAGGAGCGCGACGGCCGCGGCTATCGGGATGAGCGCGGTGAGCGACCAGGTCAGCAGCGCCGAGGCGATCCTTTCGACCTGGTCGGGTTCGCGGCGAGCGAGCGGTGCCGCCAGCAGCGGCACGGCGAGCGCGGCCAGGGCCCCTCCCGCGACCAGTTCGAAGATGAGGTTCGGGATGGTGTTGGCGCTCTGATAGGCGGTGGCGAGCGAGGCGTAGCCGACCGCCCAGGTGAACACCAGCATCCGCCCGAATCCGGCCAGGCGGGAGCCTATGGTGATCGCACCGATGAGGGTGGCGGCACGACCGACTTCGCGTCGGGTGTCGGTCACGCCTTGTTCCGGCCCATTTCATCCAGTTCTCGGAGCACCGGGGTGTCGGCGATGACCTGGGTGAAGCTGACGCGCTCGCTCGCGGCGATGAGCGCGGCGATGCCCGCGAGGGCGACGTGCCGCCCCACCGGCCCGGTGCGGGCGATGTAGGACAGGCCCAGCAGCGCCCCGAGGGCGTTCGCACCGCAGTCGCCGAGCATGGTCCTGCCTTCGAGGTCGTCGCTCATCGCGACGGCCGCGGAGGCCGACACCGCCAAAGCGGTGTTCGCGCCGCTGCGGGCCGTGTTCGGGGCCTTGGGTCCGGCGGGCCGGGAAAGGGGCGTGGCGAGCGCGGAGACGACCTTGAGCGCCCGGCCGGGACGCAGATCGAACAGGTTGATGAGATTGGCCGCTCCGGCGACGACACCGCCGCCGACGCCGATGTTCCACAGCCGGGCCCATCGGCGCTCGGGGCGGCGGTCGGAGACGGCGTCGAGGAGCGCGGCGGAGGCCAGGCCCGTGGCCGAGATGCCGAGGATCTTCACCAGTCCGGCCGAGACACGTCCTCGGCGCAGGGCCGCGAGGTGCCCCTTGAAGCCCTTGGCCCGCTCGCCTCTGGCGTCGGCCAGGTCATCGTAGAGTCCGAGCGCGCCGGTGGCGAGCCCGGTGGCCGCCGCGGCCGCCGCGTAGGCCGGCGAGTCGGCCCCGGCGACGGCGGCGACCGTCGCTCCGACGGTGACGCCGGGCCCTTCGGCCAGGCTGACGGTGTCGCCTCGGTGGTTGACGCGGTCGAGGTCCTTCGACCACTTGGAACGTCGGACGGCGCTGATCGCTGCGATGGTGCCGCCGGCGGCGAGGCCGCCGAGGAACGCCCGTCCAGCTGCACGGCTTAGCTGGCTCATGGCCGGAATCCTAGGCTGCTGCGGGAAGCCAGCCTTCATTGCCCTCCCCTGCGCCGAGGTGATGCACGGAACCGTCGGCGATGAGCTCGGACAAGGCGACGACGGCGGCGATCTGTCCTTGGGCGGTGATGATGTTGTCGACCGTCGAGACGGGGACCGCGGTGTCGTCGCCGCGCAGCGTCACGATCGGGTTGCCGTCGCCGGCGGCGGTCGAGGCGGCGTAGACGGTCGGGCCGTCGACGGCGAACGCACTCGCGAGGACGACGGCCCCGGTATTGCGTTCCTCGGCGTTGGAGTCGGTGGCGGCAGACCCGCCGACGAGGATGATTCCGGTGGCGTCGCCGGTCGGCTCCTGTTCGACGGTGAGCATCCCGAGGTCGCCGAGACCCACGGTGACGGTGGTGATGTCGGCGGGAGTGGTCTCGGCGGGCGCGCCTTCGAAGCGGCCGGTGGCGACGGCGGCGAGGATGGCGCCCATGGCGGCCACGCCGTCGTAGGTGACCGGCGCTTCGATGGTGTCGGGGGTGACGCCGTCGACGAGGTTGGCGAGCTGGTCGTTGTTGGCCGGGTCGAGGAAGTCGTCGAGGACGGAGATACGTCCGGCGCTGTCGGCATCGGCGTAGTCGAGCATCTGCTCGACGCTGTCGACGACCTCGCTCTCGGCGCCCGGCATGGCGACGAGGAGGATGCTCTGGCCGGTGAGTCGGCCTTCAAGGTAGGAGGGCGCGATCTCGGAGGCGAAGGACTGGTCGTCCCGAAGCTCCTCTTCCAGCGCGGCGATCTCGTCGCGCAGGGCGTTGTTGCTGTCGCGCAGGCTCTGGCTGTTGGCCTCGACCACCTCCATGGCCGGACCTTTGAGCGCGGCGGTGCCGAGGATGAGGCCGACGGTGAGCGCCAGGAAGACCGCGGTGAGCGAGACGAGGTGGTAGCGGAAGTTGATCACGAGAAGAGCCTTTGGATTTGGAAGAGCAGGCCGTCCCACCAGTCGGCGATGACGTCGATGAAGGATCGCCCGACCGTGGAGATGGCGACGGCGGTCGCCACCGCGGCGAGGGCGGAGACGATGAGCAGCAGGAGCGCGGAGATCGACATGTCCTGTCGGTAGAGCCGCGAGACGCCCTTGGCGTCGACGAGCTTGCCGCCGACACGCAGGCGTGTCAGGAAGGTGGAGGCCATGCCGCCTCTTCCCTTGTCGAGGAATTCGACCATGGTGACGTGGGTCCCGACGGCGCAGATCAGGGAGGCGCCCTTCTCATCGGCCATGAGCATGGCGATGTCCTCGGAGGTGGCGGCGGCGGGGAACGGGATGGCCGGGACGCCGAGCTTGTCCATGCGTTCCATGCCCGGCGCTCGTCCGTCGGCGTAGGCGTGGACGACGATCTCGGCGCCGCACCGCAGGGCGTCGTCGGAGACCGAGTCCATGTCCCCGACGATCATGTCGGGCGTGTAGCCGGCTTCCAGGAGCGCGTCGGCGCCGCCGTCGACGCCGACCAGGACCGGTTTGAATTCGCGGATGTAGGGGCGGAGGACGTCGATGTCCTCCTTGTAGTTGTATCCGCGGATGACGACGAGCGCGTGGCGGCCGTTGAAGTCGGTCGCGACCTCGGGCACGCCGACGCCGTCGAGCAGCAGGTCGCGTTCACGTTTGAGGTATTCCATGGTGTTGGCGGCGAACGCCTCCAGCTGGACGGACAGACCCTCTTTCGCGGCCTCCATAGCGTCGGCGACGCGCTGCTCGCTCTGGAGGACGCCCGCGCCGATCTCGTCGTCGCCGAGCAGGACGCGGTCGCCTTCGACGGTGACGGTCTTGCCTTCGCGGACCAGGTCGAATATTTCGTCGCCGACCTCGTCGATGAGGATGATCCCGTTCTTGACGAGGATTTCGGGGCCGAGGTTCGGGTATCGTCCGGAGATCGACGTGGCGGCGTTGATGACGGCTACCACGCCGGTGGCGACGAGGGCGTCGGCGGCGACCCGGTCGAGGTCGACGTGGTCGATGATCGCGACATCTCCGGGTTCGAGGCGGCCGCACAGCCGCTTCGTGCGGCGGTCGAGTCGGGCGGTGCCGACGAGTCGGCCGTCTCCAGAGGGCGACTCCGGTTTGCGACCTGGGAAACGCAAGCTAGGTACACGCATCGTGGATCATCATGCCACCCCTTCTCCAGGGTCGGGCAGCGGCGCGCCCGGGCGCGGGGACGCTAGGACTTCATCTTGGCGGCCTCTGCCAGCAGTTCTTCGGCGTGGGCCACGCCGAGGTGAGAGTCGGGCATGCCCGCGAGCATGCGAGCAAGCTCACGCGCCCGAGCGGCGTCGTCGACGACTCGGACACCGGAGACGGTGACCGCTCCCGAGGTGTCCTTGCTCACGACGAGGTGGCGGTCGGCGAACGCCGCGACCTGTGGCAGGTGGGTGACGACGAGGACCTGGTAGCGGCGGGCGAGCTTGGCCAGGCAGCGGCCGATCTCGACGGCGGCTCGGCCTCCGACCCCGGCGTCGACCTCGTCGAAGACCAGCACCGGCGGGCCGCCTATACCGGCGAAGACGACTTCTATGGCGAGCATGACGCGGGACAGTTCGCCCCCCGAGGCGCCTTTGTTGAGCGCGGCGGGGACCGCGCCCGGGTGGGGCCGCAGGAGCAGTTCGACGTCGTCGGCGCCATCCTCCGAGGCGCCCGAGATCGTGGTGTCGACGACCAGGTCGACGCCGCCGCGTCCGGCCGGGCGCGGTTCGACGGCGGCGGTGACGGCGGCGTGCGGCATGGCCAGTCCGGCCAGTTCGGCCGAGACGGCCGCGGAGAAGCGCTCGGCGGCGGATAGGCGTGAGGCGCGCAGCCGCGCGGCCAGTTCGCCGGCGCGGACCGCCAGTTCGCCGTGGCGGGCTTCGAGTTCGGCGACGCGGTCGTCGGAGACATCGAGTTCCCCGAGCCGTTTGGCGGCGTTCTCGGCCCAGGCCAGTACGCCGGGCAGGTCTTCGGCGTATTTGCGGTAGAGGGATTTCAGGGCCGCCTGGCGCTGGTAGATCTCCTCCAACCGGGCCGGGTCGGCGTCGAGTTCACCGAGGTAGCGGGAGAGGTCGACGGCGGTCTCGGACAGCAGCGCTCCGGCCTCGGAGAGGCGCTCGGCGAACTCGCCGAGCTTCGGATCGTCGGCGGCGTCGTGTTCGAGGACGCGGGCGGCGGCGCCGACGGCGTCGGCCGAGCCGCCGTCGCCGGTGACCGGGTCGCCGGTCAGGGCAGTGTGGGCGGTGGCCGCGGCCAGGCGCAGCGTCTCGGCGTTCTGGAGGCGGCGGGCCTCTTCGGCCAGTTCGGCGTCCTCGCCTTCCTGCGGGTCGACGGCGGTGATCTCCTGGAGGCCGAGGCGCAGCATGTCGGCCTCGCGGGCCATGTCCCGGGCGCTGGCCCGCAGCCGGGACAGCTCGGCGGCGCACTCGTTCAGTTCGATGTAGACCGCGCGGTAGGCATCGTGGGTCTCGCCGTGGTCGGGGCCCGCGAATCGGTCGAGCGCGGCTCGCTGCTCACCGGCGTGGAGCAGCCGCATCTGGTCGGACTGGCCGTGGACCGAGATGGCCAGTTCGCCCAGTTCGGACAGGACGCCGACGGGGGAGGCACGGCCGCCGACCCAGGCTCGCGAGCGGCCTTCGGCCGAGACCGAACGCGCCAACAGCAGCTCGCCGTCCTCGAGTTCGGCTCCGGCCTCGAGCGCGCGCTCGCGCAACCGGCGGGCGTCTTCGCCGAGGATGAGGCGGCCC
>JAJYSW010000304.1 GCA_021793335.1 Actinomycetes bacterium
GGGCGCGTTTCGTCATCGTCGGCGACATCGACCCCGACACGGCCCTGGCCTCCGTCGAGAAATCCCTGGCCTCATGGAACGGCACGGGCGAGCCGCGCAGCATGGAACCGCTGCCGGATCTGCGGACCGGCCCGGTCGTCCTGACCGACCGGCCCGGCTCCGTCCAATCCGCGATCCGCATCGCCTACCCCGCCGTCGAACGCACCCACGCCGACAACGCCGCCCAGCACCTGGCCAACCTCATCTACGGCGGCTACTTCACCTCGCGTCTGGTCATGAACCTGCGCGAATCCAAGGGCTATGGTTACTCGCCCCGGTCCCGGGTCGATCACGCGCCCGCCGGATCGGTCCAGCTGACCAGCGTCGACGTCGCCACCGAAGTGACCGCGCCGGCCCTGGCCGAGATCGTCTCCGAACTGCGCGGCATGGCCGAGAACCCGCCCGACGAGGCCGAGCTCGACCTGGCCCGCCGCTACGCGCTCGGCTCGGTGAAGCTCACGACCGCGACCCAGGCCGGCATCGCGAACTACACGTCCGCGCTCGCCGCCTGCGGCCTGCCGCTGTCCTGGCTCGCCGAGCACTCCGAGCGGCTGCGCGCGGTCACGCCCGCCGACATCAAACGCGTCGCCGCCGAACGCATGAACCCCGACGGCGCGGTCACCGTCATCCTCGGCGACGGCGCACACGTCACCGAGCCGCTCTCCGCGACCGCCGAGATCGAGGCCGCATGATCCAGCCGCCCTTGGCGGTCGACGCACTCGACCGATGCGCCGAGCGCCGCGGCGATCCCGAATGGATCGGCGACGCCTGGCACCGCGCCCAGATCGTCGCCTGCGACCCGGACGCCGACCGGATCGACGCCGACGAAGACGGCCTGCACTACTTCGACGCCCGGACCGCCCCCGAGGGCGAACGCGTCTACCTCGGTGGCGAGGACCCGCCCGTGTTCGCCGTCATGACCAGTGTCCCCACCGGGCTGCGCACCCGTTGGATCGGCGGCCACTGGGACCGCCGCGACCTCGCTATCGCGGTGGAGGCCATCGCCGTCATGCACTGGCGGTCCACCTACCGGTACCACCCGACCACCGGCGAGGCGCTCACCGCAAAACAGGCCGGATGGGCGCTGGTCAGCGACACGGGCCACCCGGTGTTCCCTCGCACCGACCCGGCCGTCATCGTCCTCATCGACGACGGTGCGGACCGGGTCCTGCTCGCGCAGCACCAGAAATACGGAGGGAAGGGCCGCTACGCGTGCATAGCCGGATTCGTCGAACCCGGCGAATCCGCCGAGGCCGCCGTCCACCGCGAAGTCGGCGAGGAGACCGGTCTCAAACTCGACCGGCTCGCCTACGTCTCCAGCCAGCCGTGGCCCTATCCGCGCTCGCTCATGCTCGCCTACCGGGCCACCGCCGATCCGGCCCAGACGCTGTGCCTCCAAGAGGACGAGATCGCCGACGCCCGCTGGTTCGACCGCGAAGAGGTGCACCGCATGTGGATCGAGACCGATCAGGACACGCCGAGCGCGGTGCGGATCTCGGTGGCCCGCTTCCTCATCGAAGGCTGGCTCGCCGAACGCTAGGCCGCGGCCGATTCACGCCCCGCGGGCGTCGCCGACGAGGGCCGGTTCGTCTTCGGCGGCGGTGATACGGCGTTTTGTGACAGCCCGCTGTGCAGTGAAGACACCGGCGATGACGACCAGCCCGCCGATGATCTGCGGCGCCGTCAGCGCTTCGCCGAGCATCGCCCAGGCGGCCAGCGCGGCCACGACGACCTCGGTGTAGCCGATCGCCCCGGCCACCGGAGCGGACAGGAACCGCAGCCCCGTCAAACCCAGCGCGTATGCGACGGCGGTGCAGACGATGAGTGCCATGAGGCTGATCAGGCTGGTGGCCTCGACGCCGCCGATCGTCGCCGGCGTGGTCAGCGAGGCCCAGTCCATCGCCCACGGCACGGCCAGTGGCGTCATCGCCACAGCCCCGACGGTGAAGCCGACCGCGAGCAGGACCCGCACGTCCACCTGTGCGGCGAGCCGTTCCCCGGAGAGGAAGTAGGTGGCCTGGCAGGCCGCGGCGGCCGATCCGGCCAGCAGGCCGACGGCGTCGAGCCGCAGCCCGGTCCAGACTTCGACGACGATGCACAGCCCCGCGAGACTGAGCAGCGCTCCGATCACGGCGGCACGCGGCAGCGGGTTGCGGCGCACGAACCGGACCCAGGCGACGACCACGATCGGGCCCATGAACTCCAGCAGCAGCGCGATGCCGACCGGGAGCCGCTCGACGGCGGTGAAGTAGAACGCCTGGACACCGGCGATGGCGACGAGCCCGAACAGTGCCAGCGCGGCCAGCGGCGGCTTCGGGCCGCCCCGGCGGATTCGCAGCAGCGGCCAGACCGCGGCGGCCACGGCGATGGCGCCGACGCCGACGATGCGCAGCCATGTCACTTGGACGGGGGCCAGGCCGGACTGGATGACGACTTTGCCGAAGGGGCCGCACAGACCGAAGAACACGGAGGCCAGCAGGATCAGGACGACACCGAACGCGGCTCGGGGGGACGACATCGGGCGGCTCCTCGGGAAGCGAAGACGGCGAGCCGCGCATCGGCTCGACGGATCGGCCCGGAGCGGGACGGCGAGCTCGGCGGGGGAGGGGGCGGAGCCGTCGGTGCGCCGTCTCGCGCCAGGGCAGGAAAAAGGCCCGGGACGGATCCATCCCGGGCCTGAATGCTTGGCTGCCACCCCTCGAAGCAGCCAAGCAAGCTTGACGACTCAACTATAGAGCATGTTACCGGCTCTGTGTCCTAAACGTGACCATAGTCTCGGCACGTGGCACAAGTCAAGCGCTCAGCTCGTCTTTTATTGTCCCGGCGGCGGAACCGCAGATGCCACGATCGTCACCGGGTCGTGATGTCCGCGCCCGGGCTCAGCGGCCGAGCGCCTCCTTGACCTGTTGCAGACTCGGATTCGTCAACGCGAACTCTTCGCCGGACGGGGTGGTGCCTCGCACTGTCGGCACCGTCTGGTTGCCGCCGTTGACGCCCATGACCCATTCGGCGGCCTCGGGGTCGTTTTCGATGTTGACCTCCTCGTACGGGATGCCCTCGCTGTCGAACGCGATCTTCAGCCGCTTGCAATAACCGCACCAGGTGGTGCTGTACATGGTGATCACGGATCCTCCTTCGTCATGAACCATAACGCCGAGCGCGGCCGCGGCATTCCACGCGGGGCGGCGCCGCACGCGCTGGGCAGGGGCCCGAGGCCGTCAGGGGGCTCTGCGACACTGTCGGGGTGACTTCGCGTGACCGGGAACTCGATCATCTCCTCGCCGATCTCGACCCTGAGCAGCGCGAGGCGGTGACCGCCGACGCCGGCCCGGTGTGCATCCTCGCCGGCGCCGGCACCGGCAAGACCCGTGCCGTCACGCACCGGATCGCCTGGCGTGTACGGCGGGGCGACCTGCGCGGCCAGCACGTCACCGCCGTGACCTTCACCGCGCGAGCGGCGGGGGAGATGCGCGATCGGCTGCGCGGGCTCGGCGTCACCGGCGTCAACGCCCGCACTTTCCATTC
>JAJYSW010000305.1 GCA_021793335.1 Actinomycetes bacterium
AAGCGGACCGGCTCGGGGCCACGGCCTTCGCGGCAAGGCGCGGACTCGTGGGACGGCACGCACCGCCGGCTGAGGCGCCGCCGCTCGTCCGCCACGAACCCTTCGGGCGCTCCGGCGGTTCCGGCCGGCTGTCGATGCGGCGGAGTCGCAGTGCCGCGGGGCCCGGCGTCGTCGTGCCCGCGCAGCGGACCTCGACCCCGGTTCGGCCGGACGCGAAGGCGCCGAGCGCGCCCATGGAGTCCTCTCTCTGGTTCACGGCGGCGATCCGCTTCCGAGGCGGCCGAAGCGGCCGGGAGGGAACGCGCCCTCCCGCCCATGCCCTGCCGCAGAGCGCCTCCACGACGCCGCCGCTCATCGTTCGAGGGTCTCGAACCCGAGGGTGAACGCGGTCGGCGCGGCCTGCAGGCGGTGCTGCGGCAGCACGCCCGGCCCGCACGAGGCCGTGCCGATGCCATGGAGGGCCGCGTCGAGGTTGACGTGGGTCCGGTCGCCTTCGACCAGATCCGTGGGGTGCCTCGCCGCGTCGAGGTCCTCGGAGGTCCACGGCCGCGCCGTCAAGGCGAAAAGCGGAGCGCCGAGCACTGCGAGGCCCGTGCCGCCTGAGCCGGTCAGTCGCGCCCAGCGGACGTCGGTGCGGGAGCCGTTCTCCTGCGGGAAGACGTACGGCGTCTGCATCCGGGCGACTGTGGCGCTGTAGCGGCCGACGCGGGTGGCGGCCCGGGTGTCGGCGTAGGCTTCGCCGGGTCCACCACCGAACCAAGTGACTTGATTGATATATCTCGGCAACGATGCACGAAGTCCGAGTCGCGGCAGCGGAAAGTCCCACTCGCCTTCAGGCGAGACCTCGACGGTCAACCACAGCCGCCGGGACGCCTCGGCCGCCGAGCGCCAGTGATAGACCGCGCGCATCGCGGCGTCGGTCGCCGCCGCGGCCACCCGTGTGACAACGGTGAGCGCCGCTTCGCCCACGATCACGTCGAGCACCTTGTGCTCCAAGCGGTGCAGACCTGCCGCTCGCCAGCGTTCGGCGATGCCCGGCCAGCCGAGACGGTCGTTATCGGTCGGCGCCCGCCACAGATCCAGGCGCGGCCCTTCGAGCTCGATTCCCCCGAACGAGACCAGGTGCCCGTGGTGGGCCTCGAAGACGCCCGGGCCGAGCCGGATCGCGTCGGCCTCGACGGTCGGGGCGATGCCCGAGACCACCGTCGCGGCCGTCTCGGCGGCCGCGAGCCGCTCCTGGCCCCAGGCGATCGCATGCCCGGCCTCGGCCCACGGCCGGTCCTCGGCCAGCGTCGCGGTGACCGTCAGCCACCGCTCGCCCGTCGCCGGCTTCGCGATCGCCTCGCGCAGCGCCGGCGGCCAGGCCGCGAACACCGCGCCTCCGGCCGGGACGGTCGGCACGTCGAGCTCGCCCGCGCCCACGGCCTCGCCCTCATCCTCCAGCGTCCACCCGAAACGCAGGTGCGCAGTGTCGATGAAGTCATAACCGCTGCTCACGCTCACCGTCGCCGAAGCCGGCTCGATCGTGATCGCGACCGGCTCGATCACCTTCTTGTATTCGATCAGGCCCGGCGACGGCGTCCGGTCGGGGAAGACCAGGCCGTCGGTGACGAAGTTGGCGTCATGGAGCGGCTCGCCGAAGTCCCCGCCGTAGGCGAAGAACTCGCGCCCGTCCTCGGAGCGCTGCCGGATACCGTGGTCGATCCACTCCCACACGAACCCGCCCTGGCAGCGCGGATGCTGCTCGAACAGGCGCTGGTATTCGCTCAACCCGCCCGGGCCGTTGCCCATGGCGTGCGCGTACTCGCACAGGATGAACGGGATGCCGCGCCGGTGTTCGTCGAGCGCGGGGTCCTCGGTGGGGTCCTCGGTGCCCTGGCCGATGCGGTCGGTCTCGGCATGGTCGGCGTACATGCGGCTGTAGACGTCGACATAGCCCGAGTCCCAGTCGCCCTCGTAGTGGATGGGCCGGCTCGGATCGCGCTCCTTGGTCCACGCGGACATGGCCCGAAGGTTCTCGCCGGTGTGGCTCTCGTTGCCCAGCGACCACATGATGACGCTGGCGTGGTTCTTATCGCGCTCGACCATGCGGCGCATGCGGTCGAGGTAGGCCTCGCGCCACTGCGGTTCATCCGAGGGATTGCCGCGCCAACCGACGTGGACGAACCCGTGGGTCTCCAGGTCGCATTCGTCGACGACCCACATGCCGAGCTCGTCGCACAGGTCGAGGAAGCGCCGGTCGGGCGGGTAGTGGCTGGTGCGCACCGCGTTGATGTTGTGCCGCTTCATCAGTTCGAGGTCGCGGCGCATGGTCTCGACGCTCAGGGTGCGCCCGTGGTCGGGGTCCCACTCGTGGCGGTTGACGCCGCGCAGCAGGATCGGCCTTCCGTTGACCTTGAGGAGGCCGTCTTCGACGACGACGGTGCGAAAACCGATGCGCAGCGCCGCACGTTCGCTCACGGTGGCGATCCCGGCGTCGTACAGGCGCGGCGTCTCGGCCGTCCACGGCTCGACCGCGACGGTGGCGCTCTCGCCGACGGCGACGTCGATGCCGAGCTCGGGGACGGTCACTCGGCCTTCGATGACGGCGCCGTCATCGCCGATGGCGTCGATGCGCAAGGTGCCCAGGCCGGTGCGGTGGTCGTAGTCGGCGTGCGCGAACAGGTCGGCGATGCCGCCCTCGGGGCGGTGCAGCACGGCGACGGAGCGGAAGATGCCCGACAGCCACCACATGTCCTGGTCTTCGAGGTAGGAGGCGGCCGACCACTGGTGGACGCGGACGGCGATCGTGTTCTCGCCTTCGCGGAGGTGCTCGGTGGCGTCGAACTCGGTGGGCAGGCGGCTGCCCTTGCCGTCGCCGAGCCGCACCCCGTTGAGCCATACCGCGAAGCAGGAGTCGACGCCCTCGAAGCGCAGGACCGTGCGGCCGGTCGAGGGCCACTCGGCGGGGAGGGTGAAGGCGCGCCGGTACTCGCCGGTGGGGTTGGCATCGGGAACGCGCGGCGGGTCCACGGGGAAGGGGTAGACGGTGTTGGTGTACGCCGGCGCTCCCAGCCGTGGCCGGTCCGGCACGCCGGTCATCTGCCAGCACGAGGGCACCGTGAGCCTCTCCCAGTGCCCGTCGTCGTGGTCGGGTCGCTCGAAGCCCGCGGTGGTGTCGTGCACTCCGGCCGCGAGCCGGAATCGCCAGTCGCCGTCGAGACTGAGGACGCGCGCGTCGGAGGACGGCACGGCTCTGGGAGCGAGCCGCCCACTGCCGGGGCTAACGCTTTCCACGTAGGCGAAGGTGCGGTCGGAATCGGTTCGGCTCATCGCCTGGTTCCCTTCAGAGTGCCGTTCGTCCGGCATCGCCGGTCGCATGCTCGGGTGCTCGGTCCGCCTCGCGGGGGAGAGCTTAGCCGCTTCGTGCCGCGGCCCGGCGCTCCGGGCTCGTGGCCGGGCGTGAGCGCCGCCCGGCCTCCGGCGGCCGCCGGTGAAAGGGAGCGGCCTACTATGCGAGCCGCAGGGAGTCGACGAGCGCGGTGTAGTCGCCGAAGGCGTCTTCGACATCGGTCGGGCTCAGCC
>JAJYSW010000306.1 GCA_021793335.1 Actinomycetes bacterium
CATGCCTCCGTCGGCGATCACGACACGGCGGCTGAGGGTCTGGAGGAAATCGTTCGATGCGGACACGCCCCCCAGGGTAGTGGGAGGCGTCGTGGAATGGGAACCCGGTTTCATCACGTGGACATGCCACCGCTCGCAGTGCCGCCGGGGCACGGCCGGGGCAGCCTCGGAATGGCCGAGGGCCGCTCCGTACCGGGACAGGACGGCGGGCGCGGACAGTGCTGCCCCATCACGGCGGCAAGGGCTTGCCACGCGGTGGAGTAGTATCGAGTCCTCATGCCCCGTGTCGTGAAGGAACCCCGATGAACGCCGCCGATGCTCACCAGTGGACCGAAGTGACCGATCCGGCGAAGCTGCGGGAGATCGTCGGCGAGGTCAACCCCCGTGCCGCCCGCAAGGAGCGTCCCAGGCTGCATCCGCGGGACCGGCAGTGGCTGGCGGTCTCGCCGTATTGCGTGATCGCCACCGCCGACGCCGAGGGCAACTGCGACGCCTCCCCGAAGGGCGATCCCGGCGGGATCGTCCACGTCCTCGACGACACCACGATCGCCGTGCCCGAACGCAAGGGCAACAGACGCGTCGACGGCTACCGCAATGTGCTGTCCAACCCGCATGTCGGGCTGCTGTCGATCGTGCCCGGGCGCAGAGAGACGCTGCGGATCAACGGCCGCGCCCGCGTGGTGTCGGACGCGCCGTTCTTCGACGACATGGTCGTCAAGGGCCACAAACCGATCCTCGCGCTCGTGGTCGAGATCGAGACGATCTTCTTCCACTGCGGCAAAGCGTCCATGCGTTCGGAGATCTGGAATCCAGAGACCTGGACTCCCGAGGCCCTCCCCTCGCACGCGCAGATGGTCACCGAGACGCAGCCGGTCACCGAGACCCTCGAAGCGCTCACCGAGTACTACGGCGCCCAGTACGAGAAACAGCTGTACTGAGCCGGGCCGGTACGCTCGGGTGCATGGGAGGCTTCTTCGCTCTGTTCGTGTACGCGGTCGGCGTCTACATCCTCTATTGGACCATCCGGTACGCGGTGCGCCACGCGCTCAAGGACGCCGATGAGCGTCGTGCCGACGCGGCGAAGCGGTCGCCTCGGCCTTGAGCCGCTCGATCGAATCGTCATCGCAGGTGGACCAGAACTCCCCCACCACGTCTTCGAGCCGGTCCATCGAGCCGGCATCGAACAGCTTGTCCTGGTATTGGGTGATGTCGTACTCGATCGTGCCCATGGCGACCAGGTCGAGCGGCAGGATCGTCATGCCCCGGAACTCGTCGATCTCGCCGTACGAGGACAGGATTCCCGCACCGTAGGCCTTGAGGCCGTCGCGCTCGCTCATGACCCCGAATTCGAGCGTGAACCAGAAGACGCGGGAGACGAATTCGAGCGCCTCCTCGGAGTGGACCCGGCGGGCCGCCTCGCCCGCGGCGCGGTAGAGCGCGGCGAACCGGGGCGAGGCCAGCGCGTTCGCGTGGCCGATGACCTCGTGGACGACGTCCGGCTCGGGGGTGTAGAACGGCACCGAGTGGTGCCTGATGTACTGCGTCGAGTAGAACCGCCCGTCGTCGAGCACGCCGTAGAAGTCGCGCAGGGGCACCAGTCCGGCGGCGGGCCGGTAGCTGAAGCCGGTGAGCGGTTCCAGGGACTCGGAGACTTCGGTGAGCTGGGGGATGCGGTCGGCGGGCAGGGCGAGGCGCTCGGTGCCCTCCAGGTACTCGCGTGCGGCCAGTTCGCGGTGTTTGACGGCCAGTTCCGCACTGACCAGCCGCCATACCTCGTGTTCTTCATCGGTGTAAGAAGCCGTGGGTACCGGTTCCCCCGGCTCCCAGTCCAATGCGAGTGCCGCGAGGGCGTTGCGCCGTTCGCGGTATTCGGTGTCGGCGAATCCCGGGTGGTTCTCACCCAGTTCCACGACGACCGTGCCGTCTGCGTCGGTGTTGACCGGCGCGAAATATTGTCCTTCTTCGAACATCTAGCCAGTTCACCAGGTCTGGACCGGCCTGTCAACGAGTTCGCGGACGCCGCCTGGCGGCGTCCGCGCGCTCACGTGAAGCGGAGTTTCTCGGGCGTGGCGGCCGGGGTGGATTTGCGCAGGAAAGCGCGCCGTTCGGCCGCGAAGCCGTGTCGGTCGTCGAAGAGGTCGCGAGCCATCTCGGCCAGCTCGATCGTCCGGTAATAGGACAGGGGCCTGGCCTCGGCGCGGCGCCGCTCCTTGGCCACGATCATTCGGCTGCGGGTGACCGGTTCGCTGTGGCCGATGGCGACGGCGGTCAGCCACTGCCGGAACTCGGACCATTCACGGGGGCCGACGGCCGTGATCAGGCCGATGCGGGCGGCTTCCGCGGCCGATATCGGGAGCTTGTCGCCCAGGAGCGCGGCGGCGCGTTCGGGCCCGACGCGTCCGGTCACCGTCAGGGTGTGCAGTTCGGAGCCGAAGATGCCCATGTCGTAGTACGGATTGAGGACGACGCCGTCGCGGGCGACGGTGACGTCGGCGCACAGGGCGGTCATGACGCCGCCGGCTCCGGCGCCGGCGGTGATGGCGGCCATCGTGAGCTGTTCGGCCGAGGCGATGGCGATGCACAGGTCGTCGATGGCGGCGATGTTCGCCCATGCTTCGGCGGCGGGGTCGGCGGCGGCGTCGATGACGCCGAGGTGGATGCCGTTGGAGAAGGCGTGCTCGGTTCCGGTGAGGACGAGTATCCGGGTGTCCTCGGTGAGGGCCTTCTCGACGGCCGTGGTCAGACGGCGGCACTGCTCGGTGTGCATGGCGCCGTTGTAGGAGCGGATGGCGAGGTAGCCGATGTCGCCTTCGCGGCGGTAGCTCGACTCGGCGAGGGTCTCGGGGACCGGCAGGAATGGCGCGGCCGAGGCGTCGACGACCATCGCGGCGGGAAGTTTGGGGCCTCGTTTGGCGGTGAGGCGGGCGGCGTAGCCGACCCACAGGGTGCCTTGGCCGCAGGCGATGGCGATCGACTCGAAGTTGCGGCCGACGATGGTCCCGGGGGCGGCGCCGTGTTCTTCGTCGACGGCTGCCGCGTCGAATAGACAGTAGCGTTCGCCGCCCAGGTCGGCCGGGGCTCCGGGGGCTCCGTCGGCGGCGGCGATGCGGCGGGCGTTCTCGGCTGCGGGGGCGCGCCAGTCGAGTTCGAAGGAGGCGCGGCGCAGTAGGGGCAGTTCAGCGGTGCCGGGGATCTCGTGCGGAGCCTCGGCCACCGGGACGGGCCCCTCGCCGGCGGCGACCTTGCGGACGGTTTCGGCGACGCAGGTCATGGCCGCGTCGGAGACCAGGCTGTTGTAGAGGGCGCTCTTGGCGATCGCCGGGGGCAGATCGAAGGCGGCGGTGGCCCAGATCGGCCCCGCGTCCATCTCCTCGACCGCGGACAGTGCGGTGACGCCCCAGCGGGGGCGCCGGTCGAGGATGGCGTGGTCGAGGGAGGAGGGTCCGCGGTCGCCGACCGGACCGGGGTGGACGATGACGGTGGTCCACCGTCGCCATACATCACCGGGGACCCGGTGCTTCAGGAAAGGGCACAGGATCAGGTCGGGGTCGATCGCTTCGACGG
>JAJYSW010000030.1 GCA_021793335.1 Actinomycetes bacterium
CCTTCTGCACGGGCGCAAGCGTATCGCTGCGCTCGCTCGTGGACTTCACGATGCGCTCGCTCCGTTCACCGGCAGGGATGTCCCGATTGATGCTTAACCGGGTAAGTCCACAGAATCTATCGGCCGCGCCCGCTTGCGTCAATAACGGAGTGGCACCGTGACCATATTGCAACGAACCGACCCGCGACCCCTGTAGAAAAACCGGCTTCCACCTGGGCATACACGTGATATACGGTCCGCATGGAGCCCCGCTCGGGGGACCGCTCCCCCAGCCCGGACTCCGCGCCCCCTTGACATTGAAAAACGCTCATGGTTCAGTAGCCTCACTGACCCGGTTAAGATGCCTCGCGTCACACCCCTGGACCCCTCCAGAACACAGGCGCATCCTTCGAACCGGGCGCCGACCATCCCCTCAATGCGAAAGTTGAGCAGACCATGACGAACAGGCGAAACGTCATCGCCATCATGGCGGGCGCCGCAGTCGCGGCCACCGCCACGGCATGCACCGACGACGGCGAGTCAGAGGCCCCCGGGGACCTCGCCATCAGCGAATTCCCACGCAACGAGACCCTCTACACCACCGGGGCGGCCTGGGAACCGCCCAGTGACTGGAACCCGATCACGCCCGGCCAGGCGACCGGCCTCAACGGCCTGGCCTACGAGCCCCTCTTCCTGTTCGACCCGGACGCGGCCAAACTGACCCCGTGGCTGGCCGAGTCCGGCGAATGGACCGCGGACCTGGTCTACGAACTCAAGCTCCGCAGCGGCATCAAATGGAACGACGGCAAGCAGCTGACCGCCGCCGACGTCAAGTTCACGCTCGAAGTCGGCCAGATCCCATCCGTCCCATACCACAACATCTGGAACTGGGTCGAATCGGTCGAGGTCATCGACGATCTGAACGTCCGGGTCGACTTCAGCGAAGCGCGACACCAGGAATGGGACAACTTCCTCTACGCCAACGTGATCGTGCCCGAACACGTCTTCTCCGAATACTCCGAGGACGAGCTCCTCACCGGATCCAACGAGAACCCGGTGGCCTCGGGGCCCTACACCGTCCACAGCCACGCCCAGGACCGCATCGCCTGGGTCAAGCGCGACGACTGGTGGGCCACCGAGCACCTCGGCCTCGAAGTCCAGCCGACCTTCATCGTCGACATCGTCAACACCAGCAACGAGGTCACCCTCAACATGCTGATGCAAGGCGAGCTCGACCTGTCGAACAACTTCCTGCCGGGCATCGCCGACCTCATGGAAGGCCAGCCGACGCTCAGCACCTACTTCGACGGCCCGCCGTACATGCTGCCGGCGAACACGGCCATGCTCGTGCCCAACACCACGATCAAGCCGCTCGACGACCCGGCGTTCCGCCGCGCCATGGCCGTGGCCATCAGCCCCGGCGAGATCGTCGACACCGTCTACGGCAACATCGTCGCCGAGGCCAGCCCCACCGGCCTCCTGCCGATATGGGAGCGCTACTTCGACCAGTCGGTCCTCGCCGAGCACGGCTTCCAGTTCGAGCCGTCCCAGGCCGTGACCATGCTGGAGGCCGCCGGCTACGTCGACACCGACGGCGACGGCTTCCGTGAGACCCCCGACGGCGAGTCGATCCAACTGAAGCTCCAGGTCCCCGCCGGCTGGACCGACTGGGAGGAGGCCGCCCGCTCCATCGCCAACGACCTGCGCGACGTCGGCATCAACGTCACCGAGGAGTTCATCGACGCCGGAGCCCTCGACGACGCCCGCACCACCGGCGACTACGAGATGATCCTCAACAACTGGAGCGGGGTGAGCCACTCGCCGTGGACGCACTACCGATACCTGTTCCAGCTGCCGGTCAACCCCGAGCAGCATGACGCGAACTTCTCGCGCTGGGAGAGCGAAGAGGGCTGGGAGCTGACGCAGGAACTCGCCGCCACCGCGTCCGACGACCCTCGCTTCCAGGAGATCCTCTCCGAACTCCAGCGGATCTCGCTCGAAGAGATGCCGGCCATCCCGATCTGGTACAACGGCGTCTGGGCGCAGGCCAGCAACGCGGTGTGGACCAACTGGCCCTCCGAGGCCGACGACGCACCCGATGCCTACCCGTGCACCTGGAACGAGATGTGGCGACTGGGCGCGATCCACATGTTCACCGAGATCGAGCTCGCCTAGCAGCGGCCCGGGGGCCGGCCCTCCGCCGGCCCCCACCCGACCACAAGGAACGATCATGGGCCGTTATTTCCGGCGCAAGCTTCTCCTCTACGGCATCACCTTCTTCATCGCCGTCACCATCAACTTCGCCATCCCCCGCCTCATGCCGGGGGACCCGGTCTCGCGCATGCTCAGCCGCCACTCGGTGGCCAACCCCGAGTCCTCCCAGGCGCTGCGCACCTACTTCGAGAACCTGTTCGGCTTCGACGTGCCACTGTGGCAGCAGTACCTCAACTACTGGACCGCGCTGCTCCAAGGCGATCTGGGCGTGAGCATCTACGCGTTCCCCGCCTCGGTCTCCAGCGTCGTCATGGACGCGCTGCCGTATACGCTGGCGCTGCTGCTGCCCTCGATCATCCTCAGCTGGTTCGTCGGCAACGGGCTGGGAGCCATGGCCGCCCGCAATAAGTGGCTCGACAACACGCTGCTGCCGATCGGGTACCTGTTCACGGCCGTGCCGTACATGTGGCTGGCGATCCTGCTGGCCTGGCTGGGCGGCATCATCCTGGGCTGGTTCCCCGTCGCCGCCGGCTACAGCCTCGCGCTCACGCCGACGCTCAGCTGGACCTTCGTCCTCAACCTCATCCATCACTGGTTCCTGCCCTTCCTGTCGCTGTTCGTCGTCGCACTCGGCGGCTGGGCGATCGGGATGCGGAACCTGGTGATCTACGAACTCGAATCCGATTACTCGAACTACCTCCGGTCGCTCGGCGCGCCGCAGCGGCTGGTGCGCCGCTACGCGTTCCGCAACGCGATGCTGCCCCAGATCAGCGGCCTGGCGCTCCAGCTCGGCGTCGTGGTCGGCGGTGCCCTGGTCACCGAAGTGGTCTTCGCCTATCCCGGCCTCGGGTCCCTGATGCTCAACGCCATCAACAGCCAGGACTTCTTCCTGCTTCAGGGCATCCTGCTGTTCATCGTGATCGGCGTGCTGGTCTTCAACTTCCTGGCCGACGTCGTCTACGTCCTGGTCGACCCTCGCACCCGCCTCGGACTCGAAGGAGGCCAATCATGACCGCCGGCATCACCCCCGACGCCGAGGTGATCGGCGAACGCGGCGAGCACCTGTACTTCGCGCTGCGCAACCCGAAGGTCGTCATCGGCCTCACGGTCGTGACAGCGCTCCTGCTGCTCGGCGTGTTCGGCCCCTTCTTCGTCTCCGCGGACCCCAATGAGTACATCGGACCCAAGTCCACGGCGCCCTCGGGCGAGTACTGGCTGGGCACCACTTACTTCGGGCAGGACGTGTTCGCGCAGTTCGTGCACGGCCTGCGCTCGTCCTACGTGGTCGGCGGCCTCGGCGGCGGCATCGCCTTCGTGATCGGGCTGAGCGTCGGCTTCACCGCCGGCTACCGCGGGGGCATCGTCGACGAGCTGCTCAACATGCTCACCAACGTCGTCCTCGTCCTCCCGGCGCTCGCCGTCCTCATCGTCATCAGCTCGTATCTGGAGGTGCGCGGCGTGATCGCCCAGGGAATCATCATCGGGCTGTTCTCCTGGCCATGGGTGGCCCGCGCGGTCCGAGCCCAATCGCTCACGCTGCGCAACCGCGACTACGTGGACCTGGCGAGACTGACCGGCAAGCGCGCCCCGCAGATCATCCTCAAGGAGATCATGCCGAACATGGCCTCCTACCTGCTGATGACGGTGATCCTGCTGTTCGGCGGCGCGATCCTGTTCGCCGCCATGCTCGACTTCATCGGCCTGGGCCCGACCGACGCCGTCTCCTTGGGCACCATGATGCAGCAGTCCATGGCATGGAGCTCGCTCCACCTCGGACTGTGGTGGTGGTTCGTCCCGCCGGGGATGGCGATCACCGCGATCGTCGGCTCGCTGTACATCACCAACGTCGGCCTCGACGAGGTCTTCAACCCCAAGCTGAGGGAGATGTAGCCGTGGCTTTGGAAACATTCGACGCGACACCATGGGAGGCACGGCCATGGCACTGCGTGTAGAGGACCTCCGCGTGCACTACCGCACCATGCGCGGCGACGTCCGCGCCCTCGACGGAGTCTCATTCGAGCTCGAAGACGGCGAGATCATGGGGCTCGCCGGCGAATCCGGCTGCGGCAAGACCACGCTCGGCAAGAGCCTGATCAGGCTCGACGAGCGCATGCGCCACGTCGGCGGCACCGCGGTGCTCGACGCCCTGGAGCTGCCCATCGGCGACGACCGCGCGATGAACCGGCGCCGGTACACCGACGTGTCGATCATCCCGCAGTACTCGATGAGCGCGCTGAACCCCACCCGCAAGATCGGGAAGCTGACCGCGGACCTGCTGCGCGCCAAGGGCCGGTCCTACCGGCAGTTGCGGCCGGAGCTGGTGCGCCGCCTCGAACTGGTGGGGCTTTCGGAGAAGGTGCTCGACAACTACCCGATCGAGCTGTCCGGGGGCATGAAACAGCGGGTGGTCATGGTGCTCTCGACGCTGCTGGACCCGAGCCTGCTCATCGCCGACGAGGTCACCTCGGCGCTCGACGTGTCGAACCAGAAGGCCGTCGCCGAGACGCTCGTGCGGTTCCGCGACCTGGGCTTCGTCAAGAGCATGATCGTGGTGACCCACGACCTGTCGCTGGTCTACCAGATCGCCGACACGATCATGATCATGTACGCGGGCCAGGTGGTCGAGAAGGCTCCGGCCGAGACCATCGTCGGATCGCCGCGGCACCCTTATACGCAGGCGCTGATCGGGGCCCTGCCGGAGGTGGGGCTCGAATACGGGGACAAGCGGCTCAAGAGCATTCCGGGCAGACCGCCGCAGCTGTTGAACCCGCCGAGCGGATGCCGCTTCCGCGAGCGGTGCCCGCTCGCGGACCGGCGCTGCGCCGAGGACCCTCCGGTGGTCCGGATCGCCGACGACCACGTGGCCTCGTGCTGGAAGGTGACGAACTGACATGCTCGAACTCGAGAACGTCTGGAAGTCCTATCGGGTCGGCGCGCTCGGCTCGAAGCGGCTGACCGCCGTGCGGGACGTCAGCTTCGCCATCGCTCCCGGCGAGGTGCTCTCGGTGGTGGGCGAGTCCGGCAGCGGGAAGACCACCATCGGGAAGATGGTGCTCCAGCTGATCTCGGTCACCAACGGCTCCATCCGCTTGAACGGCGAGGACATCACCGCTGCGCGGCACTCCCGGCGCAAGGCGTACTACCGCCGCGTCCAAGGCGTGTTCCAAGACCCCTTCAGCAGCTATAACCCGATCTTCAAGGCCGACCGGGTCCTGGAGACGGTCCGGGAATCGTTCTTCCCCGAATCGAAACGTTCCGAATGGGACGGTAAAGTCGAGCGGACACTACTGTCGGTGGGGCTCGATCCCGGTGCGGTGCTGCGGAAGTACCCGCATCAGCTCAGCGGCGGGCAGCTCCAGCGGATGCTCATCGCGCGGGCGCTGCTGCTCGACATCGAAGTCCTGGTGGCCGACGAGATCATCAGCATGCTGGACGCGTCGACCAGGATCGACGTGCTCAACCTGCTCGGCGGTCTCAAGCAGCGCGGCTTGGGCGTGCTGTTCATCACTCATGATCTGTCCCTTGCGAACTACATCAGCGAGCGGGTCATCATCATGCGGCACGGAGCGGTGGTGGAGATGGGGGCGACCGGCAAGGTGTTCGGCGATCCGCGGCATCCGTATTCGCGGAACCTGCTGGCATCGGTGCCGCAGCTGCACCGCAAGTGGTCCGACGCGCCCACCGAACTCGAAGCGCTCGAACCGGACGGGGACCGCGATATCGCGCCGCCCCCGCTTCGCGAAGTGGACGAGGATCACTGGGCGGCGATCGGACCCTGACCGGGGCCGGCGACGAAGGGACGACATGAGCAGACGCACGACCATCGCCGACATCGCCAAGGCGGCGGGGGTATCGAAGGGTGCGGTCTCTTACGCGCTCAATGGGCGGCCGGGCGTCTCGGCGGCGACGAGGGAGCGGATTCTGGGCATCGCCGCCGAGATGGGGTTCGTGCCCAACCGAGCAGCGCGCTCGCTGTCGGTCTCCTCGGCTCAGGCCGTCGGCATCGCATTGCGCCGCACGGCCCGCACGCTCGGCATCGAGCCGTACTTCATGGAGCTCATCAGCGGCATCGAGGCGACGCTGTCGGCCGGTTCGCTCGGTCTGACGCTCCAGATCGTCGGTTCGGTCGACGAAGAGCTCGAAGTCTACCGGCGCTGGTGGGCCGAGCGGCGGGTCGACGGCGTGCTGCTGTGCGATGTGGGCGCCGACGACCGGCGTCTCGACGCGGTCGCGCGGCTGGGGCTCCCGGCGGTGGCCGTCGGCGGCCCCGTCGAGGGACGCCGCCTGCCGTCGGTGTGGCACGACGACGCCCAGCCGTGCCGTGAGGCGCTCGAATACCTGTACGCGCTCGGGCACCGGCGAGTGGCGCGCGTGGCCGGGCTGCCCCGACTGCTGCACACCACCATTCGCGATACCGCGTTCGCCGAGGCCGCCGGCAGCCTGGACTTCACGTCCTTCGAGACCGTCCACAGCGACTATTCCGGTGAACAGGGCGCGCGTCTCACGAGGCGGCTGCTCACCCAGCCCGAACGGCCCACCGCCGTGATCTACGACAACGACGTCATGGCCATCTCGGGACTCGGCGTGGCGCACGAGCTGGGACTGTCGGTGCCCGAACAGTTGTCCGTCGTGGCCTGGGACGATTCGCCGCTGTGCCGGTTCACGCACCCCTCGCTCACGGCGTTCAGCCGCGATATCCCCGCATACGGCGCCAAGGCCGCGCAGACGCTGCTGTCCTTCATCGACGGCACACACGCGGTGGGCGAGCGCCCGGCGCTCTCGGTGCGGTGCCCGCCCGCGCAGCTGTCGCCGCGCGGCTCCACCGGTCCCGTGGGCGGCTGAGCCGGGCGGCCCGGCTCGACCGCGGTTCAGCCCGAATATGGGTCGCCTTCAGGTCGCCGCGCCAGGATCGTGGCATGTCCACACCGCTCACGCAATGGTCGGTCATCATCCCCTGTCACAACGCGGCCAAGACGCTGCGGCTGTGCCTGGCATCGGTGTTCGCGCAGACCGCCGCGCCCGGCGAGGTGATCGTGGTCGACGACGCGAGCGCCGACGACTCGGCCGCGATCGCGGCCGAGTTCGACTGCCGGGTGATCAGGCAACGTCCGAACCGGGGCCCGGCGGCGGCGCGGAACCTGGGGGCCGCGCACGCCGTGGGCGAGGTGCTGTTCTTCCTCGACGCCGATCTCGCCTTGGAGCCCGGCGCGCTCGAACACGCCTCGACCGCGCTCGAAGCCGATCCCGGCACCGCTGCGGTCCAGGGCGTCTACGCCGCCGAGCCGCTGATCGACGACGGCCCCGTCGAGCGGTACAAGACCCTCTACGAGCACCATTGGCGCACCCGCGGCGCCGGCCCGGGCTCGGCCACGCTGTTCGCGCTCACCGCGATCCGCGCCGAGGCATTCGCCGAGGCCGGCGGTTTCGACGAGGCGCTGCGCGACGGCGAGGACGTGGATTTCGGCGCGCGACTGCCCGCGCGCTGGACCGTCCGCACCGATCCGGGGGTCCGCGCCCGGCACGATGACGTCGACACGCTCGGCGGGATGCTCATCGAACAGTGGCGGCGGTCCCTGCGGTTCGCCGAGCTGCTGGCCCGCGCCCGCCGCTCCCCCGGGCCCGGCCGCGCGGTCGGCACCGGTTCCTTCGGGGCGGCCACGGTGTTCTCGTGCGCAGCGGTGGCCGCGGGGCTGCCGCTGGTGCTGTGGTCGCCGTTCCTGGCCGCCGTCCCGGTCGGGGCGGCGGCGGTCTTCGCCATGGCCAACGCGGGACTGCTGCGGGCGGCGGCGGCTCGCGGCGCGGGTTGGGCGGTCGCGGTCTTCGGTCTGCATCTGCTGTACGTGGCCACGGCCGGGCTGGCGAGTGCGGCCGGGGCGCTGCGCCCGGCGGCGTGGACGGCGCGGTCATGAGCGGCCGGTGGACGCGGGTGCGCCGGGCGCTGTGGCGGCTCTCGGGCGCGGCGGTGGTGGTCGCGGTGGCCGTCGCGATCTGGTCGGCCGTGCGCGGCCAGGACTGGAGCGGCGTCGCCGAGTTCGCCGAGGTCGAGAACCTGCCGTTGATCGGCGTCGCAGCGGTGATCAACCTGTTCGGCCTGGCCCTGGGCATGCTGTCGTGGCATGCGCTGGCCGACGGGGGCGAGACCCGGGTGCCGCTGCCCTCGGCGGCGAAGATCTACTTCACCGGGATGCTGGTCAAGTACCTGCCGGGGCGGTTGTGGACGCTGCTGGTCAGTCTGCGGATGGGCTCGGGCGCCGGCATTCCGGCCTCGCGCATGACCGGCGTGTACTTCCTCAACATCGTCGTCATGGTCGCCACCGGGATGCTGGTGGGGCTGCTGGCCGCCCCGATCGCGTTCGGGGAGGGATGGGTCTGGGTGGCCGTGGCCTCGGTGCCCGCGCTCGTACTGTTCGCGCGTCCACGTCTGGTCGACGTCGCGATGCGGCTGGCGGCCGGGCTGTTGCGGCGCCCACCGGTGGAGCTGCACTACGGGTCCCGGGCGATCCGGCGGGCGCTGCTCTTCCAGACCGCCTCGTGGATCGTCACCGGGCACCACTTGTGGGCCTTGGCGATCACGGCGGGGGCCGACCCGTTCGAGTCGTACATGTTGACCGTCGGCCTGTTCGGGCTCGCGCTGGTCGTCGGGTCGCTGGTCCTGGTCGTCCCTGACGGGCTGGGCGTCCGCGAGGGCATCCTGATGGCCGCGCTGGCGCTGGTGATGCCGCTGCCGCTGGCCGGAGCGGTGGCCGTCACCAGCAGGGTGGTGGCGACCGTCGGCGAGGTGGCGGCGGCGCTGGCGGTCTACCTGTGGACGGCGCGGTCGGCCGCCCGGTCGAGGACCTCGGCATATCGATCCAAGGTGGACTCCATGGAGTAGGAGGCCCGGGCCGCCGCCGCTCCCTCGGCACGGCGCTCGGCGTCCCAACGGCACACGCGTTGCAGCGCCGCGGCCAGAGCGCTCGGCTCTGCGGCCGGGACCAGTTCGCCGAAGCCGGTGGTCCGCACCGGTATCCGCATGCCGGGCAGGTCGCTGGCGACGACCGGCACTCCCGCCATCATGGCCTCGGTCTGGGTGATCCCGAAGGACTCCTCGGCGACCGACGGCAGCGCGAAGGCGTCGATCGAGGCGTGGAAATCGCCGAACTCGGACTCGTCGAGGCGTCCGAGGAAGCGAATCCGGTCATCGCCGGCGGCCAGGCGGCGCAGCTCGGCGGCGACGCCGCCACCGGCGACACCGGATTCCTCGCCCGCCAGCAGCAGGCGCGCGTCCGGATCGGGCCAGTGTCCGAACGCCGCCACCAGGTGGTGGAGTCCTTTCTCAGGGGCCATGCGCCCCAGGAACCCGATATGCGGGCCAGCACCATCCCGAAAGGAGGGCCGCCCGGCCTCGCGCAGACGGCACGGCGGTGGGATCTCATGGACGTCCCTGCGCTGCATCGAGGGCCAGTGCCGCGACCCTTGGGCGTGGTCGAGATTGGATACGACTACGCCGGTGCTGCGGCGTACCGCCGCCGCCACCGAGCGTTCGACGACCGCGATCTGGGCTGCCGCGAGGAGCCCGCCGGGCAGCCATACGTCGTCGTGGTGGTGGCACACGATCGGCGTCCCTCCGGCCGCGCGGGCCACCGGACCGGCCTCCAGCATCGGCAGATGCAGGTTGACCACGGCCGAGTGCCGTGCCACGCGGCCGGCCAGGCCGATGAACTCGGGGCTGATGACGCCGCGGCCGATGCGGGCGGCCACACGGGAACGGAAGACGTGCACGCCGTCGAGCTTCTCGCGGCGGGGCAGCGCCGGATCGTGCCTGGAGGCGACGACGGCCACGCGGCGGCCCCGCTCGGCCAGCGATTCGGCGACGTCGCGGGCGACGCGGGTGAGACCGCTGGTGTAGGGGGCGTAGTAGTTGAGCACGATACAGGCGTCGAACCGTTCGTTCACCGGTCCTCCAAATTCAGGTGGATGTGCTGGGCGTCGTGGTCGGACAGCCCCGCCGAGGCGGCGAAGCGATAGTCGGCTACGGTCGCGCCGCCTCCGGCGCAGGCCCAGTCGAGCCGCCAGAGCGCGGGGAGCCCGAAGCGGATCCGGGGCCAGCTGACCGGGAAGGGTTCGCCGTCGGGGTCGGGGCAGTCCAGTCGGGCTCGCAGCGCGGTGACGGCGCCGCTGAGCGAGGTCGAGTTGAAATCCCCGGCCACCAGCACCGGGTGCGGGTTGGCGGCCAGGTCCTCGACGAGGACCTCGACCTGGGCGGCGCGGCGCTGGTACTGGCCGCGCACGCTGTCCCAGAATTCGCCGTCGAGCGGGCTGGGACCGAAAGTGGGCACCGGAACCGAGAAGTGGACATTGTAGAGGGATACGATCCGGCCGTCGACGTCGACGTCGGTGCGGAGGATCTTGGTGGTCCAATAGGCATCCCAGTCGTCCTCGACCGGTGCGCCCGGATCGTCCGGTCCGATCAGCCCGGTGGTGTCGAGGGCACGCTGCTCGACGATGGGGTACCGGGAGACGGTCACCAGTTCGCTGGCGATGGCGATGTGCCAGCCCGCGAAGTGGGCGCGCAGGGCCGCCTCGTCGTCGATCGGCTCGACCCAGTCGATGCCGGTCAGATACTCCTGGAGCAGATAGACGTCGACGTCCTGGGCGAGCAGGTGGTCGTAGAACGCCTCGGGAGTGTCCCCGCCCTCGGTGTGCCAGTAATCGGTGTTCCAGGAGTAGACCGAGAGGTCGGCCTCGGCGGCCCCGCCGTCGGCGAGGAGCGCGGCGGGGTTGATCCCGAGCATGGGGGCGACGATGACCGCGGTCGCGGCGGCGATCAATTCGACGCGCCAGCGTACGCCCCGGGCGGCCCCGATCGCGGCGAGGGCCAGGACGATCGGGGGGACGGCCAGGGCAATCGGCGGGATCAACTCCACGATCGACCACCACCAGACTTCGCCGGTCAGCAGCAGGTGGGCGAGCAGGAACGCCGACCATGCCGTCGCCGCGGCGACGACGAGGCGGGTGCCCCAGCACCAGCGGCGCCGCGGTGAGTCGGTCGCGGGCGCGGGCGCGGGGCCGGGTTCACGGATCGCGGTCACGGCTCACAGTCCTCCGGTCCACAGGGTCTGGTCGCTCGCGATGTAGACGCCGACGAGCACCGCGCAGACGGCCGCGACCGCCACCAGGGCCGGGTCGCGCAACAGGATGCGGGTGGGGTCGCCGTCGCCGCCGCGCACGGCGAGGAGCTGGAGGTAGCGGAACAGGCCCGCGACCAGCAGCGGGACGGCCAGCAGCGGCAGCGGACCGGCGTCGCCGGGGGAACCGGGGCCGTGGAGGGCGAACAGCAGGAACGTGGCGGTGGCGAGACCGGCGGCGATCGAGACGTACTGGTCGATCAGCGCCGGAGTGTAGCCCGAGAGGGCCTCGCGGTGCGAGGTCCCGGCGACGACCAGTTCTCGCCGGCGTTTGCCGAGGACCAGCAGGAGCGAAGCGAACAGGACCGATAGGACGACCAGACCGGAGGGAGCGCTCCCCAGAGCGAGATAGCCGGCGACGGCGCGCAGCGGGAAACCGGCGGCGACGCTGAACAGTTCGAGCACGGGAATCTCGCGGAGCTTGCGACTGTAGGCGAAGTTGACGGCCGTATACACCGCGAGGGGCACGGCCAGGACCGGGGAGGCGGCCACGGCGGCGACCGCCAAGGCGGCGCACGCGACGGCCAGGGCGATCGCGCGCGGGACGGCGACCGCGCCGGAAGCGACGGGCCGGTGCCGTTTACTCGGGTGATGGCGGTCGTGTTCACGGTCGGCGATGTCGTTGACGGCGTACACCATCGCCGAGGCGGCGGTGAAGGCCGCGACGGCCAGGGCGAGTTCGCCCCAGGCCGTGCCGTTCCACACTCGCGGGTCGATCAACGGCAGGGCGACGGCGAGGTTCTTGACCCACTGGACCGGACGCAGCAGTGCGAGTGCGGCTCCGGCGCCCCGGGGTCGGCTAGGCCGTTCCGGTCCGGCCGCGACCGGTGAGGGTGCTTCGGTCTTGATGCTGGTCATGGCCTCTTCCTTGGGCGGTTGCCTTGGCTCGGGCGGGGAAGCAGATCTTCGCGCCCGCGAGCAGCCCCTGCTTCCAGCGATCGGCCGAGGTGGCCCCGGCCGAGTCGGGATCGGACTGCGGCCGTGAACGCCACCAACGGTAGGTGCGCAGGACGGCCTCGCGGTTGGAGTGGCGGGGCGCGAAGCCGAGGCGTTCGCGCGCCTTCGATATGTCTACGTAGGAGTCGGCTTTGAGTTTGCGGACCAGCCTGTCGTAGACCGGGGACAGCCCCAAGGCCGAGGCCGCCCGCAGCGCGGCCACGGCCGGGCCGGTCGGCAGGGAGCGGACGCGGCGGCCGTGCCCGGCCTCGTCCAGGACGGCCTGGAAGTCCTCACGGAACGTGGCGAAGTCGGCCGCGCCGATGTTGTAGGCGTCGGCGGCGATCTCGTCGGGCGCGGCCATGACGGCCGCGACCGCCTCGACCAGATCGTCGAGGTCGAGCATCTGGATGCGGACGTCGCCGCGGCCGATGATCGGGAAGTCCCGTCCCTCCTCGGCCCATTCGAACAGCATCCCGAACAGGCCCAGGCGGCCGGGCCCGAGGAAGGTCTTGGGCCGCACGATAGCGGTGCATCGATCGGAGGCTCGGGCCGCGACGGCGCGTTCGGCCTCGGCCTTGGCGGCACTGTAGGAGTCGACCGGCTCGTGCGGGTGGTCCTCGGGGGTGGGAACGCGTTCGGGCAGGCCGTAGACCGCGGTCGATGAGATATGGACGAGCCGGTCGACGCGGGCGGACGCGGCCGCCTCCAGCACCGATTCGGCCCCGCCCACGGTGATCGAGCGGATCTCGGCCTTGGGGTAGGACGGCAGCGCCGAGGCGCAGTGGACGATGGCGCGGCAGTCGGAGGCGGCCTCGGCGAGCGCGGCGCGGTCGCGGACGTCGCCGGTGACGGCGCGGAGGCGGTCGGTCGGCGGGACGCCGCGGCGGTCGAAGGCGACCACTTCGGCCCCCTCCCGGAGCAGGCGGGCGGTCAGGCTCGAACCGAGGACGCCGGCGGCGCCGGTCACCAGGACCGGTGAAGGCAGGGCGGTCACCATAGGTGGCTCACTTTCTGCTTGATGAAGCGGCGCACCAGTTTCCCGATGCCGATCGACAGGGTCTGCTCGATCGCCTCCAGGCAGCGGTGGAGTTCCTCGTGGGGCGTCACGAGCGGCGGTCCGATCACGACCGGGTGCTCGCCGTTGAGGGTGTAGTACAGGTAGATGCCGTGATCCTCGTACATGGCCTGGAGGAAGGCCGAGGACAGCAGCTTGTGGCGGAACCCGGGGTCCTTGGCCAGGCCGCCGGGCACGAGTTTGAGCAGCGACTCGGCCAGGCCGGGGTTGCCTTTGAGGAAGAGGCCCCACAGTGCGCCCGAGCCGCGTACGTCGGCGACCTCCTCGGGGAACGCCTTGGCGATGCGCTCCAGACCGGGCGCGAGAATCCGCTCGAACTCGCGGGCTCGGGCCGGGTAGTCGTCCTCGACGACGATGCGGATCGCCTCCACGGCGGTGGCGTTCTCCTCGCCGAAACCGTAGTAGGTGGTGCTGGTGGTCTGGAGCAGCGCGTCGCCAAGGTTGTCGTAGGCCCTGCGGTAGACCGGTTCCCGCACCACGAACCCGGAGATGGAGGACTTGCCGCCGCCGAGCGCCTTGGAGGTGCACACGATATCGGGAACCAGGCCCTCGTAGCGGGTGAAGTGGAACATGCTGCCGGTCTTGCCCCAGCCGGTGTAGATCTCGTCGAAGATCAGGACGATGTCCTCTTGGTCGCACAGCGCCCGCAGGCCCAGCAGGAACTCCTCGGAGCACTGCCGCATCGTCGAGGCGCTGAACGGTTCGATCAGCAGGGCGTAGACGTCGCCGCGGTGGGCGGCGACGGCCTTGCGCACCGAATCCAGGTCGTCGTATTCGAAGTCGGCGATGCCCGGGATGGTCGGGAAGCGGAAACCGTGGTCCCGCGCGCCGGTCAGTCCGCCCGATCCCAGGAGTTTGCCGTGGAAGGCCGAGGTCGCGCGGAGGACGGTGCCGCGCTTGCCGCGGTGGTACTTATAGGCGCATTTGATCGCGCCTTCGATCGCTTCGGCGCCGGAGTTGGGGAAGAAGGCGTGGTCGAGGTCCCCGGGGAGGACCTGAGCGATGTTGTGGCTCAGGGCGGCCAGGTAGGGCGAGAAGTAGGTCTTGTGGACCTCCATGCGCCGCTGCTCGGCGAAGCGGCGTCGGACTTCGAGGATGCGCGGGTGGTTGTGGCCGTGGTTGAGCACGCCGACGCCGCCGGTCAGGTCGGTGATGCGGCGGCCGTCTTTGAGGTGCAGGTAGCAGCCTTCGGCGTGGTCGACCAGTTCGCGGCCGAAGCCGAAGGAGGTCATCAGCGAGACTTGGCTGGAGTTGACGTGGGCGCGGTAGAGCCGCTGCACCTCCTTGAGGGAGAGTTGCTCTGCTTCGTCGATGTCAATGAGTCGCATAGTCGGCGTTCCGTTCTGATGGGGTCCGCGAGAAGACGCGGGTATAGGGCACGGCCGCGATGCCGACGGCGATGCCGGCGGCGAGCACGACCAGGAAGCACAGGTGGACGGCGGCGAACGGCGCCAGTGAGCGAGCGCCGTGACCGCGGACGAGGCTCCGCAGCAGGTCCGCGTCGAAGACGAGGGCGAGTGCGGCGGCCAGGAGTGCGATCGGAGCCGCCGGCCAGAACCACGGCGTGGCCGCTGCGGCGACGGGAGCGGCGGCCGCGGCCAGGAGCGAGCGCAGCCGGTTGATGCGTTCGAGCCGGACGCCGGGGCGGGCCGCGGCCAGACGGGCCAGTGGCACCGATCGCCGCCACTGGGTGGCCAGGGCCGCGCGCAGGGTGCCTCCCGCGTCGTGGTGTCCGGCGACGGCCTCGGTGATCACGATCCTGGCGCGGCGAGCCAGGCGGGTGGAGTACTCCACGTCCTCGCAGTCGCGCAGGCTTTCGTCGAGGAGGCCGAACCGCTCGAAGACCCGGGACCGGACCGCCGCGACGGCGAATACGACCGTGCCGGCCTCGCCGGCGCAGCGGTGGCGCCAGTGGGCCTCGCGTCCGATCAGGTAGCGCTCGACCGTGCCGCGGCCTCGCAACGGTCGCGGCTCGTAGGTGCCGTGCACGATGTCGAGTCCCGGGTCCCCTTCCAGAAGCGCGAGGGCCCGTTCGACGGCGTCGGGCCGCAGCGCGACGTCGGCGTCGACGAAGAACAGGACCTCGCCATTCGCGGCGGCGATCCCGGCGTTGCGGGCCGCCGAGGGGCCTCGGTTGCGTTCCTGGGTGAGGAGGGTGCACGCGTGCGCTGCGACGATGGCGGCGGTGTCGTCGTCGCTGGCGTCGTCGACGACGATGACCTCGTCGGCGGGGCGCGTCTGGGCGCCGATCGCCTCCAGGCAGTCCCCGATGGTCTCCGATGCGTTGTAGCAGGGAACGACGAGGCTCACCCGGAGGCGTCGGCCCGGCCCCGATGGCACTGCGCTGGTGGGTATCACGTGACCCACCGTAAGCGGCGGCGCTGGAGCCGGACTCGACCGAACCTAGAGCCCGCCTGAATCACGCTCCGTGATCACGAGCTCTCTTTCGATCAAGCGGTGTTCAAACGGGACAGCGTCGGTTCGTCGATCTCGATCCTCAAGGAACCGAGGGCTTCGTCGAGCTGCGCGACCGAGCTGACGCCCAGGATCGGGACGACGTTCGGGCCGCGGGCGATCAGCCAGGCGAGGGCCAGCTGTCCGGGGGTCGCCCCGAGTTCTTCCGCGACCCGGCGCAGCGTCGCGATGCGCTCTTGCGAGCCGCCGTGGTCGTAGTCGACCGGGGCGCCGGGCGGGCGGCGGTCCTCGCGGTCGAACACGCCTCCCGACAGCGGCGAGTAGGCGAAGAGCGTCAGGTTCTCGGCGGCGACGTAGTCGAGCAGCTCATCGGTGGCCGGAAGCTGGATCGAGTCGGGGGCCGGGACCGCCAACGGCCGCGGATAGAGGTAGGTGTGGCGCTGTTGGATCGCCCGGTAGGCGGGCAGGCCGCGGGCGGCGGCGATCGCCCTGGCCCGGTCCAGCCGCCAGGTGGTGTGGTTGCTGGCGGCCAGCGCGCCCACCGAGCCCTCGGCGACCAGCTCGGCGAATGCCTCGACGGTCTCGACCTGGTCGGTGGAGCGGTCGTCGGCGTGCGCGTAGTACAGGTCGACGCGCTCGACTCCGAGCCGCTCGCGACTCATGTCGAACTGTTCTCGGATGCGCTTGGCGGACAGCCCTTCCCGGTTGCCGCCGTGGTATGACTCGTCCGGGCGGGCCGGGCCCGAGCCGACCTTGGTGGCCACCTGCATGCGCCCGGTCATGCCGCGGTCGGCCAGCCACCGGCCGATGAGCGTCTCGCTCTCCGTTCCGGTGCCGCCCTCGGCCCAGAACGCGTAGCAGTTGGCGGTGTCGAGCAGGTTCCCGCCGGCTTCGGCGTAGCGGTCGAGTATCCGGAATGCCTCGTCGCGTCCGATGTCGGTGCCGAAGAACATGGTGCCCAGGCACAGCTGCGAGACTGCGAGGTCGGCATCGCCGTCGGTTCGTGGGGCGGGTGCCATCAGGTGCGTTCGCATCGCTTCCCTTTCTCGATTCATCGATGTTGCACGGTCAATTGGAAGTGGACGTCCCATACTTCGGTGGGCGGCTTGTCGGAGAGCAGGTCGCCGAACAGCCGCTGGACTCGCTGGGAGGGGTTGATGCCAAGGTCGCTCTGGAGGCAGCGGCGGAGATCGTGGTAGGCCATCAGGGCTTCGCCGCGACGGTCGGCGATCACCAGCGCGAGCATGAACAGCATCCACAATCGCTCGCGGAAGGGGTGTTCGCCGACCAGTGTGGCCAGGTCGGCGATGGTGTCGAGGTGCTCGCCGCCGTGCATGCGCAGCGCGATGAAGTGTTCGAGGACATCCAGGTGGAGTTCGGCCAGGCGCTGGCGTTCGCGCGAGGCCAGCGGCCCGGTCGCCCCGTGCAGGGCGGTGCTGCTGGACCAGCGTTCGAGTGCGCGACGCATGGCGTCGCGCGCCTGGTCGATGTGCCCGGCCCACAGGGCGGCCATGCCGGTGCGCCGGTCGGATTCGAATTCGTCGATGTCCAGTTCGATGTCCGCGTGGGAGATCGCGTATCCCGGATGCAGGGACCGCACCAGCGTCCGGTCCCCCGATTCGGCGGCGACGAGGCGGCCGCGCAGGCGGCTGACGTAGGTGTGGACGACATTGACGGCGCTCACGGGCGGCTCCGCGCCCCAGAGGTCTTCGATCAATTGGTCGACCAATGCGGGGGCTCCGCGCCGCAGGACCAGCGCGGCGAGGCATTCGCGTTCACGTGCGGGGCCCAAGTGGATCTCCTGGCCGTCGCGGACGGCCCCTATGGGCCCCAGCAGGCGCACGGCTGTCGGACTTGCTCGCATACTCACCTTCAGTTAGGAGGAGTCACATCGGACCGAGTGCCGGATCGGTCGCCGGACCGGGAAGAGCGATCGACACTGATAGCGCTCCCAAATAATTGGGCCAACGACAAAAAGGGGATGCGATTCGCCGACTCGATCCACAAGAGGCGGGATCGGAGAAGTTGGATGGTTTGGAGGGTTTCTGTTGTGCCTCTAGGAAGACGGGCACCATCGTAGCAATTGTGATCAATTTCGGGTAGCGCGAATCACGCCGCCGAACACACTCGGTAATGGCCCGTATGCTGGGATTTTTCCGCCCAAGGAAGCCGCCACCAGGGCGATCGATCGCCATATTATGATTTACATCACCTGACAAACCGGTTCAGGAATCGCTGGCACATGAGCGCTGTGGACATACCCGCCCGCATGCGGTATCAAGTCGCATCACCCGATTCGGAAGCCCCTCGGGAACGACCCGACGAAAGGCCGAGCCACCCGCATGGGGCAGCGCCACCAGAGCGGCAGAGCTCCGCCGCCACCGCATGAAAACGCCCTTCACCAGGATATCGACCACAACACGAGACCGCCGGCATCGTAATTCACCGAACGACCCCTCGCCCCGGTGGCACCGCTCGCGAGCAGCGGGGTCGGCCACAGAATCCGAATGCCCTGGTATTGATACCTAGGAATATTTGTGTTTCCCTATATTGGGATCGGCATTAACCGATTCACCTCAAATCGAAGGATTTCCATGAGTACAACCAACCCCCGGGCCGAAACGGCCCCGAGCGGGCGACCGCTGCGCAAATGGCTGCTCGCCGCTGCGACCGCGTTCGCCGTCGCCGCCGCAGGAGCCTGGACGCTGCTGCCGGCCAACGCGCAGACCCCGGACGGCTTCTCCGTCGACGGCACCCAGCTGATCGATGCGAGCGGCGCCCCGTTCGTCATGCGCGGCTCCTCGCACCCCGACGTGTGGTACGAGGGCGAGTTCGAAAGCTACAGCGAGCTCAGCGATCTGGGCGCCAACACTGTTCGAGTCGTCCTCGGCTCGGGCCAACAGTGGGGGCCGAGCCCGGCATCCCGGGTCGCCGACATCATCGAAGAATGCAAGGCGAACCAGCTCATCTGCGTCCTGGAAGCCCACGACACCACCGGTTACGGGGAAGAGGGCGCGGCGGCGACGCTCGACCAGGCCGTCGAGTACTGGAAGAGCATCAAGAGCGTCCTGGACGGCCAGGAAGCGTACGTCCTGATCAACATCGGCAACGAGCCGATCGGCAACCAGAACGCCACACAGTGGATCGACGCCACCAAGGACGCCATCCAGGAGATGCGCTCGGCCGGCTTCGAGCACACGCTCGTCGTCGACGCCCCGAACTGGGGCCAGGACTGGGAGGGCATCATGCGCACCAACGCGCCCGATGTCTTCGCAGCCGACGTGGACGCCAACACCGTCTTCTCGGTCCACATGTACGAGGTCTACGACTCCGCACAGGCCGTGATCGACTACTTCGACGCCTTCGAGGCGATGAACCTGCCGCTGATCGTCGGCGAGTACGGCGATGAGCACTTCGGCGGCCCCGTGGCCTGGGAGACCATCCAGGCCGAGGCCGAGGCCCGCGGCATCGGCTGGATCGCCTGGTCCTACTCGGGCAACGGTGGCGGAGCCGAGAACCTCGACCAGGTGCTGGGCTTCGATCCGAATCAGATGACCGGCTGGGGCGAACGGGTCTTCAACAGCCAGTACGGGATCGGCAACACCGCCGAACGCGCCGGCGTCTTCGGCGACGCCCCCGGAGACCCGACGACCACACCCGAGGACCCGACCACCGAGCCGGACGATCCGACCACCGAGCCGGCCGAAGGGGACTGCACCGCCCAGATCACGGTCGTCAACGACTGGGGAGCCGGCTGGCAGGGCAACGTGTC
>JAJYSW010000031.1 GCA_021793335.1 Actinomycetes bacterium
GTACCCCTCGGCCGATCTCATCGGCGTGCTCCGCGCTCACGACGTGCCCACTTCGAGCGATACGCGTCGGTGGGCGAGCAGGGGACGCGGTTCCGTTCTTCTCGGGGATGCGGACCCATGCGCCCAGAGGGCGGGCCCCACCGGCCCGGTGTTCGGCACGCCGTTCGCCCGGCCGGTCCGCGCCGGGGACCTCGGGACCCGGCCGCCCCTCCCCTGCGCGGTCCCGGCCGGAAGGCCCCGGCTCGGGCCCGCCTCGGGGAGCGCGGTGTCAGTGCTCATGAGCGGACGGCTCCTTTCGTGTGGCGGCCGGGACGTGTCCGCATGGTGCACGTCCCTGCCCATCATCCCTTGACCGAACCCAGCATGATGCCCGAGACGAAATAGCGCTGCACGAAGGGATAGACGCACAGGATGGGGATGACGGTGAGGATCATCGTCACCGCCTGGATGTTCGAGGAGACCAGTGCGGTCGTCGTCCCCGCGGCCGCGGCCCCTTCGGAAGCCGAGGTGGAGGCCCCCGCGATGAGGTTCCTGATGAACAACGTGATGGGGAACAGCTCGCTCTTGTCCAGGTAGAGGAACGCGGCGAACCAGTCGTTCCAAAATACGACCGAGTAGAAGAGCACCATCGTGGCGACGACCGCCTTCGACAAGGGCAGCACGATCCGCGCGAAGATGCCGTACCAGTTCAGCCCGTCGATCATCGCGGCCTCCTCGAGTTCCTTGGGCAGGTTCTCGAAGAACGACTTCATGACCAGGAGGTTGAACACCGAGATCGCACCGGGGAGCACGATCGCCCACATGGTGTTCTTCATCCCGAGCGCAGAGATGAGCACGTAGTTCGGCACGATGCCGCCGTTGAAGAACATCGTGAACACGGCGATCCCGATGAGGGCGTTCCGGCCCTTGAGGTGCTTCTTGGACAGCACGTACGCGTAGGTCGTGGTGAGGACCATGGCGATCGTCGTCCCCACGGTGGTGTACAGCACGGTGTTGCCGTAATTGCGCCAGAACGTGCCGTTGGACATCACGGCCTTGTAGGTGTCGATGTTGAAGCCCACGGGCCAGAAACTCACCTGGCCGGCCTTGATCGCCCCCGCCGAGCTGAACGACTGGGCGAGCACCGTGATGAACGGGTACAGCATGACCACGCACAGCAGCACCAGGGCGGTCGCGTTGACGACGCCGAACACGCGCCTGCCGGTCGATTCCTTCGTCTTGCGTCGGCGGTCGCCCGCCGGCTTCGTCGGTTCCTTCGCGATCATGTCGGTCACCACAGGCTCGTCCCAACCATCCGCCGCGAGAGCAGGTTCGCGGAAAGCACCATCACGAGGCCGATCAGCGCCTGGAACAGGCCGATCGCCGCCGCATAACTGAGATTGTTCGACACCAGGCCGACCCGATAGAGGTACGTCGAGATGACGTCGGCCGTCTCATATGTCAGAGGGTTGTACAGCAGCAGCACCTTCTCGAAGCCGACGTTGAGGAACATCCCGATGTTGAGGATCAAGAGTGTGATCATCATCGGACGGATGCCCGGGAGGGTGACGTGCCACGTCTGCCGCCATCGGCCCGCCCCGTCGATCTTCGATGCCTCGTACAGGGAGTCGTCGACCGTGGTGAGTGCAGCGAGGTAGAGGATCGTCCCCCAGCCGACGGTCTGCCATATCTCGGAACCGACGTACACGGTGCGGAACCATTCGGGTCGCTGGAGGAACGGGATGCCTTCGCCGCCGAACGACTCGATGATCTGGTTGACCGTCCCCTGTAGCGACAGCAGCTGCATCAGCATGCCGACGACGATGACGACGGAGAGGAAGTGCGGCAGGTAGGAGATCGACTGCACGACTTTCTTGAAGTGCTTCTTCCGCACCTCGTTCAGCATGAGCGCGAGCACGATCGGGAGCGGGAAGCCGATCACGAGAGTCAATCCGCCGAGGATCGCCGTGTTCGCGAACACCTGCCAGAACGTGGGGTCGTTGATGAACATCTCGATGTAGCGCAGGCCGACCCACTCGTCCCCGAAGATGCTCCCTCCCGGCCGGAACCTCCGAAAGGCGATGATGTTCCCGACCATGGGACCGTACTTGAAGATCGCGAAGAAGATCAGCGGGAGCAGGGCGAGGCTGTAGAGCTGCCAGTCCCGCCGGAAAGCCTGCCGCCAGGTCTGCCTCTGCTTTCGGCGCCGTACCGTCGGCGCCGTGGTGGGGGTGCTGCGCGGCGCGGTGTCCCCGTTCGCTTCGCGTTCGACTGATCGGGGGGACTGCTCGTCTTGTGTGAGAGGCATGGGCACTTCCTCCCGTCCGCGTCGGGGCGGCGGCGCCGCCCCGAGGGGCGGATCAGGAGTTCTCCTCCTCGAAGCGCTCGCGTGCGCCGTTGAGCAGATCGACATAATCGGCCAGGCCCTGGGCTTCGAGCTCGGCCACGTAGTCGTCCCACTCGGCGATGTCCCGCTGACCCATGATGAACCGCAGCGTGTTCGTGTCGACCGTGTCCTTGAGCGGCGTGGCCAGGAGCGATGCCCGTTCCAGTTCCATCTCGTCGAGCGGCGCCGGCGGGTTCGGGTCGCGCGGCGTGCGCGAGGAGAGCACGGAGTCGATGTATTCCACGAAGGTCGGCGTGTTGTACGACTCCTTGAGGGTGCGCGACTCGGTCGAATCGGCGAACACGGGATTCGACCAGCCGAAGTCCTCTTGGATGTCCGTCTCCCCGTCCGGGTTGAGGTTGTAGGCGTTGAGGGAGAATTCCGGTTTGAGTTCGATCGTGCCGTCGGCGTCCTTGGTGTAGGTCTCGTCGAGCACGCCCCATCGGATGAGCTCGCGCGCCTCGGGGTTGTAGTAGAGCCAGTCGAGGAACTGCAAAGTGGCGAGGAAGTGCTCGGATTCGGCGACCTCGGAGTTCAACATGAACCCGTTCCAGAAGTTCCGCGGCTCGACCACCTGACCCGCCGGGCCGCCGGGCGGAGCGATCTGGAGGACCTCGAAGTTGCCCTCGCCGACCGTCTCGTTCAAGGCCTGCACGAACTCGATGGCCGTCCCGGCCGATCCGGAGGCCGCGAACACGGTCTCGTTCGCGAACTTCTCCGAGACCTCCCCGCCGCCGCTGCCGTCGTTCGACGCGGTGAAGGAGTCCGTGTCGACCAGGCCGTCCGCCACGAGACCGCGGAAGAACTCGACCATCTCCTTGTACTCCGCGGACACGGCCGTGTACTGGAGGCCGCCGGAGCCGTCGTCCATCATGCCGGTGCCGAAGCCCCAGCCGGCCTGCGCTCCGAATGCGTGCGAGGCGTAGTTCAGCAGCGACTGCGCCTCGAATCCATCGGCGAGGGGCTTGGAGTCGGGGTACCGCTCCTTGATCTTGACGAGTGCTTCACGCACCTCGTCCCAAGTCTCGGGAACACCCGCGCCGACGTCGTCGAAGACGTCCTTGCGGATGATGAGCGTGAAGACGGGCACCGACACCTCTTGGAGGCCCGGCAGCATGTAGTACTTGCCGTCGGCCTGCTTCAGGTTGTCGATCATGTCCGTGAGGTCCCACTCTTCCACGTATTTCTGGAAGTTCGGCATGTGCTCCACGTAGTCGCTGATCGGGAGGATCGCGCCCGAGGAGACGAATGAGGTCTCGTCCCCCGTGTAGATCAGCGGGATGACGGTGGGGGCGTCACCGGCACTGACCAGAAGACTCCGCTTCTCCTCCGCGTCGCTGAATGGGATGGTCGTGAGTTCGAACTTCACATTCGTGCGCTTTTCGATCTCGGTGAAAAATTTCCACGAGTCCTTGATCGGGACTTCAGGCCATTCCGTCCACAGGAGCGACAAGGTGAACGCCTCCGTCGCCGTGAACTGCGTGTCCGCGGCGAAACCGTCCATCGCCCCCTTCGACTGGCTGTCGATGTCGACCTCGCCGCCGCCGTCGTCGCCACATGACGCGAGTGCGAACACACTGGAGGCGGCAATAGAGGCTCCGATGACTCCGCGACGAGTCATTCCGAAGGGCTTTCGCCCGAAAATATCTGACATGTCCGTCTCCCTTGAGGTCGTTACCTGCATTGCCTCCTCGACACTTCATGCGCGCGATCACACTGCCACACTTATCGAAAGTTTCGAGGGGTTTACCGATAGTTTCAAGATCTTAACCACACCGCTCAGTGATGTCAATAAAATCACCCGAGCAACCCCTACAACACCCTGCGTTATGAAATGGCAGCGCATCCGCCGCGGGGAGCGCGAGGGAAGACACGGGCGAGAAGGCCCGCGATCGAGGCACTCGGCGACAGTTTTCGCAGGCAGCGATATCAAAGTACGGGATCGGCGCCGGACTCCCGATGGGCACGGGTTCAGCTCCGAACCACCGGTTTCGACTCCTCTGTTCCTCAGCGGACGCGCCCCGCTCGAAGCGCCAAGCGGGACGATCCGCGCCGGGGAAATTCCGAAACTTTCGTCAGCCGACCGGAGGCATAGGCGCCGCACCCGGCCCGCGTCCGGTCGAGCAGCACGGCGAACCCGGGCGCCATCGCAGCGAACAGAGCGCCACCCCCGCTGGAATTCGCGGTCGGATCGCGAGGCTCGCTTCACGAGCCCGCTCCCCGCGAACACTTCACAGCGTCCCCGGCCTCGGCGTTCACCGACGTCGCGGCGCCCCTCAGGCCTTCAAGTGAGCGGTGGACTCACGGACGACGAGCCGAGTAGCGAGCTCCTCACGCAGCGCGACGGGCGGTGGATCGGCCATGATGCGCAGCAGCATCCGCAGTGCGGCCTCGCCCATCTCCACGATGGGCTGATGGAGGGTGGTGAGCGCAGGTCGGAGCCATGCGGCCTCGGGCAAGTCGTCGAAGCCGACGACGCTGACATCTCCGGGGATGCGCAGTCCCAACGATTCGGCCGCGTCGTACACCCCGGCCGCCACCGCGTCGGTGCACGCGAAGATCGCCGTCGGCGGTGCTGCGGCGGCGAGCAACGCGATCGCCGCCTTGGAGGAGTCGGCGCGGCACCATCCGGTGTGGACGATCTGGTTCTCGGGGAGCTCGGCCCCCGCCGGGATCACGGCGGAGCGGAATCCGTCGATGCGGGCCCGAGTGTAGAGATGGCGGGGGTCCCCGCCGATCACGGCGAAGCGCCGATGGCCCAGCGAGAGGAGATGCTCGGCGGCCGCGTGGCCGCCCGCCCAGTTCGAGGCGCCGACACTCGCCACCGTCTTCGGAGGCTGGGTCACCGGGTCGAGCAGCACCACCGGCACCTGCGCCGCGTCGAGCATGGCGAACTGTTCGGCCGTGACGTCGACCAACGCCAGGACCGCACCGCGCAGTTTCCGCTCCAGCAGCCGAGTCAGCCAACCCTCGTCCGGCTTGCGCGCGACGGAGACGACGATGTCGACCCCCGCTGCGGAAGCGGCGTGCTCGACACCGCTGAGCGCCCGATTCGCCCACGCGCCCTCGACGCCGCTGAGCACGAGGTCCACAAGAGCGGGAGAGTCGCCGCGCGGCACCGGTCCCCGGCCCGAGCGTCCGCGGTAACCGAGTTCGGTCACCGCGCGCATGACCCGGGCACGGGTCTCGGAGGAGACGTCCGATCGCCCGCCGAGGACCTTCGAGGCCGTCGGCACCGTCGTGCCGGCCCGCTCGGCCACATCGGCGAGAGTCATCCGTTTGCCGTTCCGCATGGCGCGAGCCTAGCGAAACTCTTTAAAGTTGCGCAACTTCGCTGAATATTTGCACTTGATAAGCGGTATTTACATTGGTAATAATGAAGTTCGGCGCGTCAATCGGCGCGGAACTTGCGCAACTTTTGGAGTATTGGCAGCACATGTCAGCATCAGCGACCAAACGCGCGCTCATCATGCGCGGCGGTTGGGACGGCCACTGGCCGGTCGAAGCGACCGACTCGTTCATCCCCTTCCTGACCGAGAACGGCTACGAGGTCCGTGTCGAGGAATCCTCCGCCGTGTACTCCGACACCGGGTACATGGCCACGGTCGACGTCATCGTCCAGACCAACACCATGAACAAGATCGACAAAGACGAACTCGACGGGCTCATCGCCGCGATCGAGCACGGCACCGGCATGGCCGGATGGCACGGCGGCATCGCCGATTCCTACCGCGACAGCTCGGATTACCTCCAGCTCATCGGCGGACAGTTCGCCACCCACCCGGCGAAGGCGCCACGAGACCAGCTGACCGGCGATGAGAGCGACTGCTTCGTGCGCCACACGATCGCGATCGTCCCCGAGAAGGCCGACCATCCGATCGTCGCCGGCATCGAGGACTTCGAACTCGACACCGAGCAGTACTGGGTCCTCTCCGACGAATACAACGACGTGCTCGCGACCACGACGATTCCCGCGCGCGACTTCGACCCCTGGCATCGGCCGCTCACCTGCCCGGCCGTCTGGACCCGACACTGGGGCGAGGGCCGCATCTTCGTGGCGACCCCCGGCCACGACATGAACGTCCTCGCCGACGCGAACGTCCGCACCATCATCGAAAGAGGCATACTATGGGCCAGCCGTTGAGGGTGGGGATCGTGGGGATCGGATCGATCTCCAGCGCCTACATGTCCACATTCGAGCATTTGGATGCGGTGCGCCTCGTCGCCGTCGCCGACCTCGACCGGGCACGCGCCAGAGCCGCAGCGGGACATGGAATCCGGGCGCTCAGCGTCGACGAGCTCCTCGCCGACCCCGAGGTCGATCTCGTCCTCAATCTCACCGTCCCCGCCGCGCACGCCGAGATAGCGCTCAAAGCGATCGCCGCGGGCAAGGGCGTCTACAACGAGAAGCCGCTCGCGGCCGACCTGGAGGACGCCCTCGCCATCGTGGAGGCGGGCCGCGCGGCGGGTGTGCCGGTCGGGTGTGCCCCGGACACCGTCCTGGGGACCGGCGTGCAGACCGCCCGCAAGGCCATCGACGAGGGCGCCATCGGCGCGCCGGTCGCCGCGACCGCCACGATGGTGACGCCCGGGCACGAGCGGTGGCACCCGAACCCCGACTTCTACTACCAGCCGGGCGGCGGACCGCTGCTGGACATGGGCCCGTACTACCTCACGGCCCTCGTGACGCTGCTCGGCCCGATCGCCTCCGTCATCGGCGCGGCCAGTCGTACCCGAGACACCCGTGTCATCGGCTCGGGACCGCGGAAAGGCGAATCGATCCCGGTCCACATCGACACCCACGCGACCGGGGTGCTCCGACACGAATCCGGAGCCCTATCCACATTGGTCATGAGTTTCGACGCCGTGGACACCCGGTCCGCGAACATCGAGATCCACGGGCAGCGTGGGTCGATGGTCGTTCCCGACCCGAACGGTTTCCACGGCGATGTGTGGCTCCGTCCCCTCGACGGCGAATGGTCGATCCTGGAACCCGATGCCGGCTACCTCGGCTCGACCCGCGGCTACGGCCTCGCCGATCTCGCCGCGACCCCCGAGGGAGAGCAGTGCCGTGCCAACGGCGATCTCGCCTTCCATGTGCTCGACACCATGACCGCCCTGCTCACCTCCGCGGAGACCGGCGCCATGGTGCCCGTGGAGAGCACCTGCAAACGGCCCCCGGCCGTCCCGCTGCAAACAGCGCCGCAGGCTCCCTGAGGGCCGGGCGGCGCCCTATCGGCCCGGCTGCCGTTCACCGAGCAGCCGGCCCCTTCCCCTTCCCATCCCCCCGACCATGCCGGCGAGGGACTCCGGTGTCCTCCCGGGAACCAGAGCCACGCGAGCACCCGCCTTCACCTGCGCGGCAGGCACCATGCCGGTCCACGAACGCTTCACCGCCGCGCCCGAGGCGCAGAGGAAAACCGCACCGCGGGCCGTGCCGCAGAACACGGCGCACCGCAGCAGGGAAGCGCACGCACTCCGATCGCCGCCCCGCCGCGCACTCATGGCATTCGACGAAGTTCTCGCAGGCCCTGGAACGCCGCTCTCCCATCGCGAAACACTCAGACGAGGCGTCCGACGCCGTAGGCGCCGATACCCTGCCGGAGGGCAATGCCCCGTCACCTCATTCGGACTCGACCAAGACGACCGGGGCCGTCCGCCGATGAGCGAAGAGGCGAGGGACCTCCTGCTTCAGCCGTGGCGTGAAACGAACGCCTCGGTGAGCCCGATGAGTCGCTCACGCGCGGTCACGGTCTCGAACCCATGGCCGACGCCTTCGAAGACGCGCACATCGAGCCGCTCGCCATAGGCGCTCCGGTATCGGTCGAGAAGGTCGGGACCGAGCACGAAGTCGTCCGATCCCACGGCCAGGAACACCGGACCGGTGTACGCGGCCGCGTCGGTGAACGGATCGATCCCTTCGGCGTCGTCGACGAACCGCCGATGGATGGGCAGGCCGCCGAAATCATCGTAGCCGTGTTCGGCGATCGCCTCGGCGCGTTGCCGCGCGGCCGCCTCGTCCATGGCGGCGGCGGCCGCAGCCGGAGCCCACAGCGTGAGCGAACGGACCCGTCGCTCGACGGCGGCCAGCGAAGCCGTCAGGCCGCCGAGACTCATTCCCAGCAGCGAGATCCGTGCTGCGTCGACGGCCGCATGGGCGCCCACCGCATCGAGGACCGCCACGGTCTGCGATACCTGGTCGGAGACGGTGAGGTCGGCGAAGTCGCCATCGGAATCGCCGCAGCCGGCGAAATCGAACCGGTAGGCCGCGAAGCCGCACTCGGCCATGCGCGTCGCGAGCCGGACGAAAGAATAGCCGAATTCGGCGCGGTTGCCGCCGAATCCGTGGCAGAGCACGATCGCCGGGGCCGCCCCTGCCCGCGCGGGGAGGTGCAGCACGCCGCGAAGCGTGCGGCCACCATGGTCTATGTCAAGGAGTTCCACAGCATCCGAACCTAACAGGGGCTGTGTCTTGAGCCACCGCCAGCTCGCGCACGTCCCGGACCGCGAACCGCACAGAAGCCGGCCGCGGCCCGGGGCGAGGCCGCATACTGCGACAAGGCCCGCAATCTGTGTCCCTGTGGCCCGACCGAAGCAGGCAGCGCACCGGGGGGCCGAAGCGCCTCCTCATCGCAGCGCTGCGGGAAGTTCGGAGCGGCGTGGAGGATCGGCGCCGGCCCGTGAACAGGTCACGGCGGCCACCGCCGTGGCGAACTCGACGGCACTGCGCGCTTCCGGTCCGGTGAGGCGCGCCAAGCCCTCGGGCCGCAGTCGGCCATGGCGGGAGAGCCAGTCGAGCAGGGCCCCGCTGAAGGAATCACCGGCGCCGACGGTGTCGACCATATTCGTCGGCCGGGACGGGACGGCGAACTCGTCGCCACCGCAGAACACCAGCGAACCCTCGCCTCCCCGGGTGACGACCACGAGTCTGCGACCGGCCGCGATCCACTCGCGCGCCAAGGAGGCCGGGGCCGCCTCGGGGTAGGTCCAGGCCAAGTCCTCGTCGGAGACTTTGACGATGTCACTGAAAGGCAGCCAGCGCTCCAGACGCCTTCGATAGGAATCGCGGTCGCCGAGCAGGGCCGGCCTGACGTTCGGGTCGAGACTGACCGTGGTCGACTCGCCGAGCCGGGCGAGCCACCGTTCGACGACTGGGCCGCCCGGGTCCAGCGCCAAAGCCAGCGATCCCGCATGGACCGCGTCGAAGGCGCACACCTCGGGCAGTTCCTCGGGTGTCCACTGCCAGTCGGCGGTGCCGTGCGTGTGAAAGGAGTAATTCGCGCCCCCGTCGCGGGCGAGCGAGACGATCGCCAGGCTCGTCGGTTCGGCCGCGCCCACGGACCAGCGCAGATCCACGCCTGAACGGGTCAGATGCGAACGCAGCAGCCGCCCGAACGGGTCAGTGGAGAGGCGCCCCAAGAATGACACCTCTGTTTCCAAGCGGGCCAAGGTCACCGCCACGTTCATCGGGCTGCCGCCCGGGTGGGCCGTGGGACGTCCCGGATCGGCTTCGGCGACCTCCAGGTCGATCAGGGCTTCACCGATGACGCCGATCATGCGCGCACCAACCCTTCCCCGTCCCATCGCACCGGAATCGGATCGATGAGTTCGCCGACGAATTCGCCGGCCTCCATGTTCCGGAAGCCGATGATGACGGTCCGACCGTCGATGTCGTGCAGCCGTGCGGCGTACAGGCTCTCGTGCACGAACGGCCGGGCCGCGGCCAGGTCGAAACCGCTGAGCGGATCGCCGACCGGGACCGCGTAGTTGTCGCCGGCTTCGCGCAGGGAGCGGCGTCCGTCGGAGGCCTCGGCCTCACCGCAGCAGAACAACAGGACCCGCTGCCCATCGACCCAGTGCAGTTGCGGCACCTCGAGATGGCCGAAGCCGAGTGCGTGCGGCCGATTCAACGGCGGGAGCACTTCCCAGTGCTCCAGGTCCTTGGACCGGGCATGGCCTATCACGCCGCGTTCACGGGCCGGTTCGGGACCGCTGACGCGAGCGGTGAAGAGCATGTGCCAGTCGCCGTCGGCATGATCGCGGTACACCCATGGGTCCCGGCACGCCTCCTGATGCCAGTCCGAGTCGGGGCCGTACTGCTCGTAGTAGCGCGGATCCGCCTCGACTTGCGGACCGGGGAGGCGGTGCCACGTGATCAGGTCGTCGGACACGGCCGATCCGATCCGCTGGATATCGCCGTCCTCGGCTGCGGCGATGCCGGTGTAGAACATGCGCCAGCGGCCGTCGTCGTCGCGAATGACCGAACCGGTCCAGGTGGCCTGGTCGTCCCAGGCTGGAGTGTCGTCATGGACCAGGGCGTCGGGCAGCAACGTCCAGTCGCGGAGATCCTCGGAGACGGCGTGCCCGATGGCGGCGCGACGATGGCGCCGTTCGGCATCGTGCAGCGCGCGGGAGGCGCGCAGGAAGAACACATGGTGACGGCCATGGTCGTCCATGACGTACCAGGAGTCCCAGACCCAATGGTCGGCGAGTTTGAGCATTCGATTCCTCCGTCATGCCGGGCGGCTGGGGATGTCATACGGTCGCAGGGACGTGCACGCGGGTGTCATCGCGGTCGCCGCTCCTCGACCGACGGCAACGGCGGGAAGCTCGCGTGCGGTGTGGACTGGTACCAGTACGCGGTGGTGCAGACGTCGTCGGCGCGCTCGAACAGCGCCGTGCCGTCGTGGCCGATCTGCTGGAGTGTCACGCGCAGGTCTCGATGGAATCGGATCGGGTCCGGCAAGTGCCACCGGTAGAGCCCGTGCGTGGTCGGCATCGAGGTCGCATAAGGGGACCGCCGCGTACGGTCGTTCGTCTCCCGTTGCGGGTAGCCGAAGTAGGGCGCGCTGAAGGTGTGGACGGCGGGCTCTCGCCAATCGGTGAGCTCGTCCTGGAAGGCCCAGGCGCCACCGGCGTAGTCCTCAAGGCCCGTGCCGCAGATGGTGGGGAGGTCCTGGTCGCCGTCGATGTAGAACTTGACCTCGCCCTCACCCCACCAGTATCGTTCGAGCGCGGTGAGCGCGATGTAGGTGCCGACATAGGAGCCGTTGCCCGAGATCCCGTCGACGACGACGTGGTCCCGGCCCTTCTGCGGTGTGGCGGTTCGCCGCCACTGCGCGTGGAGGTAGCCGACGTCATCACCGATGGGGTCGCCCTCGGAGTAGTCGATCTGGAAGAAGACGGCGTCGATGTCGCCGGGGTGCTGGCTCTCGACGGTGATCCGCGCGGCCCGCCGGAACGGCATCGGCAGATAGCAGTTCATGCCGCCGGTGGGGGCGACCGTCATCGGCAGCGAGTACACGGTCGACCGCGCGCCGAACCCGTTGAGGAAGAAGTCGCCGAGCGGCGCTTCGACCGACGGGGTGTCCGCATCGTCCCAGTAGGCGCGAAGCACCAGGTCGCGAAGGACGAACGGCCCTTCGGCGGTGGTTTCCGGGACGGTGATCCATATATGGCGGATGACGCCCGGGCCGTCGATCTCGGCCAGGGTGAGCGTCTGTCCCGACGGCAGGGGCAGGTACGCGCGGCCCTTGCGCCCGGGCCCGAGCGCGGAGGCCGCCGTCCCTCCGGAGCCTTTCGCTCCGGTCGGGTTCTCGGCGGTGATGGAGCGGCTGCGCACCGGTGAGGAACGCAGGTAGGACGGCAGATCGTTCATAATGAATCCCTTCGGCTCGCGGTTCACCCGCTCAGATGGAAGTTCGGACGACGGCGGGGCAGTCGACCCGCTGGACGTGGCCGCGCTCGGCCCCTTCGACGCGGTTGAGGAGCGCACGGACGCTGCGAGCGCCGATCTCGTAGTGGGGCAACGCGATGGTGGTCAACGTCGGACGGAGGTGCGCGGCGATGACCTCTTGGTCGTCGAAGCCGATCACCGCCATATCGCCGGGTATGGTCAGGCCGTGTTCCTTCACGGCCTCGTAGAGGCCCATGGCGACGCGGTCGTTGTAGCAGAACACTGCGGTGGGACGCTCGGTCCGGGCGAGCAGTTCGTTGCCGGCCTCGTAGCCGGCCTCTTGGAATCCGTCCACTCGTTCTGGGAAGATCGGCAGCACCAGATCCGGATCGAATGCGATGCCGCGGGCGGCGAGCGCCTTCCGATAACCTGCCAAGCGTCCGACCGTCGAGGGTGCCTCCTCTGTGGAATTGATGAACGCCACGCGAGTGTGGCCCCGGTCGAGGAGCATGTCGGTGGCGAGACGGCCGCCCTGGACCTCGTCCGGCACTACGGACACGGCCTCGGGGGTCTGCGGAATGCAGTTGACGAAGACGGCCGGCAGCGACGCCAACAGGGGCGGCGCCTGTACTTCGCGGTGGTACCAGGTGGAGAACAGCACCCCGACGGCCTGGTGGTCGATCATCATCTTGATGGCCTCGGCCGTGATGTCGGGAGCGTGGTCGGTGTCGGCGACCAGGAGGACGTAGCCGTTGCGCCACGCCTCCTCCTGGGCTCCTCGGAGGATCTGGCCTGCGAACGGCAGCGAGGCGATCGCGTCGGCGACCATGCCGATGAACGGCGATTGCCCGCTGACGAGGCTTTGGGCGAGCGCGTTGGGCCGGTAGCCGAGTTCGGCGACCGCTTCGAGGACTCGCGCACGAGTCTCCTCACCGATGCGTTCACGTTTTTTGTTGTTGACGACCAGCGATACCGTCGCGATGGACACGTCCGCGAGTTCGGCGACGTCGCGCATGGTCACATTCGACGAACGGCCGCCGTTCGGCCTGCGGACACGGTCGGAGTCGGGATCGGTCCCTGGATTCATGGCACCTGCATTCGTCGATCGGGGAGAGCATTCCATGGTAGTGAGCCGTTCTATCCCTTGTTCGCGCCGGATTCGAGCCCGTAGATCATCGCTCTGTTCAACACGAGGAACACCAGCAGCAGCGGCGTGATGGTCACGCATACGGCGGCGAAAGTCGCCGTCCAGTCCACATTCCCCATCGCGCCGATGTAGTTCTGCAGCCCGAGCGGGATCGTCTTGAGATCATCGCTGAGCACGAACGTGTTCCCGAAGATGAAGTCGTTCCAGATGAAGATGCTGTTGACCAGCACCACGGTCACGATCGTGTTGGTCGACAGCGGCATCGTGATGGCCCAGAAGACGCGGTACGGGCCCGCTCCATCGATCGAGGCGGCCTCGTAGATCGAATCGGGGATGTATTCGAAGAAGGAGCTGAACAGGTAGACCGAGAGCGGGAAGGCGAACCCGGCCAGGGGGATGATCATCGACAGGTGGGTGTCGAGCATGCCGATCGAGGCGTAGTCGATGAACAGGGGCACCAGGGCGATCTGCACCGGGACCACGATCCCCAGCAGGAACAGACCCTTGACCGCCTTGCTGCCGCGAAAGCCCAGTACTTGCAGGGCGTAAGCGGCCATCATGCCGAACACGACGATGGCGACGCTCGCGCCCAGTGTCACGATGAGGCTGTTGACGATGTTCATGCCGAGGTCGCCGACGCTGAAGGCACGCGCGTAGTTGTCGAACGAGATCGAGCTCGGCAACGCGAAGGGGTTGTTGTGGATGAAGTCGCTCTCGGTCTTCAGACTCGTCATGAACAGCCAGGCGAGCGGGTAGACCTGCACGACCACCAGCGCTGCCACGATGATCGCGGTCGCGATCCGGAACGGGTGCATACGGGAGCGGCGACGGCGAGGCGAGGGTCTCGGCTTCTCCATGGAGACGGGTACGGACGTGACGGTGGTCATCCGCGGGCCCTCCTTCCTGACAGTCCGATGACGAGCGCGACGGCGACCAGGCATTCGACGACGATGAACACCGAGACGGCGCTCGCGTATCCATAGTCGGTGCCGGTGAACGCCTGCTTGTACATGTAGGTGGTCAACAGTTCGGACGACTGGCCCGGCCCGCCGTTGGTGAGCAGGAACGGGATGTCGAAACCGCGGAGCGTGTAAGTGGCGGCCATGATGATCGTCGTGATCCATACCGGACGGATGTAGGGGAAGCGGACTTTGGTGAAGACCTTCCACCGCGAGGCGCCGTCGAGCCTGGCGGCCTCTTCGAGTTCCTGCGGCACGGCGATGAGCGCCGCGTAGAGGATCACCATGTACAGGCCCATGAAACGCCAGCCTTCGGGCAGCGACACCGCGACCAGGACGGTCTTGATGTCGGACAGCCATGGGCGGGCCAGGTCGTGCAGCCCGAGAAAACCGAGGACCTGGTTGAGCAGTCCCTCGGGGTTCTCCGAGTAGATGCGCTGGAACAAAAACGAGATCGCGACCGTGGAGATGACCGCAGGCAGCAGGTAGAGCGTCTTAACCAGTTCGCGGCCGCGGTTGAGCGCGGTGAGCAGGTTGGCCACGAGCAGCGCGCCACCGATCTGCATGATCAGGCAGATGACGAGGTAGACGAGGCTGTTGCGGAAGGCGGTCCAGAAGACGTCGTCTCCTGTGAACATGCAGGGCTTGATCAAGTTCCGTGCTCGTGTGTATCGCCTGGTTGGACTGGGTTGGGGTACATAGCGAAGCAGGCACGGGGTTCGCGATCATTGTGGTGTCTTAAGCCCGATGATCATGAAGGTGTCCCGTGCCTGCCGATGTATCCTCACAGGTCCCTGTCGTGCTCGCGAAGCTGGGTCCCCTCGGCCCTGACCGTGTCGCTGACCTGCGCCCTTACCTCGACACCGTGCCTGACCCGAGGTCGCGGCGGGGCCGCTGGTACTCCCTGACCGCGATCCTGCTGATCTGCGCCTGCGCGACGGTCTCGGGCGCGAAGAGCATCGACGAACTCGCCGAATGGGGCCAGCGCGCCCGGACCGACCTGTTGGACGCGATCGGTATCCGCCACCACCTGCTGCGCTGGCGCCGTTCGCCCTCGCGAGCGACCATTGGCCGTGTCCTCGAACGCCTCGACGGCGACGCGCTCGATGCCGCGATCGGCGCCTACCTGGCCGACCGGCACCGGGCCGCCACTACAACCGAAACGGACACCGCCGAGACCTGCCAGGCCAAGCCACTGCGTGCGATCAGTTTGGACGGCAAGGCACTGAAAGGCTCAGCCCGCCTCGACCAGAAACACCGGCATCTGCTCTCGGTCGTCACCCAGGGCATCGTCTGCACCCTGGGACAGGTCGAGGTCGGAGCGAAAACCAATGAGACGAAGCACTTCGGGCCCCTGCTCGCGCCCCTCGATCTGGCCGACACGGTGGTCACCTTCGATGCCCTCCACTCGGTCAAGGCCAACATCAAATGGCTCGTGGAGGTCAAGAAAGCACACTACGTTGCCGTGATCAAGGCGAACCAGCCGCTCGCCTACGCCCAGGTCAGCGCTCTCCCCTGGAACGAAGTACCGGTAGCGCACTCGGCCTCGGAGACCGGTCACGGACGCCGGGAGTCGCGCTCGATCAAGCTCATAGCCGTGGCCGAGGAGCTCGGCGGCATCGCCTTCCCCCACGCGAAGCTCGCGATCCGGCTGCACCGCCGCCGCAAAGAGACCGGGAAGTCCGAGTCCCGCCGGACCGATTACGCCGTCACCAGCCTCGATGCCCACCAGGCCACACCCGCCCAGATCGCCGCGTTCATTCGCGGCGAGTGGGGGATCGAGAATTCGAGCCACCACATCCGGGACGTCACCTTCGACGAGGACGCCTCGACCGTCCACGCAGGGACCGCGCCCCGCGCCATGGCCGCCTTCCGCAACCTCGCCATCGGCACCCTCAAAATCCTCGGCGCCACCAACATCGCCAAGACCACCAGAGCGATCGGGGCAGAACCCGAACGAGCCCTCCCGATCCTGGGCCTCAGCCACCAACCACACCCTTCAGGAACTTGAACAAGCCCTGCCGCCCGCATCGGCAGGCACCTGCGCTACGACCCCGACCAGGTCCGCGCATGGGTCACCTCCCAGGTCGGGGAGGCCACCGATGACTAGCGTGAAAAAGTCCACCGGGCGCAAGCAGGCCCGCAAAGGCGACGGCTCGATCTACTGGGACGAGCAGAACAAGTGCTACATAGGGTCGATCTCGCTCGGCACCAAACCCGATGGCACACGGCACCGTCCCAGCGTGCGCGGCAGCACCCAGAAAGAGGTTCGCGCCAAGCTCAAGGAGCTGAAAGAGGATCACGACGACGGCATTGAGCTGGGCGACAAGTACACGATCGAGGAAGCCGCCCGCGACTTCCTCAAGAACGGGGTACGGGGCCGCGGCCCCGCCACTGTCAACGAGCTGCGCATGCACGCCGAGAAGTGGATCATCCCACACCTGGGCCAGGCGAAACTGAAACGACTGACGACCGAAGACGTCGACGCCTGGCTAGACGTCATGGCCAAATCGCTGGCCACCTCATCGGTCCGGCGACGCCTGTTCACACTGCGGCGGATCATCAAGTTCGCCGAATCACGCAACCGCGTCCGCCGCAACGTGGCCGCGCTCGCCGAACCACCTGAAGGCAGGGAGGGCCGGCCCAGTAAAGCGGTGCGCCTCGATCAGGGCAAAGCGCTGCTGCGTGCCAGCCGCGGCAAGCCGATCCACGCCTACATCGCTATGTCGCTGTTCACCGGGGTCCGCACCGAGGAAGCCCGTCCACTCAAGTGGAAACACACGCACCTCAACCCGGTCAAAGGCCAGACCTGCTCGTGCGGCTCCGAGCACTCGCAGGATCTCCCGCCACACGTCGAGGTGTGGCGCTCGGTCCGCAAGGGCGGTGACACCAAGACGCGCAAGAGCCGACGAACCATCGCGCTCCCGGCGTTCGTGATCGCGATCTTGACCGAACACCAACAGCAGCAGCGAACCTCGCGGGCCGATCGAGGCTGGAAGTCCGAGGGGATCGTCTACGTCTTCGGCACCCGCTACGATACGGCCCAGCAGGCGCAGGTCATTCGCGACCAGTTCCGCGGTGTTGTCGCCAAAGCCGGGATCGGCGGCTCGTGGACGCCGAGGGAGCTGCGCCACTCGTTCGTGTCGCTCATGTCCGACTCGGGCGCCTCGGAGGAGTTGATCGCCGACCTGGTCGGCCACACCAATACGATGACCACGCGGACGGTCTACCGGCACCAGCTCCGGCCGGTCATCACCACCGGTGCCGAGATGCTCGACGGGGCGTTCGGGGAGGGCCTCCTCGACGACGAATGACCGCGCCGAATGGCTCTGAAATTGGCTCTTTCCGGCCCCCGGAGGTCTGCTCTCCGGGGGCCGGCCCGGTCCTCGGAGGATACGAAAAAGGCCCTGTGACCAGGGCCTTCGTTGTGTGCGCGAGGGGGGACTTGAACCCCCACGTCCGTTAATAGGACACTAGCACCTCAAGATAAATTCACGTATCATAATATCCGATTTTTCGAATGGACATGCTGCTCAATGCCTAAGAACAGCGGTCATTGTGGGTCTCAGAAGGTCGTCATTGAGCATCATTTTCTGGATCTATTGGCTCCCTTATTGGCTCCCCGGTACTACAGCGACCAATTGTGCTGTGGCCTGCGGTGATGTAGGGGTTTCGCTCGGTGTTTGATGCTGGTGGACTGCAACGTGAAGCAGCCGCTCGGCGTCTTGGTTGTTGTGAGACAGACCAGACAGCAAGCGGCTGCGGATTCGAGCGTAGCGGTCGCGGTGTGCGATGAGTTGTTGCGGGTCCTGCTGGAGACGATCGCGGGGTGCTTCGCGCGTATCGAGTCGCGCCGGAAAGCCGGGCAGTACGTGCGGGCGCTGTTCTCCGGCCTGGGCAAACGCAATGGGTGGTCAATCGCCGAATGGATCGGGGACACCGGGCCGGCAGCCGTGCAGCGGCTGCTGTCCCGTGCGGTGTGGGACCACGACCGGGTGATGAGCGCCGTCCGGCGGTTCGCGGTGGCGGGGCTCGACGAACGGGCCGGAGCCTCCAGGCTCAGGATCGGGGCGCTCGACGAGACCGGGCAGGTCAAGAAAGGCACGGCTACGGCCGGGGTACAGCGCCAGCACATGGGCTGCGCCGACGGGATCGCGAACGGCATCAACACCGTCCACCTTGCCTATATCGTCGAACGGTGCGGGCACGCGCTGATCGCCCACCGGTTGTGGGTCCCGGCCTTCCAGCTCGCCGACGCCGCCTTGCGCAAAGCGATGGGGTTGCCCGCATCGATGCGTCGGGCCCGGACCAAGGGTCGGATCGCGATCGACCTGCTGGCCTCCGCCTACCGCGATGGGGTGGTCTTCGACTTCATCGCCGGTGACGAGGTCTACGGCGCCTGCCCGGTCCTGCGCCGCTGGTGCGAGCGTATAGAACAAGCCTATGTGCTGCGCGTGGCCAAGTCCTTCACCATCGACTTTGGGTCCCGCGGGCGCTTCACCTGCGAGCAGGCGATGAAGCAGTTCGCCGCCGCCCGGTGGCACTGGCGCGCCTATTCGGCCGGAACCGGATCCAAGGGCGAACGAGCCTACGCTTGGTACTGGCTCGACACCGCCAGCGAGGGCCACACACTCCTGATCCGCAAACACCGCGCTAGCGGCAAGGTCGCCTTCCACTACTGCTGGACCCCGCCCGGGCACACAGTCACACTCCAGGCCTTGATCCGCGCGGCCGGGCTCCGCTGGCCGGTCGAAGAGGCGTTCGAGGCCGCCAAGGACGACTTCGGGCTCGACCAATCCCAGGTCAGAACCTGGACCGCGATCAGACGGCACACGGTGCTCGTCTGTGCTGCCCTGGCTGTGACCGCCGTCGCCGCCGCGAAGCTGCGCTCGCGCACCGACCGCCGCGCCCGGCCGGCCAGGACCAGCAGCCAATCGCGACCCCAGACCTTCGGACAGATCCCGTTGACCGTGTCCGAGATCCGCCGCCTCTGGGCCGCCGAACACCAACCGGTCCACTCACTACGACACCGAGCCCACTGGTCAGACTGGAGACGAGCCCACCAAGCCGAAGCCCAGTGGTACCACCAACGCCGAAACCTCACCGTATGGGACGAGTTCGACCAGGTCACAACATGAATGGTCGCTGTAGTACCGGCGTCTCAACGGCACGCCTGCTATGGAACTACCAGCCGCACAAGCAAACCCGATCAGGATGCAGCAAGCTCAGTAGTGCTGTCCGGGTTTGGCTGTGTGTCATGCGGCGAGTGCGATTCGTAGTCGGGTCTGGTGGTGGTGCCAGCGGGCGCGTGAGAGGTAGCGGCGTCGCCAGATCGACCAGTGGGCTTGGTGTGT
>JAJYSW010000307.1 GCA_021793335.1 Actinomycetes bacterium
GCGTTCGGGCGAGCCGTCGTCGGCCTCGCCGGCGTCGAGGGCGAGATCGTCGACGTCGTCCGGTTCGGCATCATCGACGTCGTCCTGTTCGGCCCGCCTGTTCCTGACGCGCGCGGCGTACGGGCTGATGCGCATGCCGATCCACAGTCGTCTGGCACGCTCGGTAGTGCGGCGGAATCGGCTCACGGTATCTCCAAACGACACGGGATTACGGCTTCGAAGGCGTCGCCGAGGGTGCGGATGTGACGTCATCAGTACGGTACCGGTTCCGTGCGACCGCAGAGAACCTGCGTGTCCCGATCGGTGCGCCGACATGATGCGAGGTTGTGGGCGGGGCGACGGCCTCGCCGCGGCGTGTCGCGGGGCGCGGCGGTGACGGTAGGCTCGTTCGCTGTGACCGATACTCCGCTGGATGCACACACCGGACTGCCGATCCGTCTGCTGCACGACCGGCTCCTGGTGAGGCAGGACCCCGATTCCGAGCGCCGCTCCTCGGGCGGCATCGTCATTCCCGCCACGGCCATGATGGGCCGGCGGCTGGCCTGGGCCGAGGCCGTCGGCGTCGGTCCGCTCGTCCGCTCCGTCGAGGCCGGCGACCGGGTCCTGTTCGATCCCGAGGAGAAGGCCGAGGTCGAGATCCAGGGCCACTCCTACATACTCATGCGCGAGCGCGATGTCCACGCCGTGGCGGCCGGGCGCGTCGACCGGAACGACACGGGGCTCTACCTCTGATGCGCGTGGCGGTCCTCGGCCTGGGGCTCATCGGCGGATCGGCCGCCCTGGCCCTGGCCGAGGCCGGGCACGAGGTGATCGGCCACGATGCCTCGGAGCGCACGCGGGAGGCGGCCGCGGAGCATTTCGCGGTCACCGCCGACCCGGCGGGTCTTCGCGAGGCCGAGATCGTGGTCCTGGCCGTGCCGATGGGCGCGATCGCCGCGAACGTCTCGGGTTTCTCCCCGCCGCGTTTCGGCGGCATCGTCACCGACGTGGCCTCGATCAAGGGCGGCGTGCAGGACGCTTTCGGCGGCCATCCGCGGTTCGTGGGGGGCCATCCCATGGCCGGCAAGTCGACCGCCGGGTTCGAGCAGGCCGAGCCGGGACTGTTCCGGGGCTGCAAGTGGGCGCTGTGCCTGGAGGAGGGCACGCCGCTGGAGGACTGGGCGACGGTGGCCCGGCTGTGGCTGTCGGTCGGTGCTCGCGTGGTGCCGACGACGCACGCCGCGCACGATTCGGCTGCGGCGCGCGTCTCGCACGTCGAGCACCTCGTGGCCGCGGCGTTGACCCTGGTGGCCGATGATCCGCTGTCGCGGTCCCTGGCGGCCGGGTCGTTCCGCGACGCCACGCGCGTCGCGGCGAGCCCCACGCCGTTGATCGAGGGGATGATCGCGAAGAACCGGGACGGTCTGCTGGCCGCCCTCGATGCGTTCGATCGTGAGCTGGATTCGGCGCGGCGCCTGGTCGAGGGCCATTCCGGCGAGCCTCGGCGCACCAGGGAATGGCTGGGGCGGGCCCGGGAGCTGCGCGAGACTTGGCCGCCCGAGCCGGGCGAGCGCGTGCGGGTGGCGCTTTCGCGCGAGGCCCTGCTGGCGGTCGGCGAGGCGGGCGGTTGGGTCGAGTCGATTCCCGATATCGAGGTCGCCACCGCACGCTACCCTCGCGTAGAGTCCACTTCATGAGAAAAATCGATCAGATAGCCGATCAGTACGTCGAGGACGTGCTGGCGGTCAGCCCCATCATGTGCACCAGCATGGGGGTTCCCGGTTCCGATCATCTGCTCGACGATCTTTCGTCCGAGGGTGACGCCGAGCGGGCCGGTCTGGCCCGCAGAGCGGTCGCCGCCATTGAGGCGACCGAGCCGGTGGACGAGCGCGAACGCACCGCCAAGGAGGCGATGCTGGAGCGGCTGCGTCTCCAGGTCGAGCGCTACGACGCGGGCGACGCCTATCTGAACCTGAACGTGTTGACCTCCAACATTCACAACGTTCGCATGATCTTCGACCTCATGCCGCACGACGGCGAGGAGGCCGCGGCGAACGTCGCGGCGCGGCTGGCGGCCGTCCCCAAGGCGTTCGAGCAGTACGCCCAGATGCTGCGCGAGGAGGCCGCCGCCGGGCGAGTGGCCGCGAAGCGCCAGGTCCTGGAGGTCGCGAAGCACTGCGACAACTGGAACGGCGCCAAGGGCGATGACTTCTGGGCCGGGCTGATCGGCCGCATCACCGTCGACGGCGAGCCCGTCACCAAGGGCAAGTTGAAGATCGATCTGGGCAATGGCGCGGCCTGGGCGCGGGCGGCGACGAAGCAGTTCGCCGATTTCCTCCGGGAGGAGCTGGCCCCGCAGGCTCCCGAGCGGGACGCGGTGGGCGTCGACCGGTATTCGCGGGCGTCGCGTCACTTCATCGGCGCCGAGGTGGATCTGGCGGAGACGTACGAGTGGGGCTGGAACGAGCTGGCTCGCATCGAGGGCGAGATGGCGGCCGTCGCCGAGGCGATCAAGCCGGGGGCGACGCTCGATGAGGCCATCGCCCATCTCGACGCCGATCCCGAGCAGAACGTCGCCGATAAGCACGCGTTCCGGGATTGGATGCAGGAGCTGGCCGATCGGACCATCGCCGACATGGCCGGGACCCACTTCGACATTCCCGAGCAGATTCGGCGTATCGAGTGCATGATCGCGCCGACCGAGGACGGGGCGATCTACTACACCGGACCGACTGAGGATTTCTCGCGCCCGGGGCGCATGTGGTGGTCGGTGCCCAGCGGCCAGGAGATGTTCTCGAAATGGCGTGAGATCACCACCGTCTACCACGAGGGCGTGCCCGGGCACCACCTCCAGATCGGGCAGACGCAGGCGCGCTCGGAACTGCTCAACCGCTTCCAGCGCACCATGATCTTCTCCTCGGGCCACGCCGAGGGCTGGGCGCTGTACTCCGAACGGCTCATGGACGAGCTGGGCTACTACGACGACGACCTGCCCGGCAGGCTCGGCATGCTCGACGCTCAGGCGTTCCGGGCCGCGCGCGTGGTCGTCGACATCGGGCTCCACTGCGAGTTCACGATCCCCGAGGACAACCCCTTCGGCTGGCGCCCGGGCGAGCAGTGGGACGCGGACAAGATGTTCGAGTTCATGCGGGCGCACTGCCGCATCGAGGACGACATGCTCCGGTTCGAGTGCAACCGCTACCTCGGCTGGGCCGGCCAGGCGCCGTCGTACAAGGTCGGCGAGCGCCTGTGGATGGCCGCCCGGAACGACTACGCGGCCCGCAAGGGCGAGGAGTTCAGCCTCAAGCAGTTCCACACCGACGCGCTGAACCTCGGCTCGATGGGCCTGGGCCCCTTCGCCGAGGCCCTCGAACGGCTCTGATCCACCGGACCGGGCGTGTATCGGTGAACCGCCTGTCGTTCACCGATACACGCCCGGTGCCGTCCGCTCCGGACACGAACGACGACATGAGCCCTCCGCGCCATCATTCGCATCCGGTGGACAAACGTTGTAAAGAACAGCCACACTGGTGGCATGTCAGATCG
>JAJYSW010000032.1 GCA_021793335.1 Actinomycetes bacterium
GTGCCGGGTAGTCGGAAATCGACAGGATCGCCAGGCCCGGCCCCCTTCGAGCGCGAAAGACCGTCATGCCTCGACTGTGAAAAACATGCGCCTCCCGCCCGTCCATGCGCTGGCGGCCATTTCGCCCTTTTGGTGCAATGTAGTCGAATCAGCACGGCCGTATCCGGTGCGGCCGGTCCCGGAGCCCTGGTGGAGCAGCGGCGCAGAAGGCCGAACGTACCCTCCGCCGGATCAAGGCACGCCTGAGCCGGCGCCCCGCGGAGCCGGGCCCCGGCGAAGCCGCATCGAAGGCGACGGCCTCCGACCGGCGCTCCCTCCTCCGGCGGTGCACCTGCTCCCCCCGCCCGCATGCCTGCACTGCTCACGGCCTCGATGTGTGCCGTCTACGCCCCGGGGTGAGGCCCTATGGCCGAGGCCGACCCTTCCGGGCGCGGGCCCGCCCCGCTCACGATGCCGATGCCGACACTGATGCCGAGAGCGGCGAGTGCCATCGAGTGCGCGCCGATGGTGCACCGTGGCATGTATCCCTCGGACGAAGAGAGGCGAGGCGGAAGGAGCGGCGCTTCCTGGTCGAACAGTTCCAACGGGGCCGTCCGCCCGATGGACCCCGTTGGCCCCGTCCGATGGCCCCGATTCCGCTCGGGACACGACGAGGCCCGGGCCGCTCGCAGCGGCCCGGGCCCCGGATTCGTGCTCATCAGGTCGTGACCAGGCCCGACCTCTGGAATTCCTTGACCGTCGTGTACCCGGTCTTGGCCATCGCCCGGCGCAGACCGCCGAAGAGGTTCTGACTGCCGTCCGAGGAGTTCGACGGGCCGTACAGCACCGCCTCCAGGTCCGGGACCTCGATGTCGCCCGTGTCGCCGGAGCGGAAACGCCCGCGCGGCAGCTTCGGGTGGCTGGCGGCCGAGTGCCACCAGGCTCCGGCGGCCGGGGCCTCGGCCGCGTCCGCCAGGATCGAACCGAGCATGACCGCGTCCGCACCGCACGCGATGGCCTTCGCGATCGAACCGGAATTGGTGATCTCCCCGTCCGCGATGAGGTGCACGTACCGGCCCCCCGTCTCGTCGAGGTAGTCGCGCCTGGCCGCCGCGGCCTCGACGATCGCCGAGGCCATCGGCACATCGATGCCGAGCACCGTGTCGGTGGTCGACCAGTCATCGGAGCCGACCCCGACGATGACGCCCGCCGCGCCGGTGCGCATCAGGTGCATCGCGGTCTTGTAGTTCGTGGCCCCGCCGACGACCACGGGCACGTCGAGGTCGGCGATGAACTGCTTCAGGTTGAGGACGTCGCCGCCCGAGGAGACGTGCTCGGCCGAAACGATCGTGCCCTGGATGATCAGCAGATCCACCCCGGCCTCGACCGCGATCGAGGCGAACTCCTGGGTGTGCTGCGGGCTGACCCGCACCGCCGTGGTCACGCCCCCGGTGCGGATCTCGGCGATCCGCTCGGTGATGAGCTCGGGCTTGACCGGCTCGGCGTAGATCTCCTGGAGCCGTTCGATGGCCAGCTCGGGGGGAATGTCGCCGAGCTCTTTGAGCAGCGACGTCGGGTCGACGTAGCGGCACCACAGGCCCTCGGCGTTCAGCACGCCGAGGCCGCCGAGGCGGCCCATCTCGATGACCGAGGCGGGGCTCATCGTCGCGTCCGAGGGGTGCGCGACCGCCGGGATCTCGAACCGGTAGGCGTCCAGCTGCCATTCGGTCGAGACGTCGTCGATGTCTCTGGTGCGGCGGCTCGGCACGAGCGCCACTTCGGACAGCCGCCAGCCTCGCGCCACGATCTTGCCGGGGCCGATCTCGACCAATTCCCGCACAGGTCCTCCTCCTACCGAGATCCCGAACTACCGGGTGTGGTAGTTGGGCGCTTCCACGGTCATCTGGATGTCGTGCGGGTGGCTCTCCTTGAGGCCCGCAGCAGTGATCCGTACCAGACGCCCGCGCTCATGCATCGCCTCGATGGTACCGGCACCGGTGTATCCCATCGCGATGCGCAGACCACCGACCAGCTGGTAGACCACTTGTGCGAGAGTCCCTCGATAGGGGACCTGACCTTCGACGCCTTCGGGGACGAGCTTGTCGTTGGCGTCGATCGAGTCCTGGAAGTAGCGGTCCTTCGAGTAGGACTGGGCCTGCCCCCGGGACTGCATCGCGCCGAGCGAGCCCATGCCGCGGTAGGACTTGAACTGCTTGCCGTTCATGTAGATGAGCTCGCCGGGGCTCTCGGCGCATCCGGCGAACAGCTGCCCCATCATGACGGTGGAGGCCCCGGCCACGATGGCCTTGGCGACGTCGCCGGAGTATTGGACGCCGCCGTCGGCGATGACCGGGACGCCGCGCTCGGCGGCGATGCGGACGGTGTCCATGATCGCCGAGACCTGCGGTGCGCCGACGCCGGCCACGACGCGGGTGGTGCAGATGGCGCCGGGGCCGACCCCGACCTTGACGCCGTCGCAGCCGGCGTCGATGAGCGCCGTGGCCGCCTCTGCGGTGACGATGTTGCCGCCGATGATGTCGACGCGGTCGCCGAAGTCCTTGTTGATCGAGGCGATCATGTCGATCACTCCTCGGGAGTGCCCGTGGGAGGAGTCGATGACGAGCAGGTCGGCTCCGGCCTCGACGAGCTGCCCGGCGCGGGCGTACTGCTCCTCGCCGACGCCGATGGCGGCCCCGACTCGCAGGCGTCCGGAGTCGTCCTTGGTGGAGTTGGGGAACTCTTCGCGCTTGGCGAAGTCCTTGACGGTGATGAGTCCCCGCAGATGGCCGGTCTCGTCGACGATCGGGAGCTTCTCGATCTTGTTCTTCTTGAGCAGTTCGAGCGCCTCCTCGCTGGAGACGCCCTCGCGGGCGGTCACGAGGTTGCGGGAGGTCATGACGTCGGCGACCTTGGCGGTCTGGTCGGATTCGAACCGCATGTCGCGGTTGGTGACGATGCCCACGAGCAGTCCCTCGTCGTCGACGACGGGCAGGCCGGAGATGCGGTAGCGTCCGCACAGCTCGTCGACCTGTTCGAGGGTGTCGGTGGGCGAGCAGGTCACCGGGTGGGCCACCATGCCGGACTCGGAGCGTTTGACGAGGTCCACCTGCTGGGCCTGCTCTTCGGCGGGCATGTTGCGGTGGAGGACGCCCAGGCCGCCGAGGCGGGCCATGGCGATGGCCATGCGGGCTTCGGTGACGGTGTCCATCGGCGCGGTGAGCAGCGGCACCGCGAGCCTGATGTTGCGCGTGAGGTTGGAGGAGGTGTCGACTTCCGCGGGAACCACGTCCGATTCACCGGGCAGGAGCAGCACATCGTCATAGGTCAGACCGAGCGGAATGCCGCCGGTCGCGCCCATCGGCACCGTGGTGCCTCCGACGCGGGTACCGGTCGGTCCCTCATGGCCTTGAATTCCGAAATCGCCTGAGAACGCCATGGACCAATGGTAGAGGGGCTACCACCGCCGCCCTGCGTCGCACACGTCGCGTGGGGTGTGATTCGCAGCGGATGCCGGCCGGTTCCGGCGGACCGGGGCGGGCCAGGGGGCCGCGCGCTTCCCGCGGAGCGGGATCGCGGCGGGGTGGGGACGCTGCGGGGTGGTGCGCGGGCATTCAGACGATAGGCTGGAGGCGTGCATGAGGAGCCTCGCGACCCGTTCGCCGACGATCCCGACCACACGGACGCGTCCATGCTGTTCGAGCCCGAGCTTGACGACGCGGACCGCGCCGACCTGCTCGAAGACCTCCACGAGCTTGAGTTGTTCGAGCAGGTGTTGCAGCCGCTCGGACTCCGTGGTGTGGTCGTGGACTGTGATGACTGCGACGAGTCCCACTACTTCACTTGGGGTCTGCTGATGTCGAATCTGCGCGGCCTGCTTCAGGACAACAGCGCGCAGGTCCATGAACCGGCCTATAATCCTGATCCGTCGCACTATGTGACCTGGGATTATGCTCGCGGGTTCTCGGACTGCTGGATCAGGCAGCACGGCGGCCACAGCGAGTGATCCGTGACGGCCCGTCGCGGTGAGCGGGCCGCCCGTCCGAGGCGGTACCGCGGCGTCGTCGTGGTCGAAGTCGTCCGCCGCGCAGCCTGAGAAGGAGCCGAGCCGTGACCGATCCGTTCGTTCCCTGGAGTCCGCCGCAAGAGCCCGAGTTCGGGTTGAGCGGCCCCTTGGCGGGGTTGCGGCTCGCGGTCAAGGACTTGTTCGATGTCGCCGGGATGCCGACCGGTGCGGGTAATCCGCGTTGGTTGGAGACGCACGGGACGGCCGACGCCGACGCGGAGGCCGTCGCGCTGCTGCGTGAGGCGGGGGCGGGCCTGGTCGGCAAGACGATCACCGATGAGCTGGCGTGGAGTCTCAACGGCACCAATGCCCACTACGGCACGCCCGAGAACCCGGCGGCGCCGGGCCGCGTCCCGGGCGGTTCGTCCTCCGGGTCGGCCTCGGCGGTGGCCTTGGGTCTGGCCGATATCGGTCTGGGCACCGATACCGGCGGTTCCATCCGCGTCCCGGCCTCGTATTGCGGTCTGTTCGGGCTGCGTCCCAGCCACGGCCGGGTCCCGCTGGGCGGGGCCGTGCCGCTCGCGGCGTCCTTCGATACCGCGGGCGTGTTCGCCAGGGACGCTCTCACGCTCCGCAAGGCCGCCGAGGTGCTGCTCGGTTCCTCGCGGCGGCCCGGTCCGGTCACGCGGGTTCTGGCCCCGCGGGACGTGTGGGACACCGTGCGGCCCGAGACGCGGGCAGCGCTCATGCCGGCCGTCGAACGGCTCGGGGTCTCGGTCGACCGGACGCCGCTGTTCGAGGACATCGCCGAGTTGGATCGGGCGCGCCTGACGTACGTGACGCTCCAGGGTTTCGAGGCCTGGCAGGCTCACGGCGAGTGGATCGAGGCGGCCTCTCCCGAGTTCGGGCCCGGCATCGCCGCGCGGGTCGCGGCCGCCGCCGAGCTGACCGAGGAGGACCGTGACCGGGCGGCCCGCCACCGTGAGCGGATCGCCGGGCTGTTGGAGGAACGGCTCGGCGGCGGTGCGGCGCTCGCGCTTCCGGCCGCGCCGGGTCCAGCGCCGGCGCTGGACCCGCAAACGGATCGCGGATCGCTCCGCGGTGATGACGACCGTGCGGCCGTGGTGCGTCTGACGTGTCTGGCAGTGTTGTCCCGCGCCCCTGCCGTCGCCCTGCCGGTGGGCGACGTCGCGGGTCTGCCGGTCGGTCTCCAGCTCGTCGCCGCCCCCGGGGACGACGAGGCGCTGCTGGCGTCGGCCGCCGCGGTGACGCCTGCGGATCGCGGGCGTGTGCGGCGGCGGGGCCGCTAACACACCAGTCCGGAGCGGAACGCCTCGGCGACGGCGTGTGCGCGGTCGCGGGCGCCGAGTTTGCGGAACATGCGCCGCGCATGGGTCTTGATGGTGTCCTCCGATACGAACAGGTCGCGGCCGATCTCGGCGTTCGATTTTCCTTCGCTCATGCCCCGCAGCACTTGGAGTTCCCGTTCGGTGAGCTTCGCGCCTTTGAGTTTCGAGCGCTGCTTGGGCACGGATTCGGTGGTGCGGACGAGCGCCGGGGAGGCGAACATGATCGCCTGCGCGAGTGCGACGAGCAGGTCGTCGGAGTTGCCCGATGGCGTGCGGACGACGCCTCTGGCTCCGGCGGCGACGACCATCGCGGCCATGCGCGGGTCGGCGGCTCCGGACAGGAGGACGCCGGTCCGGGGCGATCTGGCGCGGACGGTCTTGGTGAATTTGACAGGGTCGGGAGCGGCGAGTCCGACGTCGACCAGCACGACGTCGACCTGGCGTCTGCCGAGTTCGACGAAGAGCTCGGCGGCGCCTTCGACGGTCTTGACCGCTTGCGCCAACCCCATTCGGGTCGCGCATGCGGCGATCTTCTTCCCCGCTTGAGGAGTCTTGACACAGACCAGTACGGTTCTCACGTTTTTCTACCTTTCGATACGGCAGGCCGGAGTGCCCTCTCAGATGAGGAACGCAGCGGCTCGACCGTTATGACGCGCTCGGCGTAGCTTTTTTCGAGTGAATTTTCCGGGTTTTCGGGGCAAGATTCGGGCGTGCGCGGTTCGGGCTCGGATACTCGGAGGCCCCGTCCCTCGATGGGAGACTGTGCGCATGACGAAGCGACAAGGCGGGCAACGGCACCGCAAAGCCGATTCCCGCGCGAGTGATGACCATCGCTCATATCCACCTCGCCATGACCTGTCTAACGAACTAACGGCTCTGGAGGGTGCGAGTTACGGCCGGTACAAATCGTTGCGCGGCAAATGGCACATCGGCGAGGCCGTGCTCGACATCCGAAAAGTCCAATCAGACCCATTCGCCCCGCCCAGTCGCATCGCCTTCGCCTTCGATCCCGAGCAGGCCGATCTGGTCGAGGACTGGTTCGCGACCGAGGCCCGCCGCCGCGCGGTCGCCGTGCTCTTGGCGAAACGCTTCCGCAAGTCCTGCAACAGTAAAGATCTCCGGATCGACGCGGGCGGGCAGGAGATCCTGCGTCGATCCTCATGCGAGGTCCGCGCCGACGGCTCCGTGGTGTTCCGGCTCGGCGCGCAGCTGCCGGGGCGCGGCAGGCGCATCGCCGGGCGGGCCGCGGCCGAGCTGCTGTGCCGGACGCTCCCCGATGCGGCCGACGACGCCTTGAACGTCACCGAAGCCGAAGCCGAGGTGTGGACGCGATCGGCCGACGACACCGAGGCGCTGCGCCGGGCCGTCGCCGAGCGGGGCCTGATCGCGTTCGTCGCCGACGGGGCGACGCTGCCGCGCCGCTCCGGCGTGGACCGGCGCCCGCTGAGGGGCGGGGTGCCCTTCGCCAGTCCCGAATCGATGGCCGTGCGGATCGATCTGCCGCACGCGGGAACGGTGCGCGGCATGGGCATCGAGCCGGGCGTCACGCTCATCGTCGGCGGCGGCTTCCACGGCAAGTCGACGCTGCTGCGCGCCTTGGAGGCCGGGGTGTGGGACCACATTCCCGGGGACGGACGAGAGCTGGTCGTCGCCGATCCCTCAGCGGTCAAGATCCGCGCCGAGGACGGCCGCGCCGTCACCGGCGTCGACGTGCACGCCTTCGTCGACCGCCTGCCCTCGGGCGAGGACACGCGGCACTTCAGCACCGAGAACGCCTCGGGTTCGACCTCGCAGGCCGCCGCGATCGTCGAAGCGCTCGAAGCCGGATCGCGGCTGCTGCTCATCGACGAGGACACCGCCGCGACGAACCTGATGATCCGCGACGCGCGCATGCAGGAACTGGTGGCGAAGGAACGCGAACCGCTCACTCCGCTGGTGGACCTGATCCGGTCGATGGCCGACGACCACGGCGTGAGCACGGTGCTGGTCATGGGCGGCTCGGGCGACTATATGGACGTCGCCGACCGGGTCGTCATGATGGACGGCTACCTTCCGGCCGACGTCACCGAGCGGGCGAAGGAGCTGGCCGCCAGACCGACCGGGCGGGTCGCCGAGGCCGAATCCTTCGCCATGCCCCGCCCGCGCGTGATCGAACCTGGCTCGGTGTCCTCCGAGGTCAAGGGCCGGGCGAAGATCCGCGCGACGGGCACCGATTCGCTCAGGTTCGGCGACGCGGACGTGGACGTGCGCTCGATCGAGCAGATCACCGACCAGTCCATGACCATCGGCATCGGACTGGCCGTCGAGGCGGCCGTTCGCCGCGGATGGATCGACGGGCGGGCCGCCGTGTCCGACTCGCTCGACCGGATGGAGGCCGCGCTCGAAGACGGCGGCGTGGCCGAGCTGCTGGGGATCAGGGACGTCGATCTGGCGCTGCCGCGACGCCATGAAGTGGCTGCGACGCTGAACCGGATGCGGGGGCTGCGCGTTCATCGAGCGCAGGAGCGGCGGCCCGGGATCATGGGCCGTTCCGGGGATGAATAGTGCCTTCGCGGCTCCGATCCCCAAAGGCCGCGAAGGCACTTGAACTCTATCGGGTTCCCGACAACCGCGCGAGGAACTGTCGGGATGTTGACACTATCGAGTCTCGCGCATGAGGAAGGGCCGCCGACGGATCGGCGACCCTTCACTGCCGTATACCGAGCTCCGGGGCTCGTCAGGGCCTGTTCAAGAGCCCTGGACGGGCCCTAGTGCGAGTGGCCGTGCCCGTGGCCGTGCTCGTCCTCGTCCTCTTCCGGCTTGTCGACGATCGTCACCTCGGTCGTCAGCAGCATGCCCACGATCGAGCCGGCGTTGAGCAGCGCGTTGCGCGTGACCTTCACCGGGTCGATGACGCCGGCCGTGATGAGGTCCTCGTACTCGCCGGTGAGGGCGTTCCAGCCCTCGCGGGGGCCCTTGGCCGCCACGGCCTCGACGATGACGTCGCCGCGGTCGCCCGAGTTGAGCGCGATGCGACGCAGCGGCTCCTCAAGGGATTCCCCGACGATCTTGATGCCGACGCGGGCCTCGGGGTCTTCGACCTCGACCTTCTCCAGCGCGGCGGCGGCGTGCAGCAGGGCCGCACCGCCACCGGGGACGATGCCCTCTTCCACCGCGGCCTTCGTCGCGTTCACGGCGTCCTCGATGCGGTGCTTGCGCTCCTTGAGCTCCACTTCGGTGGCCGCACCGACCTGGATGACGGCGACGCCGCCGGACAGCTTCGCCAGGCGCTCTTCGAGCTTCTCGCGGTCCCACGAGGAGTCGGTCTGCTCGGCCTGCTTGCGGATCTGCGCGACCCTGGCCTCGACCTCGTCCTTGGCTCCGGCACCGTCGACGATCGTCGTGGTGTCCTTGGTCACCGCGATGCGGCGGGCCGAGCCCAGGTGCGACAGGTCGGCCTGCTTGAGGTCGAGACCGACCTCCGAGGAGATGACCTCGGCGCCGGTCAGCGCCGCGATGTCGCCCAGGATCGCCTTGCGGCGGTCGCCGAAGGCCGGGGCCTTGACCGCGCAGACCTTCAGGGTGCCGCGCAGCGCGTTCACCGTGAGGGTCGCCAGGGCCTGGCCGTCGACGTCCTCGGCGATGATCAGGAGCGGCTTGGAGGATTCGATGACCTGTTCCAGCACCGGCAGCAGGTCCTCGATCGAGGAGACCTTGCTGTCGGACAGGAGGATGTACGGGTCCTCGAAGACCGTCTGGCGCGCGTCCTGGTCGTTGATGAAGTTCGGCGAGATGAAGCCCTTGTCGAACTGCATGCCCTCGGTCACTTCGAGCACGGTCTCCAGGCCGGAGCCGTCCTCGATCGAGACGACGCCGTCGACGCCGACGGTGTCCATGGCCTTGGCGATGAGCTCGCCGACCTCCGGGTCCTGCGCCGAGATCGCGGCGACCTGCGCGATGTGCTCGTGCTCGGAGATCTGGACGGCCTGGTTCAGCAGTTCGTCGGAGACCGCCTGCGTGGCCGCCTCGATGCCCTTGCGGATGGCCACCGGGTTGCCCCCGGCGGTGACCGCCTTGATGCCGGCCCGGCTCATCTTCTGGGCCAGGACGGTGGCGGTGGTGGTGCCGTCGCCGGCGACGTCGTTGGTCTTGGTGGCGACCTCCTTGACCAGCTGCGCACCCAGATCGGCGTACGGGTCGGACAGCTCGATCTCCTTGGCGATGGTCACGCCGTCATTGGTGATGATCGGCGCCCCGAAGGAGCGGTCGAGGACCACGTTGCGGCCTTTGGGGCCGAGCGTGACCTTGACGGTGTCGGCGAGTTCGTCGATGCCGCGCAGCAGCTCACCGCGCGCGTCCTCGGCGAAGTTCAGAATCTTCGGCATGGGTTTCCCTTCCTCGGTCGAGCGGAGAACACGAAGGGGCCCCTGACCTCACAGCGAGGGGCCCCGGGCGTCGTTACTGCTCGACGACGGCGAGGACGTCGCGGGAGGACAGAACGAGGTACTCCTCGCCGGCGTACTTGACTTCGGTGCCGCCGTACTTGGAGTAGATGACCACGTCGCCGACGTTGACGTCGACGGGGATCCGCTTGCCCTTGTCGTCGAAGGCGCCCGGGCCGACGGCCAGGACGGTGCCCTCCTGGGGCTTCTCCTTGGCGGTGTCGGGGATGACGATGCCGGAAGCGGTGGTGGTCTCGGCCTCGTTGGCCTGGACGACGATGCGGTCGCCCAGCGGCCGGATAGCAGCCTTGCTCACTTGGTCTCTCCTCATGTGTCAGTTGCGGTGAACCGCCACGACGGCACGGGTCTCGTCGTCGCGGGTGCCGAGGCACCGGCCCGTGGCTATTGGCACTCTCGATGTGAGAGTGCCAAGCCGATGCTAACACTTGGCAATCGAAGTGTGCGAGTGCTAAGGCGGACTGAGATCCATGCAGGTGGGGGCGGCTGCGATGGGCCGGCGGCCCATGAGGAATCATTGGGTTCGTGGATACCAGCCTGCTCGCCGCATTGCAAGCCGCTCCCCAACTGCAACGCAGGGCCGCCGAGGTGCTGGAGACCGAGGGGGACCGGGCGGCCCCGGCGCTGCGCAAGGAGGGGACCGATCCCGAGCTCGCGGCGGCGGCGCTGACGCTCGCGGTTCTGCGGCGGCAGGCGCGGGCGAAGTTCGGCGAACGGGCCGAGCGGATGTACTTCACCCGGGAGGGTCTGGAGCAGGCGACGCGGTGGCCGGTGGCGGCGCGGCGGGCGGCCAGGTTCGCGCAGTGCGAGGCGGCGGTGACCGATCTGTGCTGCGGGATAGGGACGGACGTGCTGGCCTTCGCCGAAGCGGGCTTGGCGGTGGAGGCGGTGGAGACCTCGCCGGAGACCGCCGCGATCGCGAAGGCCAATGCCGAGGTGTTGGGGCTGGATGTGCGGGTGCGGGTCGGCGACGCGCTGGAGGTCGGGCTCGGTGAGGCGGTGTTCGCCGACCCGGCGCGTCGGCTCGGCGGAGCGCGCGCGGGCGGCGCTTCGCGGCGTTCGTTCGATCCGGCGGCGTATTCGCCGCCACTGGATCTGCTGTTGCAGCGGATGAGGGGCGTGCGGCATGCGGCGGTCAAGTTGGGGCCGGGGATAGGGCACGAGTGGATGGACCGGGAGGGGGCCGAGGCCGAGTGGGTGTCGGTGGACCGGGATGTGGTCGAGGCGTGCCTGTGGCTGGGTGGGACGGCGGCGTGTCATCGGGCGAGTGTGTGCAGGGACGGCGTGTGGCACGAGATGACGGGGACGGGTCGTGCGCGGGCGGAGACCGGCGAGGTGGCCGAGTATCTCTATGAGCCGGACGGTGCGGTGATCCGGGCGGGGCTCGTGGCCGAGCTGGCCGAGCAGTTGGGGGCGCATACGGGGCATGAGGACATCGCCTATCTGTACGGCGGTGACTTGCGTGCGACGCCGTTCGCGAGGGCCTGGAAGGTCGAGGAGGTCTGGCCGCTGCATCCGAAGAAGCTGCGCGGTCTCCTGGCGGAGCGGAAGGTCGGCAGGTTGACGATCAAGCAGCGGGGGACGGGCATCGTCCCGGCGGAGCTGCGGAGGCAGCTGAAGCTGAAGGGCCCGAACGAGGCCACGCTGGTGGCGACGCGGCTGGGCGAACGTCACGTGGCGATCCTCTGCTCGGAGGCTCCGGCGCTCAGCCGCTCCAGCCTCGGGTGAGGTCGGCGGCGTCGCACCGCGCGAGCCCTTCGCAATCGAACCCACTGCGGGAGACCGCGATCAACGGGACCGCCTGATCGGTCACGGCAGCCCGGTGGTTCTGCAATGCGGTCAGATCCCGCCGGTCGAACTTGCTGGATTCGAGCCACTTGACCGAGCCGAGGAAGAGGAGCCCCTTCGCGACCGGAGCCGCTTCCGCGCCGACGATGTCGGTCTCGACATCGTTCTTCCCGGTCCGGCAGCAATCGCCGTTCCACCGGGGGCTCTTCACTCGTCTTCTACCAGGATGCACGCTGATCTGCTCGAACACGTTGGGCCACAGCGGGTCAAACCATGTTGCGATAGGTTCGTCACATTTCTATCTAAAATCGAGTGGCCATGCATCGGCGCCGGATACATCAGGTGATTTATGGAAGTTGACGAGTCTGTGCCTCACCGCTATTGATTCGTCTTGGAGCCGTGAGTTGGCTTCCACCACAATTCCAGTATGTGCGTCCACCTGAATTTTCCAAGAATGAGCCCATGGACTTAGCAGTGAGGTGCTGATCAAGTCGAGATTCCGTGGAATAACTTCGAGGTTACAGACATTTTCGGAGGCATGCTTTATTTCTCGAATTTGCATGATTCCTAGAACGATACGCGGTTCAAGCATCATCCTGAATGCAGACGACACGTGGGCATTCCATCGGCATTGCTCTGGGTAATTGAATCCTGAATCGGGCTCGCCATTCAGCGTGGATACTCGATCGACTTCGTGATACCGGGGGTGCCCTTCTGGGCCTTTGCGAGACCATAGGTTCGATCCATCGAACCCGCTGTAGAGAGGGGGATGGGGACTCTCCCGAACCAAGACCCATCTGCCGTCATTGGTCACAGTCAGTGACTCTTTGTAGAATTCAAAGTCAGTGCCATCACCCTTACGAGGCCCTGAATGACTCTGCTTCTTTCCAAACGGCCGGTTGCGTCGCAGTCGCTGCGACTGCATCCCTACGCTGGGCTGCACGACGTTGCGCTGGTAAGCTTGATTAAACTCCGCGCACCAGGTGACACTGAATGATTTTTCACTCAGATCTGCGACTGCCATGAGCCCTAGGATTTGCTCTATCGGAATTCACCTGCCCTTTAATGTTTAGCCTCCGAGGAATCGAAACCGCTTAGATATTCTCAGAAAAACTGCTCACGACTAAGGAAATATGACCGGCACTGAGGGCGATTGAAAATAGTTGGACAGAAGGAAAATCTCCTGGTGGAGACTGGAGTTGCTACAGCTTCAATACACCGAGGAGACTCCCGCCCGACGACCGAACTCCTCGACCAGGGCGGACTTGCCCACACGGCGACGGCCGCGCAGCATCACGCATTTGCCGGGTGCCCGGCTGCCGATGCGAGACCTGACGAAGTCGATCATGAACGGTCACCACCATCATTCGTTCGCCGGTGAACACTACCATCAGTGTTACTAACATACACATTAGTAACATCTAAGTTAGCAACATTCGTATTACTGGTGTTGGCATTTGGTTCGGTCGCTGAGCCCGAGGAACGCTGAGGGCACCTGCCGGATCCAGCGCTGTCGATGGTGCCGCTCTCGCCGCACGGCTGCCTTCGCCGCCTCGTGGCTCTCATTTCGAATCCGCTCGAAAGCCCGACCGAGGAACGGCGCTTCGTCGCCGGGCCGGGCTGGGCTCGGGTTCGCGGTCGTCATGGGAGCCTGGCGGTGAGATCGAGTTCCACGAGTTGGTCGGGATAGCCCAGGGCCGTCACGCCGATGACCGTGCTCGCCGCTTTGAAGGCCGGGGCCAGGCTCGTCCTTTCGGCGAAGCGGTGCCAGGCGTCGCCGACCGTCGCGCTGTCGGCGCTCACGACGTAGACCACGGAGCGGACCACGGCTTCGGGCCCCGCGCCGACCGAGGCCAGGGCGGCGATGGCATTCGCGGCCACCTGCTCGATCTGACGGTCCAGATCGCCCACGCCGACGACCCGTTCCTCCGCGTCGACCGGGCACTGACCGGCCAGGTAGGCGATCCGGCCCGGCTCGACGATCGTCACGTGCTCGTATCCGCCGGTGGGATGCAGTTCATTGGTCGACATGGGCTGAGGCTAACAGCCGTGGGGCAAGGGCGGCGAAGGGTTTTCCGCCGGGCGCCGCCGCGTTCGGCGGAGCGGTCTAGCGTTCGGGCCGGTCCAGTCGGGAACGCAGGTTCGCGTCCTTCTCGGCCACCATCCGCTCCAGATCGGTCTGGAAGTTCGACATCCGTTCGCGCAGCGCCGGGTCGCTCGCGGCCAGGATTCGCACGGCCAGGAGCCCGGCATTGCGCGCGCCGCCGATCGACACGGTGGCGACCGGGACGCCGGCCGGCATCTGGACGATCGACAGCAGCGAGTCCATGCCGTCGAGGTACTTCAGCGGCACCGGGACGCCGATCACCGGCAGCGGTGTGGCAGCGGCGACCATGCCCGGCAGGTGCGCGGCCCCGCCGGCGCCCGCGATGACGACCTGGAGCCCCCGCGAAGCGGCCGATTCCGCATAGGACAGCATGGCCTGCGGGGTGCGGTGCGCGGAGACCACGCGGACCTCGAAGGGAATCGCGAACTCTTCGAGCGCCTCGGTCGCGGCCTCCATCGTCGGCCAGTCGGAGTCCGATCCCATGATGACGCCGACTCGGGCGTGTGCGTGCTCAGCCATGTCCACAGCCTACTTTCACGCGGGCGAGGTCTTCGATCCGCACATCAGCCCAGCCGCAACCGTTCGGCGGCCCGCACGGCGCGCTCTCGCAGCTCGTGCACGTCCTCGCCGCGCACGGTCACGTGCCCGATCTTGCGGCCGGGCCGGACGGCCTTGCCGTACAGGTGGACGCGCGCGCCGGGGTCTTCGGCGAGGAGGCGCTGGAGCCGTTCGTCCAGGCGCGGGCCGCCCGGTTCGCCGCCGAGGACGTTGGCCATGACCGTGAACGGGGCCGTGGGTTCGGTCGAGCCCAGCGGGTAGTCGAGCACCGCCCGCAGGTGCTGCTCGAACTGGGAGGTCACTGCGCCTTCGATCGTCCAGTGGCCCGAGTTGTGCGCGCGCATCGCCAGTTCGTTCACGAACAGGCCCTTGGGGGTCTGGAACAGCTCGACGGCGAGCATGCCGCACACGTCGAGTTCTTCTGCGATGGTCCGCGCGATCGCGGCGGCCATCACGGCCGCGTCCGGGTCGAGGCGCGGGGCCGGGGCGATGACCTCGGTGCAGATCCCGTCCCGTTGGACGGTCTCGACGACGGGGTAGACGGCCGTCTCGCCGCGCGGTGAGCGGGCCACCTGGACGGCCAGTTCGCGTTGGAGGGGCATGAGTTCTTCGGCGATGAGGTGGACGCCGGAGGCGAGGACGGCCTGCGCGTCGCCGGGCGTCTCGATCATCCACACGCCTTTGCCGTCGTATCCGCCGGTGACGGCCTTGAGGACGCACGGCAGGCCGAAGGCCTCGACCTCGGAGATGGAGCTCACCGGCCGCCATCGCGGCTGCGGGACGCCGAGCTCGCCCATGCGTTCGCGCATCGCCTGCTTGTCCTGGGCGTATATGAGCGCTTCGGGTCTGGGCTGGACGTCGACGCCTTCGGCGACGAGGGCTCGCAGCGCTTCCTGTGGGACGTGTTCGTGGTCGAAGGTGACGACGGTGACGCCTGAGGAGAGCTCGCGCAGGTTGTCGAGGTTCCGGTAGTCGCCGAGTCTGACGTCGGCGGCGACGGCTGCGGCGCTTTCGGCGGGGTCGGCGGCCAGCACTCGCAGGCTCTGTCCCAGGGCGATCGCCGCCTGGTGGGTCATGCGGGCGAGCTGCCCTGCGCCGATCACGCCTACGGTCGGAAGTTGGGTCGCGGCATCCACCGCCAGAGCCTAACGCGGCCCTCGCCCGGGTTCGAGGGGATCGGCCTCGTGCGTGATCTGTGCCGTGGCGGGCGTCTCTTCAGCGGCGGGCGGGCTCTTCGGCGGCAATGTCGAGGAGGCCTCGGGAGCCTCGTGCGTGACATGCGTGCGCGGCCGTGCCGACGTGAGCGGGCGGACGAGTTCGGCGGCCGCGGCCCCGTGCCGCCCGCCGGGCGCGATGATGAGGAGTCACCGACGCGAATCTTTCTGAAAGGCCCGTCCATGATCGAGCTGTACTCCCCTGCCGAGATCGAAGAGATGCGGCCGGCCGGCCGCTTCGTCGCCCGGACGCTGGCCGAGCTCGCCCGGGCCGCCGACGTCGGCGTCAACCTGCTCGATCTGGATGCTCTGGCCGCCCGGCGCATCGAGGAGGCCGGGGCGATCTCGTGCTACGTGGATTACCATCCGTCCTTCGGCGCCCGCCCCTTCGGGAAGGTGCTGTGCACATCGGTCAACGACGCGGTCCTTCACGGTCTGCCGTATGACTACCGGCTGCGTGACGGGGATCTGCTCAGCCTCGATTTCGCCGCCAAAGTAGGGGGCTGGGTGTCCGATTCGGCGATCAGCGTCGTCGTGGGCACGCCGAGGGACGAGGATCTGAAGCTCATCGACACCGCCACGCGCGCGTTGGAGGCGGGGATCGCCGCGGCGCGCCCTGAGAATAAGCTCGGCGATGTCTCGGCGGCGATCGCCGAGGTGGCGCGGGCCGAGGGCCTGATGATCAATACCGATTTCGGCGGGCACGGCGTCGGCCGCGAGATGCACGGCGATCCGCAGGTGCCCAACGACGGCCGGGCGGGGCGGGGCCTTCGGCTCAGGCCGGGCCTGGTCATCGCGATCGAGCCGTGGTTCCTGCACACCACGGACGAGATCCGTTACGACTCCGACGGCTGGACGCTGCGCAGCGCGGACGGTTCGCGGGGCGCTCATGTGGAGCACACGATCGCGGTCACCGAGGACGATCCGATCATTCTCACCGACCGGTCGTTCCTCACCGTCTGAACCGCCGTCTGAGCCGCCGCCTGAGCAGCTGTCCGGGCCGCCGCCTGAGCGACGGCCCGAGCAGCGGCCCGATCGCGGTTCAGTGGTTCGATTCCGCCCGTCTGAGCCGTTCCATGCGGTCGATCATGCTCTCGGTGGCGATCTCCTCGGCGGTGACGGCGTACCCGTAGTGGTCTCGCCAGTCGCCGTCGATGTAGAGGTAGCGCTTGTGCAGGCCTTCGCGGCGCAGCCCGAGTTTTTCGGCGACGCGGTTCGAGGGGGCGTTCTCGGGCCGGATGTTGACCTCGATGCGGTGGAGCCGCCCGGCGGTCAGTGCGTGGTCGATGACGAGCGCCAGCGCGGTGGCGGTGATGCCCCTGCCGGCGTGGCCGCGGTCGATCCAGTAGCCGGCGTATGCCGAGCCGAAGGCGCGGCGCACGATGTTGCCGACGGTGAGGCCGCCGACGAGTTCGTCCTGCCAGCACACGGCGAGCGGCCAGCTGCTGCCGTCCCTGATCGAGCGTTTGAAGGCGCGGAGCATGGCGCGGAACGCGGCGGGCGAGTGCGCCTCGTGCCAGGTGGCTCCGGTGCCCGGTTCCCAGGGGGCGAGCCAGGGCTCGTTCGAGCGGCGCAGGTCGGACCAGCGTCGGGCGTCGCTGCGGCGGAACGGACGTACGCTCACATCGTTATGACGGAGTTCCACTGGCCAACCGGGGTTGGAAAGGGTCATGGGTTTCGGTCCAAAGGCTGTGCGTGTAGGGAGGGCGTCATCGGTTTCGATCCAGCAGAAGCACGTCCACAGTCGACCCGGCGGGCACTCGGGTGGCGTTCTCACCGATCGTCATCAGCCCGGTGGCCTCGGCGAGTCCGGTGAGCGTATAAGAGGTCGATCCCAACGGGGCCACGGTGTAACCGCCCCCGCGTCGCTCGGCGACGCGGACCGGACGGAATTCTCGCAGCCCGTTCGGTGAGGATACGGGTTCGGTCAGGTTCGCGCGCACGCTGGGCCGGAATACCGGTTCGGCGCCGGCCAGTCGCTGCACGAGGGGTCTGGCGATGACTTCGAAGGCGATCTGCGCGGAGACCGGGTCGCCCGGGAGGCACACGATGGGGACCTCTTCGGGGCCGATGGTGCCGAAGCCCATCGTCTCGCACAGGTAGACGGCGACGGGGTCGAACGGGACGGCGCCGTCGCGGGAGAGCGTGCGGCGCACCATGTCTCCGGGTCCGGTGCCGGTGCCGCCGGTGGTGATGACGAGGTCGGCGCGGAGGATCTGGTCGTCGAGGACGGTGCGCAGCGCGTCGGGTTCGTCGTCGCAGATGCCGACCCGGTAGGCGTGGGCTCCGGCTTCGGAGGCGGCGGCGGTGACCAGGTGCGAGTTGACGTCGATGAGCTGGCCCGGCTGGGAGGGTCTGCCGGTGTCGACCAGTTCGTCGCCGGTGGCGATGACGACGACGCGCGGGGTGGGGCGTACTACGACGTCGGCGACGCCCGCGGCTGCGAGGAGCCCGATCAGTTGCGGGGTGATGCGGCGGCCCTCGTGGGCGAGGATCTCTCCGGCGGTGCGTTCGGAGCCCAGGCGGCGCACGCCGTGGCCTCGGCGCGGGACTTGGCGGACCTCGACGGTGGCCATGCCCTCGTCGGTCCAGGCCAGGGGCACGACGATGTCGGCGCCGACGGGCAGGGGGGAGCCGGCGGCGACGGCGAAGCACGTGCCGGGGACGAGGCGGACGGGCCGCCATGAGGAGGCGGCGAGGTCGCCGAGGACTTTGAGGCCGACGCCGCGTTCGGGGCTGGCTCCGGCGAGGTCGGCGGCGGCGGCGGCGTAGCCGTCGATGGCGGCGTAGTCGAAGGCGGGCAGTGGGCCCGGGCTCGTGACGTCCTCGGCGAGGACCGCCCCGGTCGAGCGGGTCATGTCGATGTCGGTGGGAGGGAGGGGACGGACCAGCGCCAGCGCCTTCGACAGGAAATCCGCCAGTGGCGTCGCTTCGCCGCTCCCCTTCATTCCTCCGCCCCCGTCTTGTCGAGTCCCCACCGGTCCGCCCGACGCCGGAGCTGCGGCTCTGGCGTCGGGCGGTGTTGTCAGCTAGTCCAGTGTCGCACTGAATTCGCGCAGCCAGGTGTTGAAGCCGGGCAAGTCGTCCCGTTCGCTGGCGAGTTCGACCAGCGTCTGGAGATAGGCGACGGGCTGGCCGGTGTCGTAGCGGCGGCCTCGGAAGATCACGCCGTGCACTGGGGTGCCGTTGTCGCGCATGGTGTCCATGGCGTCGGTGAGTTGGATTTCGCCGCCGCTGCCGGGTTCGGTGGCGTCGAGGACGGGGAAGATCGAGCCTGGGAGCACGTAGCGCCCGATGAGGATGAGGTTCGAGGGGGCCTCGTCGACCGAGGGTTTCTCGACCATGCCGGTGACTTCGACGATGTCGGCGTCTCCGGTGGGGGCGACCTCGGCCACGCCGTACCGGGAGACGTCCTCCTTGGGCACTTCCATGAGGGCCAGGACGATGCCGCCGGTCTCGGATTGGAGGTCCATCATGCGCGGCAGGAGTACGTCGCCGAGGTCGCAGAATTCGTCGCCGAGGAGGACCGCGAAGGGTTCGTCGCCGACGTGGGCGGCGGCGCGGCCGACGGCGTGGCCGAGGCCGAGGGCCTTGCCTTGGCGGACCGCGTGGATCTCGGCGAGGCGTTCGGGGGCCCGGATGGCCTCGATGGCGTCGTTCTTGCCTTTTTCTTCGAGGAACGCCTCCAGGTCGGGGCGGGCGTCGAAGTAGTCGACCATGGAGTCTTTGCCTCGGGCGGTGACGAGGAGGATGTCCTCGGCTCCGGCGGCGGCGGCCTCTTCGACGATGTATTCGAGGACCGGTTTGTCGATGAGCGGCAGCAGTTCCTTCGGGACGGCTTTGGTGACCGGGAGGAAGCGGGTGG
>JAJYSW010000308.1 GCA_021793335.1 Actinomycetes bacterium
TTCCGATCTTCCTGCGCCGCTTCGGCCTGGACCTGTGCCTGGGCAGAATGGTCCACGAGGACGATCCCGAACCGGTGTACATCGGACGGATCGGGCTGACCGACGACGAGGGCCGACGCCTGCTGCTCGACTGGCGCGCCCCCGCCGCCGAGCCGTTCTTCGGGGCCACCCACGCCCGCCCGATGGGCCTGGCCAGCCGCCGCAGATACCGCTGGACGCGCGGCCGGATCACCGACTACTGGGACGAGGTGTTCACCGCCGACGGGCTCGAAGGGCACGCCGCGCTCGACGAGCAGTCGGCCTTCATCGCCGCTCTGGGCGGCGCCCGCTCGGAGCGGATGCGCGATGTGCTCGGCACCATCCAGGCCGACCAGGACGCCATCATCCGTGCGGACTCCCGCGGCGCGCTCGTCGTCGACGGCGGCCCGGGCACCGGCAAGACCGTCGTCGCGCTGCACCGCACCGCCTACCTGCGCTACGCCGATCCGCGCATCGGCCGCCACCGGGGCGGCGTGCTGTTCGTCGGCCCGCACCGCCCCTACCTGGCCTATGTCGCCGACGTCCTCCCCGGCCTCGGCGAGGAGGGCGTGCAGGTCTGCACCCTGCGCGACCTCGTCCCCGAAGGCGACGCGGCGCCGGCCGAGCCCGACCCGGAGACGGCCCGGCTGAAGGCGACCGCCGCCATGATCACGGCGATCGAGCCCGCCGTCGGGCTCTACGAGCGCCCGCCCGCCGAGGGCATGACCGTCGAGACCCACTGGTCCGAGATCCGGCTCGAAGCCGAGGACTGGGCCGAGGCGTTCGCGGCCGCCGGACTGGGCGTCCCGCACAACGAGGCCCGCGAACAGGTCTGGGAGGAACTGCTCGCGACCCTGATCGACAGGCACGACGGCGACGTCCCGGAGGACCTCCTGCGCCGCTCGCTCCTGCAGAACCGGGAACTGGTCGAGACCTTCAGCAGGGCGTGGCCGCTGATCCGGCCGACCGACCTCGTCGGCGACCTGTGGACGGTGCCCGCCTACCTGCGCATGTGCGCCCCCTGGCTCACCGAGGAGGAGGCGGCGCGGCTCCAGCGGGACGACGCCCAAGCCTGGACTGCGGCCGACCTCCCGCTCCTGGACGCGGCCCGGCGGCGGCTCGGGGACCCGGAGGCGGCGCGGCACCGACGCCGCGGCGAGGCCGCCGTCGCCGCCCGGCGCGAACGCATGGACGACGTCGTCCACGACCTGATCGAGGCCGATGACAGCGATATGTACTTCATGTCGATGCTGCGGGGAGCGGACTTGCAGGAGGCGCTGCTCGACGAGGCGCCGCCCGTCGCCGACCCGGACCTGCTCGCCGGCCCCTTCGCGCACATCGTCGTGGACGAGGCCCAGGAGTTGACCGACGCCGAGTGGCAGATGCTGCTGAGCCGCTGCCCGGCCCGCAGTTTCACCGTCGTCGGGGACCGGGCCCAGGCCAGGCGCGGGTTCCCCGAATCGTGGACCGAACGGCTCGAACGCATCGGCCTCGAACACATCGAGTCGGCCTCGCTGTCCATCAACTACCGGACGCCGAAGGCGATCATGGAGGCGGCCGAGGAGGTCATCAGGGCCGCGCTGCCGGACGCCAACGTGCCGACCTCCGTGCGCACCGGCGGGGTCCCCGTCCGGTACGGGACGACCTCGGAGCTGCGCTCGATCCTCGACACCTGGATCGACGAACACGAGGAGGGCACCGCCTGCGTCATCGGCGATCCCGATTTCCCCTCGACGACGCGGGTCCGTTCGCTGACCCCCGAGCTGACGAAGGGACTCGAATTCGACCTGGTCGTCCTCATCGAACCGGAGTCCTTCGGGGCAGGGGTCGAGGGGGCGGTCGACCGCTATGTCGCGATGACCCGGGCGACCGGGGCGCTCGTCGTGCTCACCGATCCATGAAGGCGCGCACCGCGGCGCGGCCGGGCCGGAGAGCGGTTTCGCGAACCCGGCCGCCGCGGCGGCGGTGAGTAGGATCGGGGAATGCGAATCAGATCCCTCGCCCTCTGCTCGGCGGCCGCGCTGGCGCTGGCGGCCTGCTCCGGCTCCGAGGAGGCCCCGCCCGCCGATGAGACGCTGCCCGCGGCCGCGACGGCCATGGCCGCGGTCGAGAACGTGCGCTTCTCCCTCGCCGTGGACGGCGAGGTCGAAGGGCTGGACATCAAGTCCGCCGAGGGCGTGGTCACCTCCGGCGGCGAGGCCGAGGGGACCGGCGTCATCACCGCGATGGGCATGGACATCGAAGTGTCCTATGTGATCATCGGTGATGACGCTCATGTCAAGGGCTTCACCGGCGGCTACCAGCAGATCCCCGTCGGAGACGACATGCTGCCGTACGACCCGACGGTCCTCCTGTCCCCCGAACGCGGGGTGTCGGCGCTGCTGGAGGCGTACGACGCCGCCGAACCCCAGGGCACCGAGAAGGTCGACGGCGCCGACGCCCACCGCTACGAGATCGTCTTCGACCCCGTGGCCTTCACCGAGTTCATTCCCGCCGAAGGCGAATGGAACACCGCCACCGTGTGGTTCGAGCCCGAGACCTCGCGAGTGGTCAAAGCCGAGTTCGAACAGGACGGAGCCGCCGTGACACTCCTCCTCTCCGACTACGACGACTCGGTCGCCATTGAAGCCCCCTAGCCGCACCGACCGCAGCCGACGCCGCATCGCGATCGGCGCGGCCGGAGCCACGGTCCTGCTCGGCTCCATCGACGCCTACGTCCTGGTATCGGTGCTGGTCGACATGATCCGCGACTTCGACATCCCGATCAACCACCTCGAACGCGCCACGCCCCTGGTCACCGGCTACCTCCTGGGCTATATCGCGGGCATGCCGCTGCTCGGGCGGCTCTCCGACCGGTTCGGGCGGCGACCGCTCATCCACGCCTGCCTCGCCGGGTTCGCCATCGGCTCGGTCATCAGCGCCACCGCCCCCGGACTCGTCCCGCTCATCGCCGGGCGCGCGCTCCAAGGGCTCGCCGGCGGCGCCCTCCTGCCGGTCACCATGGCCCTGGCCGCCGACCTGTTCGCGGCCCGCCGCCGAGCCCTCGTCCTGGGCTGGGTCGGCGCCGCCCAAGAGATCGGCGCGGTGATCGGGCCGCTGTTCGGCGCCGGAGTGGCGCTGCTGGCCGGCTGGCGCGGCATCTTCTGGATCAACATTCCGCTCGCGATCCTGGCCGCCCTCGCGATCCACCTCACCGTCCCCGCCTCGCACGGACGGCGCAGCACCGCCCGCGTCGACTTCATCGGCGGAGCGCTGCTGGCGCTCGCCCTCGGACTGCTCGTGGTCGGCCTCTACAACCCCGAGCCCGAGACGTCGGTCCTGCCCGAATGGGGCGGCCCGGCGATCGCCGCCGGAGCGGCCGCGCTGGTGGCGTTCGTGTTGTGGCAGTGGCGTTCACCGGTGAAACTCCTCGAACCGGCCGGGGTGCGCTGGCGGCCGTTCGGCCTGAGCCTGGCCGCGAGCCTCGCCACCGGCGCGGCCCTCATGGTCACCCT
>JAJYSW010000033.1 GCA_021793335.1 Actinomycetes bacterium
TAGCCGCTTCATCCTGCTGCGCGCCGACAGCAGCCCCTACTACCTCGAAGAGCCACCCGGCCCGGCCAGCCCGCTCCCGGTGGACGCCTCGATCCCACTCGGCGCACCGGGCTCGGGTCCGCTGATCCTGACGCTTCCGCGGATGTACGGAGCCCGCGTCTACTTCGTCCGCGAGGACACGCTCGACTTCCATGTCAACCCGGGCCCCGCGCTCGTCGAACCGGCGCTGCACAACGACCAGGACGCGAACTATGGCAAGATCGTCTCCTTCTGCGAGTTCACCTTCAACGACGTGCAGTTGTTCGTCAACCTCAGTTACGTCGACCTCGTGACCGCCCTGCCGATCGGGCTCCGCCTGGAAGGCGACGGCGATCGCAGCGTCGCGGCGCTGCCCGCGGACGCGGTCGACGCGATCGCCGCCGGCCTCGCCGACCAGACCGCGATCGACGGCCACCCGTGGGACAGCCTGGTCATGCGCGGCGACGACGGGCGAATCCTGCGGGTGATGTCGCCGCAGAACATCATGGCGCCCCACTTCGGCCGGCCGGACATGCCCTTCGCCGGCTACTGGGACACCTATATCGATGAAGTCTGGGAGCACTACCGCACCGTCGACCTGCGAGTGGACCTCCAAGGCGGACGCGGGACGCTCACCGGCCGAGTCGAAGGCGACGTGCTCGTCTTCGAGGACGGCTCGACGTTCGCCAGACCGGACTCACAGGACGTCTTCACCTGCGACCACGGGCCGTTCGCCAACATCCCCTCGGACTCCGAGGAGAAGAAGGGCCTGCTCGCGCGATTGGCCGCCGCGTGCAACCGCAGCACCCTGCACAGCCACGCCGAGCAGCCGAACAGCGCGGGCGTAGACGAGTTCTACCTCCACCCGATCACCAACCACTACTCCCGGATCGTCCACGCGAACTCGCCGATCGGCTACGCCTTCCCCTACGACGACGTCACCCCCGACGGATCGCCGGACCAGTCCGGTGCGGCCTTCGACGGCAACCCCCGACGCCTGACGCTCACCGTCGGCTGAACGGCGCGCGTCGGGGGCGGCCGAGCCCCCGGCGCGCGGCGTGCCGCCGCTCATCGGCGGCGCCGCCACCGTCTCCCACGCGGCCGGCCCAGGAGTAGGATCGGCGCCGATGGATGCGAGCACTGCGATGATCACCGTCCCGCGCGGACGGGTGACCTTGTCGGACAAGCGCACCGAGCGCCGCTGGACGGTCGAGGTCGAGTCGTGCCTGCTCGGAGCGCATCCGGTCACGCAGGCGCAGTACGCGTCCGTCACCGGCGCACGGCCGAGTACCGTGCGCGGTGACCGGCTGCCGGTCACCGACGTCTCGTGGTGGGACGCCGTCCGCTACTGCAACGCCCTGTCCGAACGCGAAGGGCTGCGGCCGGTCTACCGTCTCCACCGGCCGGAAGGCGACGCGGAACCGGAGAGCGGCGTCGAACGGGACGAGACCGCCGACGGGTACCGGCTGCCGGACGAGGCCGAATGGGAGTACGCCTGCCGCGCCGGGACCACCGGCCCCCGGTACGGAGCGCTCGATGCGATCGCGTGGTACCGCGGCAACTCCGGCGAGCGCCTCCACGAAGTGGGCGGCAAGTCGCCGAACCGATGGGGCCTGCACGACATGCTCGGGAACGTCTGGGAATGGTGCTGGGAGCTCTACGACCCCGAGGTCTACGGCACCTATCGGGTGCTGCGCGGCGGCGGGTGGTTCGATGAGCACTGGAGCTGCCGGGCCTCGGTGCGACGACGCAGCATGTCGACGCTCCGGATCGACGACCTGGGCTTCCGTGTCGCGCGGTCCGCGCGACACGGATGAATTCGGCGGGCCGCCACGGTCGGGCGAGCGTTCAGGACTTCCAGAATCGGGCGCCGATGCGGGCCAGCGAGCGACGTTCGGCGGGCTTGAGACACCGCTCGTACGTGTGATTGAGATAGACGCAGGGCGGCTCGGAATCCACTCGGAACACGTTGCCGAGCCACCGCTGCGGCAGGCCGTCCTCAAGCTCCCACAGCTCGACGATCCGCTCGCCGGGAGCCACTGTCATCCTGATATGGAGGCCGCCGAACTCAAGGTCTTCGGTACGGACCCAGCCGGCGGCTGCCGGGTCGGGGTATCCCTTGGGCAATCCCTGTTCAGTCGGTCGGCTCATGTTCAGGCCAGCCAATCCTTGCATTGATGACATTCCGGCACCCATCATCGCAGACCACCGTATGCACGCAAGCGTCGCACAGCGCGATACCCGGCCGCGCCGACGCAAGGATAACGCCCCGGTCGAAGCGGTCGTAAACGCCCCGTACAGGCATGCGATTCCATACGTGACCGGTGACCGTGCGCGACCACCCCGGGCCGCCGCGCCGCACCTCGGCCCGGATACTGAAGGGCATGAGGCTCAACCGACCGATCTCCTGGTTCCTGCTGCTCTTCGGGGTCTGGTCGTGGTTCGTCTGGATCAGTTTCGTGCGCAACCTGCTGAAGGATGCGAGCGGTCTCGCCTTCGATACCGCCGGGGACCCGACCGGTTATTTCTGGGTGCATCTGGCCTTGGCCGTGACGTCGTTCGTCCTGGGGACGGCGATCGGGGCCATCGGGCTGCGGGGTCTGCTCGCTCTCCGCGGGGCCGGGCGGGAGTGAGGCCCGGGCCGACGCCCCGGTCCGCCGGCGAGACCGTCGTGGGAGACGGAGCCGAAGGCCCGGAGCGGACGCCGTCACCTGGCGTGAAGCCCCCGGCGGATGCGGTGGATACGGACGGCCTGCGCGACACGGTCGAGCATCGCCGCGGCACCGTCGACCGAACGCAGCAGCGCGGCGAAGGCGACATGGTCCTCGGCATCGGGCGTCGCCAACGCCGCGGCCAATCGCGTCGCGACGGTCTCGACCGGGTCGTCGGACTCGACCACCGCGCCGAGGCCGAAGCCCGCTATGCGAGCGGCGTTGCGGCGCTGCTCTTCAGCGTGGGGCATGAACACCATGGGCGTGGCGTTCAGCAGTGCTCGCATGGCGGAGGCGCGGCCGCCGTGGAGCACCGCGACCGTCGCGCGGTCCGCGAGGTCGGCCTCGCCGTGCCGGAAGACCGCGATCTCGGCTCCGGCCGCGGCCGCCTCGACCTCCCGGCGGAGGGCATCGCTCTCGGGCCCCTCGGCGCCGAGGGCGACCGCCATCGGCACGCCCAGGCCGCGAGCGGCGGCGACCGCTCGCAGCAGGTCCTTGTCACCGGCGCCGCCGGCACCGAGATCGAGGTGGAGGAGCGGGGGACGATCGACGGCGAGAGAGCCGGTGCGCACGCGATCGTCGAGGATCGGACCGATGTGGCGGATCTCGGCGGCCAGCGTGGCGATGAGCCCGGCCGTCTCGACGGGGAGGTCCGAGAGCGGGTCCAGCAGTGGGAGGCCGGGCGCCAAGAGGACGTCTCCCAGGGCCTTGCGGGCGTGGAAGCGGCCGACGCCGAGCTGTTCGAGCGTCGTGAGGATCTCAGGCAGGACGGTGCGCATCGGGTGGCGGAACCGGTGGAGATCGTGGCAGGTGAAACTCGGCAGGTCGCGCATGGAGGCGGCCACTGAGGCGGTGTTGCGCATGTCGCTGATCACGGCGTCGGGCCAGAAGTCGTCGATGGCGCGCAGTTCGTCGCGCAGCGAGTTCGCGATGTATTCGGGGGCGGCGAGATCGAGCAGCCGGTCGTGGTCCTCCGTACCGGACCCGTCCGGGGGCATCTCGATCTTCTCGATCTCGTCGATCTCGATCCAGGGAAGACCGGCCTCGCGGACGAGCTCGCCGGCCTCGGCATGCACGGCGACGGCGACCTCATGGCCGGCTTCGGCGAAGCGCGAGGCGGCGATCCGCATCCGCGTGATGTGGTCGAGGCTCGAACGGCTGAAGGCGACGAACAGCACTCGCATCGGGCGATCGTGGTCGTTCATGAGCTCACTTTCTTCGAGAGTGGTGAAAGGAGGGGCGAGTCGACACGGTCGATCCTCTGGGGACTGAGGAGGTGCGTCACAGAAGGTTCTCATTGGGCGCCAATAGCGTCGGCGGACAGGTTAGCACCGCGGACGCCACCGTGGGGAAGCGCTCCCAAAAAAGTTCGACTCCCGTGCACACTGGCGCCTGGAGGTGCGAATGTGGCAGCCTTCATCGCACCTCACACGCGTCGGATCGCCTCGCGCCCTGCCGCCTGCCGCACTCCCGCGGCCGAGCCCGGGCGCGGCACACGACCGGCGCCACCATCGCCGAAGGTCGTCTCCCGGGTGACGGGCGCCCGTCGACCGCAAGTCGTAATGGGCGGCCGGCCGACACCACCACTAGTACACAGTGGAATTATATGGCTCATTCCACGACCGATTCGACCGCACCGAGGACGGCCTCGCCCTCGTCCTTCCCCACGGACTCGCAGGCGAAGTCGATTCCGCGCAGAGCCGCCCACATCCCGACCCGCTCGACCTCGACGCCCAGCCCCTCGGCCACGGCCCGGACCACCTCGCCGCCGCCGAGCGGACCGTGCAGCGCCTGCTTGAACGCGAAGAAACCGCCGTCGAAGGCCCGTTCGGCCACGTACGGCTTGGGATCGATCAACAGCCAGGGCTCGCGACGACCCGCGACGATATTGCCCAAATGGGTGTCGCGATTGGCGACGCCCTCGGCGGGCGAGTCGCGAAGCTCCCTGCACCATCCGGCGGCGCGTTCGACCCAGCGGCGGCCGAGCCGGTCCAGCAGCCGCGCCGCCGGATCGACGTACCGCGCTTCCCAGGCCGCGAGCATGTCGGCGGCCTTCGGACAGACCGGGTACTCCCCCGCCGGAACCGGCTCGTGCCAGAGCCGGCGGTACAGATCGCACGCGATCGCGATCCGTTCCCGCGCGGCCGCCCGCTCATCCAGGCCCGGGAACTCGTGTTCCAACAGCGACGTGCCCGGTTCGGCGCGTTCCAGCAGCATCGCCCCGGTAGCCGGGTCGTACTCGTAGAGTCTGACCGCGCCCTCGCCGCCGTAGTCGCGCAGTGCGGTCGGTTCGGCCAGGTTCTCCGCGTCCCGGTAGGTCACCTTCAAGACCGCGGGCATGCCGTCCGAGCGTTCGACGGGCAGCACGTAGGAGTGCGAACCGCCTTCGAACGGCGCCCCCGTGCGGCGCAGCTCCCAAGCCCGCATCAGGCGATCGACGGTGTCGGGCACGCCGGCGAGCCAGCGGTCGCCCGCATCGGCGTACCAGCCGTGCACCGCGCGCCGGACGCCCTCGGGAAAGGGGTCGAAGCCCATCGGGTCAGTATCGGCACGTGCCCGTCCGCCCGCAAGCGGCTTGCGCAAGGAGTGAACCTCCTTACGCGAGCGCCGGTCAGTCCCGTTCGGGTGCGGTCAGCGTCGCGACGGCGTCGCCGATCGGCGTGTCCCCGCCCACCAGCTCCAGGGTGCGGCAGGTCAGTTCAGGCGTCTCCAGGAGCGCGGCGAGCACTTCGGCCACGTCACCGCGGGTGACCTCGCCCCCGGCCACCGATTCGGCCAGTGTCACCGTCCCGGACGGCTCGTCGTCGGTCAAACGGCCCGGGCGCAGCACGATCCAGTCGAGATCACGCGAGCGGAGGTCTTCTTCGGCGCGGGTCTTGGCCTCGACATAGGCCGCCCAGACCTCACCGCGCTCGGGGTCGGGGACGCGCCCGGTGCCCATGGCGGAGATCTGAAGGAATCGGCCGACGCCCGCCTGCTCGGCCGCGTCGGCCATGAGCACCGAGCCGGCGCGGTCGACGGTGTCCTTTCTGGCCGCTCCGCTGCCCGGCCCGGCCCCGGCCGCGAAGACGACGGCGTCGACGCCTTCCAGCAGCCCGGCGACGTGCTCGACGTCGGCTTGTTCGAGATCGAGCACGATCGCCCGCCCGCCGATCGCCGCGATGTCCTCGGTGTGGTCGGGGTTGCGGACCAGGCCCGTGACCGCGTGGCCTCTGGCGGCCAGGGTCTCGGTCAAGCGCAGGGCGATCTGTCCGTGTCCTCCGGCGATGACGATGTGCATATCGGAATCCTAACCGGATCGGCGCCGTCTCGAAGCGTTCAGCGTGAATCCGGGCGGCGAGGCGGCCGCGGTCGGGGCATCGCTCGGCATATCTCCGAAAAGGATCGTGTCCTCTGGGCTGCGGCCGCACCGGAGGGCGGCCGTCGGCGCTCGGCTCAGTCGGCGGTCCGGGCCCGCTCGACGATCGCCTCGACGATGCGGGCGACCCCGTCCTCCGCGTTGGAGGCGGCCGTGTCGGTGGCGGCGGCCAGCGCCTCGGGGTGGGCGCCCGCGACGGCGTAGGAACGGCCGGCCCAGGCGAGCATGGGGACGTCGTTCGGCATGTCCCCGAAGGCGATCACGTCCTCGGGGCCGAGGCCGCGCGCGGCGCACCAGGCGGCGAGACCGGTGGCCTTATTGATGCCGGGGGCGTTGAAGTCGAGCATCCCGAAGTCGCCCCAATGGCACATGTCGAGCCCTTCGAGATCGGCCCCGGTGAGGGCCTGGATCATCGCATCGGAGTGGCGGTCGGGGTCGTAGACCTTGATCTTGACGACGGGGTCGGCGCGGGCGAGCATCGCCTCGTCCGAGTCGACGAGCTCCCAATGGGACATGTCGGTGACGATGCGGTCGTAATGCCTCCGGTTGCCGATGGAGCCCGTGCCGGTCTCGATCGCCAGCGAGGCGCCGGGCAGGACCTCGGCGAGCGTGGCGCACACCCGTCGGGCCGTGGCCGGATCGATGGCGCGCCGGATGCGCACCCGCTCCTCGGCCGGGTGGTAGACGACGGCGCCGTTGGCACAGATGGCGACGTCCAGCAGTGGGACGAGGTCGATGAGCCGGTCGACGCCGTAAGGAGTGCGGGCGGTGACGGCGACGACGGCGAGGCCGTATTCACGGGCGGCCAAGAGGGCCTTGCGGGTCCGTTCGGAGACTCGGCCGTCGGGGTCGAGGAGCGTGCCGTCCAGATCGGAGGCGATCACCTGTGGGGGCTGCATGCCCTAAGGTAGCGCTCCGCGTCGTGCACGGGCAAGTGGGCGGTTCGGTGGGAAGGACGGGACGGGCGGGTACGGTGTTCCGCTCCCTCGCATCGACACGGGGAACGGCATGGTCGCCAGGGCCTCGGACACGACCACGGGACGCGCTCTGACCCGCCCTCTGTGAGAGTTGGTGGACGTGCTCGGGCGGTGGCCCGTCGCGGTCGACGGGCCGGCGGTCCCGGCGCGGGCGCCGCGTACGCTCGCGCTGCCGAGGCACGCTACCGGTATCGCCTGCACGATCGAGTTCGCCTCCGGTCGCGGCGAGCGCGGGGCTTCGTCGCGGGGCCGCCCGCAGGGCTTCGGGGAGTGGGTCCCGGGACGCTCACCGGCGCTGCCCGGTGGTCGTGGCGGTGGACGGTGCCGCTCCGCCGTCCGATCCGGTGAACGCCGAGACGATCGGGGCGAAGACGGCCGCGCGTCGACGAAGAAGCGTCCGCCGACCATCGAAGGGCCTCGGGCACGGCTCTCTGCGGGGGCCGGTGCGCACGGGCGACGCACGGTCTCGCCGAGGGCCATCGCGGCGATCCGCTCAGGGGCGTTCCCGGGCCGCCGCGGACGGTGCTGCGACATCGTCCGCGGACGACCGAGGAGGATCGGCCTCGTGTGCGGCGAAGGCGGCCGGGACCCGGTGGTCGTGGCCCTCGAAGAAATCGATGCCGCCGATCTCGTCACGGGTGATCCAGCGGCAGTCGGAGGCTTCCAGTGCATCGAGCCGGACGGGCCGGTCCGGGTCGGTGGCGCGGGCCGAGAAGGACATGATCATCGGGAGGCGCGAGTCGGCGAGACGGAGGTCGCGCTTGTCGAAGGCGCAGAGCAGGCCGGTGAGGGCGATGTCCATCCCCGTCTCCTCGAACGCCTCACGGACGGCGGCCGTCCCGACGGTCTCGCCGACCTCGACGCCGCCGCCGGGCATGGCCCACTGACCGGTGTCGGTGCGGCGGATCAGCAACAGGCGGTCCCGGTCGTCGAAGATCGCGGCGTCCGTGCCGGTCGCGAGCCCTGCTGCGGCCAGCTCGCCGCAGTCGATGCGGGAGTAGACGAGATCGGCCGCGACGGTGTCGGCGCACAGGGCCAGGATGCGTTCGTGGCGTTCGCGCTCGTAGACATCCATTGTGGCTGCGTGGCCTTCCCGGCTGAGACCGGCGACCTCCTCCACGATCTTCCCGGCCGCCGAGGAGACCGGGATCGGGCGTGCGGCGCGGACGATCGCGCTCGCCTCCGGCGGCACGGCCTCCACGTGGCCGTGCAGGTCCGCGTCGCTCGGTGCGAGGCGGCGGCGCGCTTCGGCCGCGGTGAGCGGCGTGGCCGCCTCGTAGACCAGGAGGAAGGTCTGCGGGCACGGCAGCCCGGCCAGATCGGTGTCGGCGATGCCGCATACCCCGATGGGGGCGTCGGTCTCCAGGGCCGCGGCGAGGTCGGCGAGGCGTCGGCCGAGGGACTCGCCGGAGCGGCGCAGGCGGCGGCGCTGGACCAACGGTTCGCCGTCCGCGCATCGGATGCGGAACTCCGTGGCCGGCGCGGGGGTGAGCAGGCCCTCGTCGGCCTCGAAGATCGTCTCGATGACCGCCTTCGGGCGGTGGTCGACCTCGGCGGTGAGGGCCGCCGCGTGGCGGCGAATCCGGCGCAACCGCGCCAACTCGTCCTCGGCCGCACCCCAGAACAGACCGTTCGTCGCCTCGGCCCGCAGTATTCCGGCCAGCCTGGCCAGGGCCGCCGCGTGTTCGTCCGCCATCGCTCCCCCTCTGTTGCGGGCTCAGGGACACTGAGAGTACCGGCGGCCCGTGAACGAGTCCGGGGCCGCCGGCACGTCTTCATGCGGTGCGCCGCCCCACCGCGGCCCGGGCGAGGTTCAGCGCTTCCTGGGTCGATGCGATCAGGGCCTGGTCGCCGATCTTCCTTCGCACCCGCAGGACCTCCTTGAGCACCTCGGCCGCGCGTTTGGGATTGCGGGCGTCGAGCAGGTGCTTACCGTAGTGCTGCATGGCGAAGTGGAGGATCTCGGGGCATGAGGACTTGGCGGTCTCGATGGCGCGGGTGTAATGGGGTTCGGCGCCGACCAGGTCGCCGCCGTACCGGTGGGCGTCGCCGAGGTTGATCAGCGTCGCCACCGTCTGACGCGGCGTCGTGGCCCGGGACAGGGCCCGTGTCAGGACCTGTCTGGCGCCTCGGTGCTCGCCGAGGGCGACCAGACCGACGCCGGCTTGACGCAGGTCGGGCTGGGCCAACCCGGCCTCGCGTGCCAGTTCGGACGCCACGAGTCGCCGCAGTTTCACCGGCTCGGTCGCGTACATGCGGCCGTCGTTGCCGATCGCGATCAACTCGGCTATCTGATGTTGCACGGTTGACATCACTCTTCCTCGATTTCAGGTGAGCGGTTGCCAGGGCGGCGACGGGGGCGCTGCCGCCCAGTTGCCCGGAATTCTAATCCCGTGATCACCTCATCTCCTCCTCCGTCGTCGACGGGGCCGGTGCAGCGCCGCCGCAGTACCAGGCCGTGGTATTCGAGTCCGGTGTAATCGGGTTCCCGGACGAGGACCTCGTGCACGTCGAAGCGTTCGGCGGCGACCGCACCGATCCGCTCGACGGTCATCAGGGAGAAGAACCGCTTCGGCTCATAGCGGTCCTCGGCCCAGACCCCTTCGGCGTCCCTGCCGCCGTACTGTCCCCAGTAGAACAACCCACCCGGTGCGAGCACCCGCTCCACTTCGGCCAGAACGACGCCGAGCTCGGTGCCGGGAACGTGCAGGAGGGTGTTCATGCCGAACACGGCGTCGAAGGCGCCGTCGTCGAACGCGAGCGCTCGGAAGTCCATGACCTCGGCGGTGAGCCCGGCGGCCCGGCAGCGGGCGACCATCTCGGGCGCGAGGTCGACGCAGGTGACCGCGAACCCCGCATCGGCGAAATGGCGGCCGCTCACTCCGTGCCCGGCGCCGATCTCCAGCAGCCGCGACGCGGCGGCTCCACGCAGGTGCGCGGCGAAGCGGGCGCGCTCGGACCGCTTCCACGGCGCGTCGTCCATGTTCGCGCGCGCCTCGGCCTTCGCGTCGTAGGACCGTCGCAAGTCCCGTTTGACCGCTTCGTATTCCATGATGGCCATGGTCGCACAAGAGTACGACGAAGTCGATGTTCCCGGCCGGTCCGGTCGGTCAAGCGGATTCGCGGACCACCAGTTCGGTCGGCAGGATCACGGGATCGACCCGGTCCTCGTCGAGCCGGGCGATGAGCAGCCGCACCGTCTCCTCGGCGACCTTCGCCAGCGGCTGGCGCACCGTCGTCAGCGCCGGGCGCGTGGCGGTGGCGACGGCCGAGTCGTCGAAGCCGCCCACGGCCACGTCCTCGGGCACGCGGCGGCCGGCCAGGTGCAGCGCCTGTAGCGCCCCGGCGGCCATGAGGTCCGAGGCGACGAAGACCGCGTCGATGTCCGGAACGGTCTCCAGCAGCCGCCGCATGGCCGCCTCGCCTCCGGCCTGGGTGTAGTCGCCGTGGACGATCATCTGCTTGGAGGCCCGGCGCCCGAGGACACCGGTGAACCCCTCCAGGCGGAGCGATCCGCCGGGCGTGTCGAGCGGCCCGGTGATCATGCCGATCCGGCGCCGGCCCTGCGCGACCAGATACTCCGTCATGGCCCTGGCCCCGCCGCGGTCGTCGGCCGCCGCGTAGGGGATGACGCTCTCGCGGCCCAGCACCGCGCCGCAGGCGACGGCGGGCACGCCGGTGCGTTCGATGGCCTCCAGCAGCGGGTCGCCTGCGTGGATGGAGACCAGGAGGGCCCCGTCGGCGTGCCCACCGCGCAGGTAGCGGGCCACGCGGTCGCGATCGCCCTCGCCGCCGGCGATCATGAGCACCAGCGACATGTCGCGCTCGGCGAGCGTCCCGGTGGCCACGCGCATGAGCACGCTGAAGTTCGGGTCCTCGAACAGCCGCTCCTGCGGCTCGGACAGGACCATGACGATCGAACCGGTGCGGCTGGTCTTCAGGCTGCGTGCGGCGCGGTTGACGACGTACCCGGTCTCGGCCACCGCCCTGCGCACCGCCGTCTCGGCGGCCAGCGAGACGTTGCCCTTCCCGTTGAGGACGCGCGAGACCGTGCCCCTCGATACGCCTGAGGCCGCCGCGACATCGTGGATCGTCGGTCGTTTCCGTGCCACTTTCCTCAACACTCCCTCGGTCGGTGTTCCATTATCCTCACTCGCCGGGACACTGCGGCCTCCCAAGGGGAAAGAGGCCCCGGCGTCCCCGCTCGCCCCCGTGCGGCAGCGCTCGGCGGCGGCGATGCCGGTATCACCGCAGGCGCTCGCGACGGTCCCGGCGTCCCTGCCGCGGCGTTCATGCTCGCGGTCAAGACTCCGGACGGTGCCCGGTGCGGTCCCGCTGCACGGGCCTCACGCCTCTCCGCTTCGGGGGCGGTCAAGCGCCGCCGAGCACTCGCAGCGACGGCAGCGCATTGCCGTCGAAGTCGAACAGGGCCTGGTTGGCCCAGGTGTTGCCGCCCGCGCCGACGTCGTCGCCGTACTCCATGCCCGCCAGGGAGGCCCAAGTGGTGCCGTCGACGGGGAGCCAGGCGGGTTCCCAGTAGACGGCGCCCAGGCCCCGGCCGCCGGGCACCGCGGCCACGGTCGCGTAGAGGTCGCGCAGGAACGAGGACTGGCCTTCGACCGTGGCCGGGTAGCCGGCGATCTCGGCCAGTTCCGGCCGGAAGATGCTGTGGTGCCCTGCGGGCGCTTCCTCGGTCCAGGCGTAGGAGGTCTCGACGACCAGGACGTCCTTGCCGTAGCGGGCGCTGACGTCGTTCATGTTCGCGGCGAGGTCGTCGAGGGTCCCGTGCCAGAACGGGTAGTAGGACAGGCCGATGACGTCGAAGTCGACGCCGCGGTCGGTGACGTGGTCGAACCAGCCTCGGTACAGGTCGTTCGCGCCGCCGAAATCGAGGTGGAGCACCGAGCTGACGCCGGAGGGCACGGCGGCGAGCCCGGCCTTGAGGAGCTCGGCGAGCCGATCCCAGGCCGGCTCGTCGTCGGGGCCGAAGCACCGGGCCCTGTCGTCGTAGCGCGGGGTCTTTCCTTCGGGCCACAGCATGCCGTTGGTGATCTCGTTGCCCACCTGCACCATGCGTGGGCGCAGCCCTTCGGCGGCGAGGCGTGCGAGCACCTCGGCGGTGTAGTCGTGCACCTGCTCGGCGAGCGCCCGACCGGTGAGGTGCCGCCAGGATTTGGGGATCGGCTGCTTCTTCGGGTCGGTCCAGAAGTCGGAGTAGTGCAGGTCCAACAGCAGGTCGAGTCCGGCCCTCCTGGCTCGGCGGGCCAGGCGGACGGTGGCCTCCAGGTCGTTGGTGCCGCCCATATAGGGCTCGCCGTCCTCGTCGTACGGGTCGATCCAGGCCCGCAGGCGGACGGTGTTGACGCCGGCCTCGGCGAGCAGCTCGAACAGGTCCCGTTCGCGCCCGTCGGCACGGTAGGAGCCGCCGAGGGATTCGACCTCTTCGGTCATCGAGACGTCTGCGCCCCGGACGGGCGGCAGCGGGTTCGGCGGTGTTGCGGCGCCGTGGTGTCGCATGGTTCTATCCCTTCTCCGCGCCTGCGGCGGCGCCGGTGACGAGGTATCGCTGGAGCACGATGTAGAGGACGGTGATCGGCACCGCGAGCACGACCGCTCCGGCCGCGAAGGCGGTGAAATCGTTCTGGTATTGGTCGGTGATCATCTGGAACAGGCCGAGCGCGACGGTCTGCTTGCCGGGGCTCTGGAGGAGCAGCCGGGGCAGGATGAAGTCCATCCACGGCATCGTGAACTGCGTGATGGCCACGAACGTGAGCATCGGGCGCATCAATGGCAGCATGATCTTGCGGAAGATCGTGATCCGTCCGGCGCCGTCGATGGCGGCGGCCTCGTCGAGACCGGTCGGGAGGTTGTCGGTGTAGCCCTTCATCAGCCAGATGTTGTACGGCAGGGCCGCGGCGATGCTGACCAGGCCCAGCCCGGTGAGGGAGTCGAGCAGCCCGAAGTTGAGGAAGAGCATATAGACCGCGATGGCCGTCAAGAAGGTCGGGAACATCTGCAGGATCAGGATGCTCAGCAGTCCGGCCTTGCGTCCGCGGAAGCGCACGCGCGAGAACACGTAGCCGCACAGGGCCGCCAGGACGACGCTGCCGGCCATGTTCAGGACCGCGACGTACAGCGAGTTGAGGTACCAGCGGCCGTAGTCGGTGCCGGTGAACAGGTCGATGTAGTTGTCGAAGGTGGCGTCGGCGGGGATCGGGGTGGCCGAGGCCAGACCACCGCCGGGGCTCAGGGAGGCTCCCACGACCCACACGAGCGGGAAGATCACGATGACCGCGACGGCGGCCAGTTCGAGATGGATGAAGACGGTCGCCAGGATGCCGCGGCGGTGCTCGCGGGCCGCGGCCCGGTCCCGCGCGAGTGCCTGTCGTTGCTCGTTCATGGCTACAGCTCCCGTATTGCCTTGGAGCGATTGAGGTTCCACACCGAGATGGTGCCGACGATGATGAAGATGACCAGGCTCATGACCGCTCCGATGTTGTAGAGGCGGTTGTCGAGGGTGAGCTTGAACAGCCAGGTGATGAGCAGATCGGTGCTGCCGGCGAAGCGGTAGTCGGCGCTGTCGGGCCCGCCTTCGGTCAGGAAGTAGACGACGCCGAAGTTGTTGAAATTGGACACGAATGCCAGGATCAGCAGCGGGGCGACCGTCTTGTGCACGATCGGCAGCGTGATGTACCGCAGCTGCTGGACGGGGCCGGCGCCGTCGATGCGGGCGGCCTCGTAGTACTCCGGCGGGATGTTGGTGAGCACACCGCCGATGAGGGCCATGAAGAAGGGGAAGCCCAGCCACAGATTGACCAGCAGCGCCACGCCTCGGGCGAGGTTCGGCATGGACGGATCGGTGAACCAGTAGACGCGTTCGTCGGTCAGGCCGATGTCGACCAGGAACTGGCTGATGGGCCCGAACTGGCCGTTGAACATCGAGCGGAACACCAGGGCCGAGACGATCGCGGGGACGGCCCACGGCAGCAGGAAGACGCTGCGCCACACGCGCGGGAAGCGGACGCGTCGGTTGGCCAGCAGCACGGCCTGGAGGAACCCGAGGGCGTAAGTGGAGGCGGTGGCGAAGACGGCCCATACGACGGTCCATATGAGCACGCCCATGAACGTCCCGGTCCATGCCGGTACCGAGAGAATGGTCGCGAAGTTGTCGAGTCCGACCCAGCTGACCAGGTTCTTCGGCGGCAGGTTGTCCCGGTTGTAGTCGGTGAAGGCCACCAGGACGCCGAACAGGACCGGTAGCACCGACATGAAGACGATGAGGACCAGGCCCGGGGAGAGCGCGATATAGGCGAACGCGCCGTCCCACAGTTGCCGGAAGTAATCGCGCGAGCGTTCGCGGCGGCCGCCGGCGTTCAGGTGCGCACGGTAGCGGACGGCGTCGCGGACGCTCCAGATCCACACGACCGCGAGCAGGGCGAGGGTCAGGAGGGCGATGAGGCCGTTGGCCATCAGGACGATCGAGTTATCGCCCTCGGTGAGGCCGGTGAGGGTCATCTGCCTGGGCCGGGTGCCGAGGGTGATCAGGCCCCACAGGCCCTTGACGAAGAAGCCGCCGTTGGAGCGGGCGGTGAAGTCCATGCCGGCGTAATAGTTGCCGGAGGTGATCTCCCAGACGATGGCGCCTGCGAAGCAGGCGAAGAAGAAGGCCGCTTTGCCGGCCTGGCGGTTGATCAGCTGCCCGGCCCCCCACACCAGCGCCGAGGCGATGCCCGGCGCCGGCGCGGGGAGCGTTGCGCGTTGCGCGGTGGTGCTCATCGGCGTGCTCGTCCCCCGGCCCTAGAGCCCGTGGAGCTCGGCATAGCCGTCGACGGCCTTGGCCTGGGCGGCCTCGACCTCGGAGAGCCGGTCCCAGACGTCGACGATGAGGGTGTTGCCGGTCTCCCAGAAGTACTGCGGCACCTGCGGGAGCAGGTCGGCCTGTTGGGACTGGGCGACGATGCCGGAGACGTGCGGGTCCTCGCCGATGCCCTCGATGCCTTCGAGCAGGCCCTCGTCGAGGGCCGGGATCTGGCCGGTGGCCTCGTAGACGACGGCGGCGCCGGCGTCGGAGGCCATGAAGTTGGCGAACACGCGCGAGGCGGCCGGGTACTCGGTGTAGCCGGAGACGGCGGTGACGTGCATGCCGGCGAGCGATCCGGCCGGGCCGGCCCCCTCGACGGCGGGCAGGGTGGTCACGCCGTAGGTGAAGCCGTTCGCTTCGGCGCCTTCGTCGAAGGTGGAGAAGCTCCAGGGACCGGTGATGACGTACGGGGTCTCGCCTTCGGCGAAGGCCTCTTCGATGGTCTCCCAGGTGGCGTCGGCACTGGGGACGTTCCAGAGGTCGCGCAGGTCCGCGTAGTAGTCCAGGCCCTCGGTCAGAGCGGGATCGGAGAAGCCCGGCTCGTCGATGTCGCCTTCGGGGTAGGCGTGCCAACCCAGCGAGGAGAGCACCGAGTAGGCGTAGTAGATCTCGCCGGCGAGGAACCGGATCGTCCACCGGTTGGAGGCGGAGTCGTTGTACTCCTCGGCGAGCGCGGCGATCTCCTCCCAAGTGGCGGCGGGTTCGGCGGAGCCGGTGAGCTCCTCCAGGAGGGTCTCGTTGTACATGAGCGCGATCGACTCGGTGGTGGTCGGCACGGCGTACATCGCGCCGTCGTGCGAGACCACGCCGGTGAAGGTGTCGCTCATGCGCGATTCGAGGACGCCCTGGTACTCGCCCAGCGGCGCGGCGGTGCCGTCCTCGATGGCGGTCGCGAGCCGGTCGTAGACGGTCATGTAGACATCGGCGCCGTTGCCGGCCTCGCCGGCCAGGGCCATCTTGTCGACCGCGTCGACCTTCGGGACGAGCTCGTATTCGACCTCGACATCGGGGTACTCCTCGTTGAAGGCGGCGATGACCGCTTCGGCGAGGTAGTCCTCTTCGAACCAGACTTTGAGCGGGGCCTGGCCGGAGGCGATCTCCTCTTCCATCACGTACTGCCGGGCCTCGGCGTCCCATTCGAGTTCGGAGCCGGAGTCCTCTTCTTCGGCGGGGCCGCCGCAGGCGGCCAGGGTCAGCGCTGCCGCCGCGGCGACTGCGAGAGCACCTTTGCTTCGCATCTTCTGTCCTCGTCTCGGTCGATGTGCAGGGCGTCCGGCGAGTGTCGAGCAATATGAGATGCCCCACCAGACTGTGAACGATTACATGAATCTAGCGACTTGCATCATGCAAATCAAGGGCGAAATACGAGTTTTGAACCTTTCGAGCGGGATCAACGCCGCGTGAAACGATCACAATTTAGAAACGCACCCGGTGGATCGTGTGGGTTGCCAGAAGCAAAAGAGTCGAGTACTGTGCACGTTCACAAGGGTTTATGCAAGGAACATCACAGGAGACCACGTTGCAGACCATCCGGTACGGGGGCGACTACAACCCCGAACAATGGCCCGAAGAGACCTGGCACGAAGACGTCCGCCTCATGCGCGAAGCGGGCGTCAACCTGGTCAGCCTGGGCGTGTTCAACTGGGGCATCATCGAACCCGCGCCCGGCGAATACGACTTCGCCGACCTCGACCGGATCATCGAGCTCCTGCACGAGGCCGGCGTCGGCGTCGACATGGGCACCCCCACCGCCTCACCGCCCTCATGGCTGCGCCGGGCCCACCCCGAGATCCGCCTCGTCGACCACGAGGGCCGCGCCCTCGCCGGCGGCTCCCGCCACGGCGTCTGCCCCTCCTCCCCCGCCTACCTCGACGCCTGCGCGAACATCGCCGAACGACTCGCCGAGCGCTACGGCGCGCACCCGGCCGTCGAGCTGTGGCACGTCCACAACGAATACGGCTGGGCCAACGCGGCGTGCTACTGCCCGGTCTCCACCGCGGCCTTCCAACAATGGCTGGCCGACGCATACGGTGACATCGACCGGCTCAACGACGCGTGGGGCACCGCGTTCTGGGGCCTCGTCTACCGCGCCTTCGACCAGATCGAGGCGCCCGCCATCGCACCTCCCGGCGTCAACCCCGCGCTCCAACTCGACTGGAAACGCTTCAGCAACGACGCGCACATCGCCTCCTACCGGCTCCAGCGCGACGCCATCGCCCGGCACTCGCAGGCCCCGGTGACCACGAACTTCATGATCCCCAACTGCGAGGACATGGACTACTGGCGCTGGGCGAAAGAAGTCGACGTCGTCGCCAACAACCACTACCTCATCGCCGAGCGGCCCGAGAACCACATCGAACTGTCCATGAGCGCCGACCTCGCCCGAGCCGTCGCCGGCGGCCCCTGGATGGTCATGGAGCACTCCACCTCGGCGGTCAACTGGCAGCCGCGCAACCTCGCCAAGGGCCCCGGCGAGATGCGCCGCAACTCCCTGGCCCACCTGGCCCGCGGCGCCGACGGCCTCATGTTCTTCCAGTGGCGGGCCTCCCGGGTCGGCTCCGAGAAGTTCCACTCCGCGATGGTCCCCCACGGCGGCACCGACACCCGGGTATGGCGCGAGGTCGTCGACCTCGGCGGCGACCTCGAACGGCTCGCGGGCGTCGCGGGGACCGACGTGGAGGCCGAGGTCGCGATCCTGTGGGACTGGGAATCGTGGTGGGCCCTCGAACTCGAATGGCGGCCTTCGGAGGACCTGCGGTACCGCGAACGCATCGAGGCCTACTACACGAGCCTGTGGAAACAGCACGTCACCGTCGACTTCGCCCACCCCGAGGCCGACCTGAGCGGTTACCGCCTCGTCATCGCACCCGCCTCCTACCTGCTCACCGCCGAGGCCGCGAAACGCCTGCACGGCTACGTCGAAGGCGGCGGCAACCTCCTGGTCTCCTATTTCTCGGGCATCGTCGACGAGCACGACGCCGTCCACCCCGGAGCCCACCCCGGCGCGCTGCGCGAGACCCTGGGGCTGTGGGTCGAGGAGTTCCACCCGCTGCCCGAGGGCGCGGGGCCGGCCCTCGACTCGGGCGGGCGCGGCCGGATCTGGTCCGAACGCGTCCGGCTCGACGGCGCCGAGGCCGTCGGCGTCTTCGCCGAAGGCCCCGACGCCGGGCACCCGGCCCTCACCCGGCATCGCCTCGGCGGCGGCAACGCCTGGTACGTCGCCACCGCGCTCGATCACACCACCGGCCTGCGCGAACTGCTCGGAGACGCCCTCGACACGGCGGGCGTCCAGCGTCCGACCGGCGTCCCCGAGCACGTCGAGATCATTCGGCGGGGCCGGTACCGCTTCCTGATCAACCACACCGATCAGGAGGTCGCCGTCCCGGGGCCCCGGGGCGTCGACGCACTCGACGGCACCGTCCACACCGGTGACATTCCGGTTCCGGGAGGCGGTGTCGTCATCACCACGATCATTGAGGAGTGACCTCATGAAACGCAGAACCGCCATCGCCGCGGGCGGCGCTCTCGGCGCCGCCGCCCTGGCGGCCACCCCGGTACTGGCCGCGGCCCACCGCGACGAGACTCCGCGACCGTCCTCGTTCTTGCGCGGCGCCGACATCTCCAGCCTCGCCAAGTCCGAGGACTTCGGCGGCGTGTACCGGCACCGCGAAAACGGCGAGGAGGCCGACGCCATCGCGATCCTCGCCCGAGCGAACGTGAACTGCGTCCGCCTCAAGGTGTGGGTCGACCCCGCCGACGGCTACAACACGAAGACGCAGGTGGTCGACCTCACCTCCCGAGCCGAGTGGGCGGGCATGGACGTCATGGTCGACTTCCACTACTCCGACACCTGGGCCGACCCGGGCAGGCAGCGCAAACCCGCCGCGTGGGAAGGGCTCGGCCTCGAAGAGCTCAAGGACGCCGTCTACGACCACACCGCCGAGGTCCTGTCGGCCCTCGACGATGCGGACGCCGCGCCGGGGTTCGTCCAGGTCGGCAACGAGATCAACAGCGGGATGGTCTGGCCCGAAGGCCGATACGACCGGTGGGGGCAGCTCGGCGAGCTGCTCACCGCCGGATCGAACGCCGTCCGCGACACCGCCCCGGGCGCCGAGGTGCTGCTGCACCTGGCCGAGGGCGGCGACAACGACGCCTTTCGCTGGTTCTTCGACAACGCCGAGTCCCACGGCGTGCCCTACGACGCGATCGGCCTGTCGTACTACCCGTTCTGGCACGGGCCGCTCACCGGCCTGGAATCGAACATGCACGACCTGGCCGAGCGC
>JAJYSW010000309.1 GCA_021793335.1 Actinomycetes bacterium
CCCCGTCATCGAGGCCTCCAGCGGCTCCACGGCCGTCAGCGAGGCGTACTTCGCGCGAATGCTCGGCCTGCCGTTCACCGCCGTCATGCCCGTGACGACCAGCCGCAGCAAGATAGCCCAGATCGAATGGTACGGCGGCAAGGCCCACCTCGTCGCGGACGCCGCCGCCGTAGTCGAGGAGGCGAAGCGCCTCGCCGCCGAGACCGGCGGGCATTTCATGGACCAGTTCACCTACGCCGAGCGGGCCACGGACTGGCGGGGCAATAACAACATCGCCGAATCGATATTCGCCCAAATGCGCCTGGAGCGCCATCCCGTCCCCGCGTGGATCGTCGTCGGGGCCGGCACGGGCGGGACCTCGGCCACCATCGGCCGATACGTGCGCTACCGGCGGCACGACACGCGGCTGTGCGTGGTCGACCCCGAGCACTCGGCGTTCTTCGCGGGCTGGCGGGACGCCGACCCCGAGGCCGTGTCCGAGTGCGGTTCGCGGATCGAGGGCATCGGGCGTCCACGCGTGGAGCCCTCGTTCGTCCCCGAGCTGGTCGACCGCATGGCGAAGGTCGACGACGCCGAGTCCATCGCGTGCCTGCGGTGGGCCTCGGCACGGCTCGGTCGGCGGCTGGGCGGCTCGACCGGCACGAACCTCGTGGCGGCGTTGGCGATCATCGCCGAGATGCGCGAAGCCGGACGCCGCGGCAGCCTGGTGACGCTGCTGTGCGATTCGGGCGAGCGGTACGGCTCGACGTACTTCGACGACGATTGGGTCGCCGCCGAGGGCATCGACCTCGAAGCCGCGAACGATCGCCTCGCGGCGCTGCTGCCCCGCTGAGTCCGCCGCTGCCGCGCCGCGCTCGCCCCGAGCGGCTTGCCGCCGCGCGCGGCCCGATTCGCTGCGCCCGCCGGCGAGCGCGATCGAGCCGAGCGCTCACAGCATGGGCTTCGCGGCTCTGAAGCGGACGCCGTCGGTGATCCTGGTGCGCCCGTAGAGGTCGATCGCCGTGCCGCGCTCGGAGGTCGCCGTCCAGGCGGCGGCGATCATGAGCAGGAGGTTGAAGATGTACAGGAAGACCAGGAGGCCGACCGCGGTCGTCACGGCCTGGTAGGCGGGCCGGTCGGAGACGTGGAGGATGTAGATCCGCCCGGCGGTCTTGAGGCCCTCCAGGCCCACCGAGACGAAGACCGCGGCCCCCATGACGCGGCGCAGCGGCAGCGCCAGCCGCGGCAGGGCCTGGAGCAGCACCGCCGCGAGTACCGCGTTCGCCAGCAGGCCCACCAGGATCGAGGCGAGGCGGATGAGCGGTGCGAGCACCTCCCGCCCGCCGTCGAGGTCGAGCCAGGACAGGGCCCATTCGGCTCCGGCGGTCGCGCCTATCGTGATCAGCAGCAGGATCGACAATCCGATGAGGACGAACAGGTCGATGATCCAGCGCAGGATGGGGTTCCCCGGTTGAGCGTTCAGGCCCCACACCAGGCGGATCGCCGTCCGCACCGACTGCACCCACGCGACCCCGGCCACGACCAGCGCGATCCCGGCGAAGATCGTGACCGACTGCCGCGAATCCTCCAGGATGCCGATGTCGATCACGGGCAGGTTCGTCTCCAGCCACCGCTCGACGGTCGCGTAGATGTCGGGGGAGTTGAGCAGGTACCCGAAGATCGCCAGCGCCAGCAGCGACATGGAGAAGACTGCGAAGAAGGCGTAATAGGAGGTCGCGGCGGCCAGCTGGCCGCCGTGCACGTCGCCGAAGCGGTCGGAGGCGCGCAGCGCGTGGTCGGCGAACCGCCAGCGCCGCCTGGCCGAGAGCACGACACCGTCCCACCAGGCCCCCAAGTCAGGGAACTTCACATCTCGATCTTGCCAAAGACGGAGGACACGTGTGCGCATGCGCTTCGCGGGCCGGGCACGCTATTCGCGGATCGCCCACGCGTCCGGGTCTTCGAGGAGCTCGGTGACGGTGTCGGGGAGCCGGTCGGTGGCCACGGCCGTGAGCGAGACCGATTCGAGGATATTGCGCTCGTTGACGCGCAGGGCCACCCACACGTTCGTCAGGGACCGGGCCGAACCGGGGTAGGTGATCTCCTCGGGCCTTTCGCCCCGAACGCCCACGAGCGGGCCGTCGACGGCGCGGATGACGTCGGCGAGGTTGATCTCCTCGCCGGGCCTGGAGAGCCGGTGGCCGCCCTCGGGGCCGCGCTTGGAGGCGGCGATGCCGCCGCGCCGGAGCTGGAGCAGGATCGATTCGAGGAACTTGCGCGGGATGCCCTGGTCTTCGGCGATCTGCTCGGCCGATACCCACCGGTCGCCGTATCCGGCGAGCGAGACCGCCGCTCTCAAGGCGTAGTCGACGCGGGCGGACAAGCGCATCGGTGCTCCTCTCACAGGTTGCGGGGCGCCTCCCGTACGGGGGCGCGTAACGAGACTGTATCCCCACCGGGCGGCGGCCGTTCCGTCCTCGATGCGCTCGCGGCGGGCCGGAGCCGTTCAGTCCGCGATGAGTTCGCGCAGGTACGCGGCGGTCTCGGCGACGGCGAGCTCGGGGTCGCCGGCGATGATGGCCTCGATGGCGCGGGTGTGGTCGATGTGCGGGTCCTCGCCGAGGTTGTCGCCGACGCCGGCTTCGACGATCTCGCGCAGCGAATCGGACAGGTCGACGTACAGCTCGTGGAGGAGCTTATTGTGGCCGGCCTCGGCCACGGCCTGATGGAGGGCGATGTCCGCGTCGATGAACGCCTCGGCCTCCCGGGCCTCGAAGGCGGCCTCGCGTTCGGCCAGGAGCGTGCGCAGCCGCTTGATATCGGCCTCGTCGCGGCGGGCGGCGGCGAGGCGGGCGGCCTCGATCTCCAGGCCGCGGCGGACCTCCATGGCATCGGCGGCGGTGCTGGCCGCGATGCGGCGGCGGACGGCGGCGGTGACCTCGGAGCGGCCGATGACGAAGGTGCCCGCGCCCTGGCGAATCTCCAGGAGCCCGGCGTGGGCGAGGGCCCGGACGCCTTCGCGGACGGTGTTGCGGCCCACGCCGAGCAGTTCGGCCAGTTCGCTCTCGGTCGGAATTCGTGCGCCGAGGCCCCATTCGCCCTCGCTGATCTGCCGACGCAGTTGGTCGATCACCTGATCGACGAGCGCCGATTTGCGAGCCGACTGCAGTGCCACTGGCGGACCTGACCTCTCCAGAAGGGGTGTCGTGTTTCCCAACACTAGAAGGATTAAAGCAGATGGGAGCCGGGATATCCTTGACAGGCCGTTGATTCATCCCATGTATTGACGCTGCGGTGACCCGCCCGCCCGGCCCTTCCCCCCGGCCCGCCAGGTGAGACAGCGGTTGCCCGAACCGATCGGAAAGAACGGGAGAGGTCCGCGTGAGGAACGCCGCGGTGATGGAACGCCCGAGCGCGGCCGGCGCCCCGCTCCTCGGCGGCTGGATGCTCGTCGCCGGCGTCATCCTCGCC
>JAJYSW010000310.1 GCA_021793335.1 Actinomycetes bacterium
GGGCAGTTCGTCATGGCTTGCGGGGCTTGGCACGATGTGGGGATACACGGCAGGGTCACTACTTGTAAACTGAGAGGCGCACCGCCAGCCCGGTGAGTTTGCACGGACGGGTTATGGTGACTGCGGAATCGATGAAGAACTCACTGGGATACCCCTGTCGGCTCTAGAGCACTAGTGCCGCGGCCCCCGGTTCAATCACATGGAGGTGAGACGATGAGCGGCAATGTCGCAATGGACGAAGAAACAGTCCGCCAAGCTGCTATCGACACCGTTAACGCGAAGTTGTCTGTTGATGGAAACCTCAACAGCCTCAAGAACCTCTGCTCGGACCTGGCTGCTTCCTGGACCGGCCAGGGCGCCGGTGCGTTCCAGCGGGTCATGGAGCAGTGGGACGTCCAGGCCGCCAGGCTGCTCGACGCGCTCCAGGACATCGCCGATCAGCTCGACTCCAGCGCCGCGGCGACGGCCGAGCAGGACGCCGAGTCCAGCTCGGACTTCAGCGCCTTCGACGGTGAGCTTTAAGAAACCCCCACTGCAAGGAAAGAGGTGAACCGTCATGGGACGTATTGCACTTAGCTACGAAGAGCTCGAATCCGCGTACGCGCAGATTCAGTCGCAGTCCGGTGAGATGGAAGGCACGCTCGCCGACCTGCGCTCCCAGCTCGACGCCATGGACTGGGAAGGTGCCGACAAGGCGGCCTACGAAGAGTCCAAGATCCAGTGGGACAACTCGTTCGCGAAGATCAACGAGATCCTCCAGGGCGTCGGCAATGCCGTCAACAACGCCCGGGAGCGCTACGCCGAGACCGAGGCCGCCAACGCGGCCCGCTTCGGGTAGCGGATTCCCCACCACGACAAAGAGAAACCCGGGCCGATCGCGAGGTCGCCCGGGTTTTTCGCCGTCTGCGCTTCAGACCGTGTCCGCCCCGCTCGACACAGGCGGGTTCTCGCTTCTGCGCGCCCCCGGCCTCCAACCGCGCCGCCGCCCCAGCGGGATGATCTTCTTCAAGACCAGCACCAGCGTGATCAACGTGATGGCGATGCCGAGGCTCGCCCAGCCGATGACCTTCTCGGTCGCCAACGGGTCATGGTCGACTGGGAAGGCCTCGATGTGCCGCGGCTCGAAGGACGGCTGCACGGTCTCCTCGTCGTCGCCCTCGTCCTCGGTGGACGCGGTGAGCGCCTTCGGGAGATTCAGCAGCCCGTGCCCCTGGAACTCGTTGAAGCCGTCGGCCGGATGCGTGGCGGTGTCGATGAGACGATCGGTGATCCACTGAGGCGTGGCCACCTCATCCCCGTACTTGCCGATGAGCAGCGCCACCGCACCGGCCACATGCGGTGCGGCGAAACTCGTGCCCGACTGGTTGCTGATGTATCCCTCACCGCTGTTGGAAGGCAAGGAGATGCCTTCGCCCGGTGCGATCAGATCCATGTTGTCGCCGTAGTTCTCGTCGGCGTACAGCGCACCGTTGATGTCGGTGGCCCCCACCGCGAGCACTTTCGGATAGTTCGCCGGGTAGTACACCTCGTCCTTGGGGGCGAGGTCGTTCTCCTCGTCGTTCATGTACTTCTTCTCATTGCCCGTCGCCGCCACGATGAGCACGCCCTTGCTCCACGCGTACTCCACGGCCTGTTCGAGCTCAGGGCTTGCGAGCACCGCGATCGAGATGTTGATGACATCGGCCCCCGCATCGACCGCGACCTCGATCGTCGCCGCGATCTGTTTGGGAATCTCGGTGTTGTTCCCGCCTTCCTCCCCGGTGGGGAAGATCCGGAACGGAATGATCTGAGCGTCGGGCGCGACGCCCATGAACCGCGTCTGGTCGTGGCCGCCGGCGATGATGCCCGCGACGGCCGTGCCATGGCCGTGAAGATCGCATTGCGCATCGCTGCTCGGATCGTAGGGGTCGGCGCCCGGCAGCACGTTCCCATCGAACGTCGGGTGCCCGGCCTCGACGCCCGAATCGAGCACTGCCACCTTCACCGGCTCCCCATTGGGCTTCAAGCCGGTGTTGTGCTCATGGGCCTGTTCGAGCCCGACGGCGTGCACATGCCAGGGGGTGCCGGTCATCGGAGCACCGGTCTGGCTGGTGGGCGTCTTGCATTCGACCGAATCCAGGTCCTCGCCGACGCTCTCCGCCCAACTGCGGAGGTTCTGCGCCGCAGCCGGCGTCGTCGTCAGGAGCAGTGTGCACGTCGCCGCCAACGCGGCGACCGCACTGTAGAGAGGAAGACGCGGGAGGAATCGCACCCGCACAGTCTAACGTCGGTCCGCCACGAGCAGGTTCGCCCGTGCCACGCCGCAGGCGGTCACCGTGTAGTGGACTCGTCCGCTTACGATGGATACGACCACTCACCTTCACGATGGAGACGTCGCAAAATGACGATGTTGCAGGGGCAGCAGCAGGCTCGCGGCACCGCGTCTGTGCAGGCGCAGCAGGACGGACCGGCGCCCGGCGAGACGGTCGTGTTCACGACGCGCTCCTCGGGCAGGCTCGGTCCACTCACGGTGGCGCAGCTCATCGCGATCGAGATCGCTTTGACGATCGCCTTGACCTGCTTGGCCTTCTCGCTGCCGGTCCAGGCGGCGGGCGGTGCGCTCGCGCTGGTGATCCTGGTCTTCGTGTTCTGGCGCAAGGGCGACTACTGGTGGTACCAGACCATCCCGTTGCGTTCCAGACTCAGACGCCGCGTTCGCGAGCTCGACCCCGAGCAGCTCACCGAGGTCCTCCACCGTATCGCCCCCGATCTGGGCATCACCGGCGTCGAGGACCGCGACGAGAACGTGGGCATCGGTCACGACAACGGCGGGTGGTTCTCCGTCATCGAGATCGGCAGCACCGACGGTGTCACCAAGGCCATCCCGTTGGAGCGGCTGGAGCGGCTCTTCGACGAGACCTCGGTACCGGTCACCGCCGTGCAGATCGTCGGGCACACCACCCCTGTCGGCTTGGCCGCTTACGATAACAGCGCCGCCTCCCGCTCCTACCGCGAACTGCTCGGTGATTACCCCGCCGTCGTCCACCACAAGGCGTGGCTGGCCGTCCGGCTCGGCGCCCGCGACGCCCGCGAGGCCACCGCCGAGCGGGGCGGTGAGATCGACGGCGTCTACAAGGCACTGGCCTCCACTTCGCAGCGAGTCTCCAAGCTGCTCGGCAACGTCGGTGTCCCCAACCGCATCCTCGACGCCGAGGGCGTCCGCGAGGCCGTCCAGCAGTCGCTCGGCGTCGCCTTCGCGCCGGTGCCCGGCGAGCGCACCGCCGAGGACTGGGACCACTGGTACGCCGACGGCCTGCGACACGTCTCCTACCGGATCGTCAAATGGCCTGGCGATGCGCAGTCGCTGCACCGCACTGTCGACTCCCTCTCGGGCGTCCCGGCGGCCTTCGTGACCGTCTCGACCGTGGTCACCGCCGGCACTTCGGGCAGCCCGAAGAGATCG
>JAJYSW010000034.1 GCA_021793335.1 Actinomycetes bacterium
GCGGCGTCGCCGCGGAGCCGCGGCGATAGGTCCCGGGACGCGTGCGGGCCGGAGGGCCCCGGCCCTCGCCGAAGGGCTTTTTCGCAGGCCGGAGCCGCACGGCTGCGGAAGCGCCCAGCCCTGCCGCCGTGGCGCACTCGCAGGCCCGGGCCGGCCGTCCGCGCGAGCCGACCGCCTCCGGGAACGGATCGTCCTCGGCAGTGCCTCGGCAGTGCCTTGAAGCAGCGCCTTGACAGTAGTGCCTCACCGGTGCGAAGCGGGAAGTCCTCTTGTGTCCATCGGCGCCTGCGTCGGTTCCGCGACGCTGGGACACATCGGCAGGTCAGTCCTTTGTGGATGGTTCTGGAGCGCGACCGATCGACCGGCGTCCGGACACGGAAAGGCCCGCCCCGGTCGGTGCCGACCGGAACGGGCCCGGTGTCGCGGCATCGGTGTGCCTCAGCCGATGGCCGAGGCGCGGCCGGCCTTCAGGGCCGCGGCCGTGGCGACCACGCGCTCGGTCTGGGCCGTGGCGCCCTTGAGGACGAGCTCGTCGATCTCACCGTCGCCGAAGTGGGCCGCGCCGTACGGGGAGGCGTTGGCGAACAGCGCTTCGCCCGCGTAGCCGGGAGCGACCACGATGCCGCCGAAGTGGTGGAAGGAGTTGTAGAGCGCCAGCAGCGTCGATTCGTTCCCGCCGTGCTTGCCGGAGGTCGCGGTGAAGCCCGAGTAGACCTTGTCGGCCAGCAGGCCCTGGAACCAGAGCGGTCCGAGCGTGTCGATGAATTGCTTGAGCTGTGCGGCGATGTTGCCGTAACGGGTCGGGGAGCCCATCAGGACCGCGTCGGCCCACAGGATGTCGTCCGGCGTGGCCACGGGGATGTCGGCGATCGCCTCGACGTTCTGGGCCCATGCCGGGTTGGAGTCGATGGCCTCCTGCGGGGCCAGTTCCGCGGCGCGGAGCAGGCGCACCTGGGCGCCGGCCTTCTCGGCGGACTCGGCGATGTGGCGGGCGAGCTTGGTGACGTTGCCGGTGGCGGAGTAGAAGATGACCGCGACGTTGACGGGCTCGACGGCGTTGACGGACATGTGTACCTCTTCGACGTTCTCGGGGCGGCGGGGCCGCACTGCACGATTGTTAGTTCATATTTGAACTACTTATCGACGATAACCGGCGAGCCGTCAAAGTTCAATTTTGAACCATTGTGGCGCTCGCCACGGCCGGAGGTGTTGTAGGTGGTGTGAGAGTGCCCATGGTGATTGCAGTGGCGCAAATAACTACTTGTCACTTTCGTCACCGTACCCCCCTTGGTGTCGGAAACGGCTTGCCGTCACGGCGGGGTGATAGCGTCGTGGCACAGGTGTACGTCGTGTGACCACCTGTAACGCTAAGTTAGGTCGACCTAAGTGACAGGGTGGGGCGAGTGGAGTTCTAGACTGCTGTCGAACGCTTGTGAAGAGCTTCACAAGCGGGTGGTTCGTAAGGATGATCACCGTTTTGAACGCTTGAGAGGACGCCCGTGACCACTCACGCAACGCCCGATGCCGACGTCATCGTCGTCGGCGCGGGACCAGGTGGTTCAGCCGCGGCCTATCACCTCGCCCGCCGCGGCCTGGACGTATTGCTGCTGGAGAAATCCGGCTTCCCCCGCGAGAAGGTCTGCGGCGACGGCCTCACCCCCCGCTCGGTCGCCCAACTGCTCAAGATGGGCGTCGACACCTCGGAATCGGCCGGGTGGATGCGGAACCGGGGCCTGCGCGTCGTAGCCGATGACACCGTCATCGAGCTGGACTGGCCCGTCCTCCAGAGCTTCCCCGAATACGGCCTCACCCGCACCCGCTACGACTTCGACCAGTTGCTCGCCGACCGAGCCGTAGCCGTCGGCGCCGACCTCCGCACCGGCGTCCAGGTCACCGCCCCGATCTTCGACCTCGCCGGACGCGTCGCCGGAGTCACGGCCCGCTCCCAGGGGAGCACCGTCACCTACCGCGCACCCATCGTCATCGCCGCCGACGGCGTCTCCGGCCGCCTCGCCCTCGCCCTCGGCATCAAACGCAACCCCGCTCGGCCCATGGGCGTCGCCGTCCGCCAGTACTACCGATCCGAAGCCAAACACGACGACGCCTACCTCGAATCCTGGCTCGCCCTGCGCACCGCCGACGAACCCGACGTCCTCCAACCCGGCTACGGCTGGATCTTCGGCCTCGGCGACGGCCGCGTCAACGCCGGCCTCGGCGTCCTCAACTCCTCGGCCGACTACGGCAAGACCAACTACCGGGTGCTCCTGCGCGACTGGCTCGACTCCACCCCCGAAGCCTGGGGCCTGCGCGACCCGGCCGCCGCCGACGGCCCCGTCCGCGGCGCCGCACTCCCCATGGGCTTCAACCGGGTCCCGCACTACAGCCGCGGCCTGATGCTCGTCGGCGACTCCGGCGGCATGGTCAACCCGTTCAACGGCGAAGGCATCGCCTACGCCATCGAATCGGGCGAGATCGCCGCCGAGGTCGTGGCCACCGCGCTGCGCCAGCCGAACGCGCCCCGGCGCGAGGCCCACCTCAAGCGCTACCCCGAACTGATGAGCCGGAGATTCGGCTCCTACTACCGCATGGGCGAGGTGTTCGTCCAACTCATCGGGCGCCCGCAGATCATGAAGATCTGCACCGAGCGGGGACTCCGGCACCCCGCCCTCATGCGACTCGTGCTGAAACTGCTGGCGAACCTCACCGACTCGCCCGGCGGCGACTTCGCCGACCGGCTCGTCAACGGCCTGAGGGTCGTCACGCCCAGTCGGGGCCGAAGCGGTGTCCAATTCGCCGCTTTCGCCGGTAGATACAATGGCCGGCCCGCCGGCCAAGGCGACCGGATCACCGGCCCCGCCGATCGAGCCGGTGATCGGCTCGCCAGCTCCGCCGACCGAGCCGGTGATCGGCTCGCCAGCTCCGCCGATCGAGCCGGTGATCGGCTCGCCAGCTCCGCCGATCGAGCCGGTGATCGGCTCGCCAGCTCCGCCGACCGAGCCGGTGATCGGCTCGCCAGCTCCGCCGACCGAGCCAATGATCGGCTCGCAAGCTCCGCCGACCGAGCCAATGATCGGCTCGCAAGCTTCGCCGAAAGGAGGGCCTGATCCGATGGAAGTCTACGTACCGGTCGTCATCATGTTCGCGATCGGACTCGGGTTCGGGATCGTGTCCGTGATCGCCTCGCGCATCGCCGGGCCGTATCGAGCCAACCGGGCCAAGTCCGACCCCTACGAATGCGGCATCGAACCCGCCCCGACCACCTCGGCGGTGGCGAGGTTCCCGGTGAAGTTCTACCTCACCGCGATGCTGTTCATCGTCTTCGACATCGAGATCGTCTTCCTGGTGCCGTGGGCGGTCCACCACGACGTGCTCGGCATCTTCGGGTTCTGGGCCGTCGTCATGTTCATCGGAGCGCTGTTCGTCGCCTACGCATACGAGTGGCGCCGCGGCGGATTGGACTGGGATTAACAATGGGTATCGAAGAGAAACTGCCGCAAGGCATCATCCTCACCTCTGTCGAGGCCCTGGTGAACTGGACCAGGCGCGCCTCCATGTGGCCGGCCACGTTCGGCCTGGCCTGCTGCGCCATCGAGATGATGTCCACCGGCGCGGCCCGCTACGACACCGGCCGATTCGGCATGGAGGTCTTCCGCGCCAGCCCCCGCCAGGCCGACCTCATGATCGTGGCCGGACGCGTCTCCCAGAAGATGGCCCCCGTCCTGCGCCAGATCTACGACCAGATGGCCGAACCGAAGTGGGTGCTGTCCATGGGCGTGTGCGCCACCTCCGGCGGCATGTTCAACAACTACGCGATCGTCCAGGGCGTCGACCATGTCGTGCCCGTCGACATGTACCTGCCGGGATGCCCGCCCCGTCCCGAGATGCTCCTCGACGCGATCCTCAAACTCCACGACAAGGTCCAGCACGAGCCGCTCGGCGAGAAGCGCCGCGAGGCTCTCAAGGCCGAACCCGAACCGGTCGTCAAACCCGGTGCCATGCCCTCCTCGTACCGCTTCGACAAGCAGCGCAAGAAGGAATGGATCGAAGCGGCCAAGGCCGGCACTGAAGAGCAACTGCGGATCAGCAAGGCGGTGGCGAAACGATGAGCGGCGAGATCCAACCCGTCGGCCAAGAGGCGCAGGGACTGTTCGGCGTCACCGGCTCCGGCGACACCTCCGGCTTCGGCGGCCTCGTGCGGCCCAACCCGACCGCCGGCGAACTGGTCTCCACACCCGAACCGCTCGGCGGCTACTTCGATGAGATCCTCGCGGCCCTCCGCGACGCCCACGGCGAGGAGATCACCCGCTCCGTCGTGGTCGACCGCGGCGAGCTGACGATCTACATCGCACCCGACCGCACCGCCGAGGTCTGCCGGACCATGCGCGACGACGAGAGCCTCAAGTTCGAACTGTGCAACTCGGTGTCCGGTGTGGACTATCCGACGCAGGCCAACCGGCTCCACGTCGTCTACCACCTCACCTCCATGACCTACCGCCGTCGGGTCCGCCTCGAAACCGCCGTGAGCGTCGACCACCCCGTCGTCGCCAGCGTCACCGAGGTGTACCCGACCGCCGACTGGCAGGAGCGCGAGGCCTACGACATGTTCGGCGTCGTCTTCGACGGCCACCCCCACCTGACCCGCATCCTCATGCCCGACGACTGGGAAGGCCACCCCCAGCGCAAGGACTACCCGCTGGGCGGCATCGACGTCGAATACAAGGGCGCCCATATTCCCCCGCCGGACGAACGGAGGGCGTACAAGTGACCGCCACCGAGCACACCGCCGACCACGCTCACGACATCTTCGCCGACGAAGACGCCTACGCGGCCGAACGCGAGACCACCGAGGGCCGCGTCTACACCGTCACCGGCGGCGACTGGGACGAACTCGTCGCCGCCGTCGACCCGGTCAACGACGAGCGACTGATCGTCAACCTGGGCCCGCAGCACCCGTCCACGCACGGCGTGCTCCGTCTCGTGTGCGAACTCGAAGGCGAGACCGTCCGGTCCCTGCGACCGGTCATCGGCTACCTCCACACCGGCATCGAGAAGAACCTCGAATACCGCACGTGGACGCAAGGGTGCACGTTCGTCACCCGCGCCGACTACCTCTCGCCGATCTTCAACGAGACCGGCTACTGCCTCGCGGTCGAGAAGCTCCTCGACGTCACCGTGCCCGAACGAGCCAACGTCATCCGCGTCATCATGATGGAGCTCAACCGGATCGCCTCGCACCTGGTCGCCCTCGCCACCACCGGCATGGAACTGGGCGCCCTGTCGATGATGATCTACGGCTTCCGCGACCGCGAGAAGGTCCTCGACATCTTCGAGGCCATCACGGGCCTGCGCATGAACATGGCCTATGTCCGCCCCGGCGGCGTCGCCCAGGACTTTCCCGAGGAGGCGATCACGATGATCCGCGACTTCCTCGAATACATGCCGAAGGGCCTCGACGACTACGAGGGCCTGCTCACCGGCAACGCCATCTGGCAGGAACGGACCCAGGGCGTCGGCTACCTCGACGTCTCCGGCTGCCTCGCCCTCGGCGTCACGGGGCCGGTGCTCCGCTCCGCCGGGCTTCCCTGGGACCTGCGCAAGACCGAGCCCTACTGCGGCTACGAGGACTACGACTTCGACGTCCCGACCCACAACGGCGCCGACGCCTGGGCCCGATACATCCTGCGGCTCGAAGAGATCCGCGAGAGCCTCAAGATCATCAAGCAGGGCCTGGACCGCCTGGAGCCCGGGCCGATCATGGTCGCCGACAAGAAGATCGCCTGGCCCGCGCAGCTCGCGCTCGGCGCCGACGGCATGGGCAACAGCCTCAACCACATCCGGCACATCATGAGCCAGTCGATGGAGGCGCTCATCCACCACTTCAAGCTCGTCACCGAAGGCTTCCGGGTCCCGGCCGGGCAGGTGTACACGGCCATCGAGGCCCCACGAGGCGAGCTGGGCATCCACGCCGTCTCCGACGGCGGCACGAGGCCGTTCCGAATCCACATGAGAGACCCGTCCTTCGTCAACCTCCAAGCGATCCCCGCCGTCTCCGAAGGCGGCCTTCTGGCCGACGTCATCGCGGGCGGCGCCTCACTGGATCCCGTCATGGGAGGCTGCGACCGATGAGCTGCTCAGAGAAGATCCACCAGATCATGGGAGGCTGCGACCGATGAGCTACCCGGAGAAGATCCACGAGCAGGCCGCGGAGATCATCGCCCGCTACCCCGAAGGGCACTCCCGCTCGGCCCTGCTGCCGCTGCTGCACCTCGTGCAGTCCCACGACGGCTACATCACCGAGGCCGGGACCGCGTTCTGCGCCGAGGCCCTCGGTCTCACCAAAGCCCAGGTGCAGGCCGTCTCGACGTTCTACACCATGTACAAGCGTGAACCGACCGGCGACTGGCTCGTCAGCGTCTGCACCAACACCCTCTGCCACGTCAAGGGCGGGCAGCGGATCTACGACGCGCTCAGCGAAGAACTCGGTGTCGACCACGACCAGACCACGCCCGACGGCACGGTCACGCTCGAACACGCCGAATGCCTGGCCGCATGCGACTACGCGCCGGTCGTCACCGTGAACTACGAGTACTTCGACGACATGGACGAGGCCGGAGCGCTCGACCTCGTGCGTGAGCTGCGCGAAGGCAAACGTCCCAATCCCAGCCGAGGCGCGCCGCTGTGCACGCTCCGCGAGACGTCGGTGCAGTTGGCCGGCTTCGAGGAGGAGCGCTCTGCGGGCCTTGAAGGCAACGCCTCGGGCGAGCCCACCCTCGCCGGTGCGCGGCTCGCGGCCGAAGCGGGCGTCACCGCGCCCGCCTTCGACCCCGACGCGCCGCTCCTGGCAAAGGACAAAGAGGAAGCGAAGTGAGCCGAGTGACCGTGCCTGGCCCAAGACGACCCCGCGAAGCCGTCCTCGCCAAGCTCAAGCCCGTCATCACCAAGCGCTGGCTCTCGCCGGGCGCCTGGAAGCTCGACGTCTACGAGCAGCTCGAGGGATACCAGGCCCTGCGCAAGGCCCTGGGTTACAGCCCCGCCGAACTGATCGAGTTCATGAAGGAATCCGGCCACCGCGGCCGCGGTGGCGCCGGGTTCCCCGTCGGCATGAAGTGGCAGTTCGTGCCCGACGACGGCAAGGAGCACTACCTCGTCGTCAACGCCGACGAAGGCGAACCGGGCACCTGCAAGGACCTGCCGCTGATGATGAACGACCCCCATTCGGTCATCGAGGGCGTCATCATCGCCTCCTACGCCATCAAGGCCAGCCGGGCCTTCGTGTACATCCGCGGCGAGGCCGTGCACGCCGCCCGGCGCCTGCGCCACGCCGTCGAGGAGGCCAAGGCCGCCGGTTACCTCGGGGAGAACATCCTCGGCTCCGGCTTCGACCTCGACGTCGTCATCCACTCCGGTGCCGGCGCCTATATCTGCGGCGAGGAGACGGCCCTCCTCGACTCCCTCGAAGGCATGAGGGGCCAGCCCAGGCTCCGCCCGCCGTTCCCGGCCACGCACGGGCTCTACCAGAAGCCCACGTGCATCAACAACGTCGGCACGATCGCCGCCGTCCCGCACATCGTGCTCGGCGGCGCCGAATGGTGGAAGGACCTCGGCTCGGAGAACTCCGCGGGCACGATGATCTACTCCCTGTCCGGGCGCGTCAAGCACCCCGGCCAGTACGAGTGCTCCATGGGCACGACCCTCGCAGAGCTCATCGAGCTCGCCGGAGGCATGGAGGACGGGCACGAGCTCCGGTTCTTCACCCCCGGCGGCTCGTCCACGCCGCTGCTCACCGCCGAGCACGCCGACGTCCCGCTGGACTTCGACAACGTCGCCAAAGCCGGGTCCATCCTCGGCACGACCGCGATCATGATCTTCTCCGATCAGGACTGCCCCGTGCTCGCCTGCTGGCGCTGGATGAAGTTCTACCAGCACGAATCGTGCGGCAAATGCACGCCATGCCGCGAAGGCTGCTACTGGATGGTCCACGTCTACGAGCGGATCCTGTCCGGCGAAGGCAAGATGGACGACCTCAAGATCCTCCGCGACGCCTGCCGGAACCTGCTCGGGCGGGCCTTCTGCGGCCTCGGCGACGGCGCCGCCTCCAGTGTCACCTCCTCGATCAAATACTTCGAGCAGGACTACCTCGACTACATCGAAGGCACCAAGCCACCCCGCTTCGCCGCCGCGGCGATTGGAGCGCACTGACATGAGCGACCAGGTCACGTTCACCATCGACGGCATCGAGATCACCGTGCCCAAGGGCACGCTGGTCATCCGCGCCGCCGAGCAGCTGGGCATCGACATCCCCCGCTTCTGCGACCATCCGCTGCTCGAACCCGTCGGCGCCTGCCGTCAATGCCTCGTCGAAGTTCCCGACATGGGCAACGGCCGCGGCATGCCCAAACCCGCCGCCTCCTGCACCACCACGGCGATGGAGGGCATGGTCGTCAAGACCCAGTACAGCTCCGAGGTCGCCAAGGACGCCCAAGAGGGGATCATGGAGTTCCTCCTGATCAACCACCCTCTGGACTGCCCGGTCTGCGATAAGGGCGGCGAATGCCCCCTCCAGAACCAGGCGATGAGCGCCGGCCGTCCCGAGACCCGCATGGAGCCCACCGAGAAGCGGACCTACAAGAAGCCGCTGCCGATCTCCTCGCAGATCCTGCTCGACCGCGAACGGTGCGTCCTGTGCGCCCGCTGCACGCGCTTCTCCGACCAGATCGCCGGAGACCCGTTCATCGAACTGATGGAACGCTCCGCGCTCGAACAGGTCGGCGTCTACGAGGACGAGCCGTTCGAGTCCTACTTCGCGGGCAACACCGTCCAGATCTGCCCGGTCGGCGCGCTCACCGGCACCCAGTACCGGTTCCGCTCCCGCCCGTTCGACCTCGTCTCCAGTCCCAGCGTGTGCGAGCACTGCTCGGCCGGGTGCGCGCAGCGCTCGGACCACCGGCGCGGCAAGGTCCTGCGGCGTCTGGCGGGCAACGACCCCGCCGTCAACGAGGAATGGAACTGCGACAAGGGCCGCTGGGCCATGTCCTATGTCGAGGCCGCCGACCGCATCACCGCTCCGCTCGTGCGCGACGCCGACGGAAGCCTGCGTCCCACGTCCTGGCCCGAGGCGCTCCGACGCGCCGCCAAGGGGCTCAAGGAGGCCGCCGGCGTCGGCGTCCTCACCGGCGGCCGCCTCACCGTCGAAGACGCTTACGCCTACGCCAAGTTCGCGCGTGTGGCCCTGGGCACCAACGATGTCGACTTCCGTTCCCGGCCGCACTCGGCCGAGGAGTCCGAGTTCCTCGCCCACGCCGTCGCCGGCGTCTACCCCTCCAGCGGCGCGGTCACCTACGAAGACCTCGAAAACGCCCCGACGGTCCTCGTCGCAGGCCTCGAAGTCGAAGAGGAATGCCCCATCGCGTTCCTGCGCATGCGCAAGGCCGTCCGCGACAAGGGCCAGAAGGTCCACGTGCTCGCCCCGTTCGCCACCCGCGGCACCCGCAAGCTCGAAGCCGACCTCATCACGGGGCTCCCCGGCGAAGAGGCCGAACTGCTCGACGGCTGGCGCGGCCAAGGAGCCGTCCACGACGCCCTCAGCGAACCGGGCGCCGTGATCCTCCTGGGCGAACGCCTCGCCACCGTCGAAGGAGCCTTCACCGCCGCCGTCAAACTCGCCGAGGCCACCGGAGCCCGCATCGCCTGGATTCCCAGGCGCGCCGGCGACCGCGGCGCGGTCGAGGCCGGATGCCTGCCCGGGCTCCTGCCCGGCGGCGGACTGGCCGAGCACGCGGCCGACCGCGAACAGCTCGCCGAATACTGGGGCGTCGAATCGCTCCCGGGAACCGACGGACGCGACGCCTGGCAGATCCTCCAGGCCGCCGCCGAGGGCGAGATCGACGGGCTCCTGGTCGGCGGTGTCGACCCGTACGACTTCGCCGGCGCGCCCGCCGTCGAAGCCGCCCTGTACGCGGCACGCTTCGTCGTCTCGCTCGAAATCCGCCACTCCGCGGTCACCCGGGTCGCCGACGTCGTCCTCCCCGTCGCGCCCGTCAGCCACAAGGAAGGCGCCTACTTCGACTGGGAAGGACGCCTGCGGACCTTCGAGACCGTGCTCGAATCCGACCTCATGGGCGACCACGCCGTCCTCGACATCCTCGCGCAGGCCATGGGCCACGAACTGGGCCTGGGCGACACCCGGCGCGTCCGCGCCGAACTCGCCGGTCTGCCCGACCCGCTCACGCGCCAGCCCGCCCCCGACTGGCGGCCCGACAAGCCGGCCGCCAGGCCCGCCGGAAAGGCCGACGATGCGAAGGCGGCGAAGGAGGGCAAGGCGATCCTCGCGACCTGGCGGCAGCTGCTCGACGGCGGCTCCCTCCAGGAGAACAACCCGCACCTGGCCGGCTGCGCGCCCGACCCGGTGGTGCGGCTGAGCGCCGCCACCGCCGAGGCCATCGGCGCCGTCGAAGGCGGCGGCGTCACCGTCTCCACCGCCATCGGCGGCATCACCCTGCCGCTCAGCACGACGGACATGCCCGAAGACGTGGTGTGGCTGCCGACCAACGCACCGGGACGCGGCATCCACCGCCACCTCGGTGCCGGCTCGGGCGACGTCGTCACCATCCGCGCCTACCCGAACGTGACGCCGCCGGCCGGCGTCGACGACGAGAAAGAGGCGGTCAACCGATGAACGATCCACTCTGGCTCATGCTGGTCAAGGGCGTCGCCGTATTCGTGGTGCTCGTCCTGCTGGTGCTGTTCACCATCTGGTTCGAACGACGTGTCGTCGCCGTCATGCAGGTGCGGCCCGGCCCGAACCGCAACGGCCCCTTCGGACTGCTCCAGTCCCTCGCCGACGGCCTCAAGCTCGCCTTCAAAGAGGACATCACGCCGCGCACCGCCGATAAGGTCCTCTTCATCGCCGCGCCCCTGATCGCCGTCACCTGTGCGTTCACCGCGTTCTCGGTCATCCCCATGGGCCCCGAGGTCTCGATGTTCGGGCAGGACACCCTGCTCCAGCTCACCGACTTCGAAGTCAGCGTCCTGGTCGTGCTCGCCTGCTCCGCCATCGGCGTCTACGGCATCGTCCTGGCCGGATGGTCCTCGGGCTCGACCTATTCGCTGCTCGGCTCGCTGCGCGCCGCCGCCCAGGTCATCTCCTACGAGATCGCCCTGGCCCTGGCCGTCCTCGCCGTGTTCTTCCAGTCGAAGCTGCTGTCCACCGGCGCCATCGTCGACGCCCAGGCCGAAGGCATCCCCTTCAGCATCGGCAGCCTCGAACTGACCCTCCCGGGCTGGTACTTCCTGGTCCTCGCGCCCAGCTTCGTCATCTTCGTCATCGCGATGGTCGGCGAGACCAACCGGGCCCCGTTCGACCTGCCCGAAGCCGAATCCGAGCTCGTCGCCGGGTTCGGCACGGAGTACTCCAGCCTCAAGTACGCCTCGTTCTTCCTGGCCGAGTACGTCAACATGGTCACCATGTCCGCCCTGTGCGTGACGCTGTTCCTCGGCGGCTGGGCCGCGCCCTTCCCGAGCTCGTGGTGGCCCGCCGCCAACGAAGGCTGGCTCCCGCTGGTCTGGTTCTTCGGCAAGGTCCTGGCCTTCCTGTTCCTGTACGTGTGGCTCCGCGGCACCCTCCCGCGGTTCCGCTACGACCAGTTCATGCGCCTGGGCTGGAAGGTCCTGGTGCCCGTCAGCCTCGTCTGGCTCATGGTCCTGGCCGCCATGAACATCGGCCTGGACACCGGCAACGAGCTGCCCACCCGCATCGCATTCGCCGGAGGAGCGGCCATCGTCGTCATGGCCCTGATCTTCTTCTGGCCCAGCCGGAAGCCCTACGACCCGCCGAGCGAGCCCGACACCGGGCTCGGCGGCTTCCCCGTCCCGCCGCTCGACCTGACCGTCCCGCCCAGCCCGCGTGGACTCACCGAACTGGAACCGCACGAGACCGCCGCGGCCCACGCAGGCGGCGAACCGGCGACCGATCCCGGTACGCGCGACCGTGAGCCTTTCAGCGGCTCGCAGGCCACGCCGAAAACGAAGGAGGAGTAAAGATGTCCGGTTTCGCCAAAGGCTTCGGCGTCACCTTCTCGCACATGTTCAAGCCGAAGGTGACGGTCGAATACCCCGAGGAGCCGCCGAAAGTCCAGCCGCGCTACCACGGTCGACACGTCCTCAACCGTCACCCCGACGGACTCGAGAAGTGCATCGGCTGCGAACTGTGCGCCTGGGCCTGCCCCGCCGACGCCATCTACGTCGAAGGCGCCGACAACACCGAGACCGAACGGTTCTCGCCCGGCGAGCGGTACGCCAAGACCTACCAGATCAACTACGCGCGCTGCATCTTCTGCGGCCTGTGCGTAGAAGCGTGCCCGACCCGCTCGCTCACCATGAGCAACGAGTACGAGCTCGCCCGCGACGACCGCCGCGACCTCATCTTCACCAAGGAAGAGCTCCTGGCCCCCCTCACCGAGGGCATGGAGCAGCCGCCGCACCCGATGCGCCTCGGCGAGACCGAGCAGGACTACTACGAGTCCGGCACCGCCAACCCCGGCGCCAGCGCCGGAGCCGAATTCTCGCTGTCAGAGATGCTCGCGCACCGGAACGCGAACAAGGAGAGGAGCCAGTCGTGATCGTCGATCTGGCCCAGTCCGTCAGCACCGGCGAGGCGATCGCGTTCTGGATCCTCGCGCCGCTCGCCCTCGGCGGGGCCATCGGCCTCGTCCTGGCCCGCTCCGCGGTCCACGCCGCGCTCATGCTCGCGGTCACCATGATCGCCCTGGCCGTCTGCTACATCATGCAGTCCGCGCCGTTCCTCGGCTTCGTCCAGATCATGGTCTACACCGGCGCGATCATGATGCTGTTCCTGTTCGTGCTCATGCTCTTCGGGCGCGACTCCAAGGACTCCATGTTCGAGACGCTGCGCGGACAGCGGTTCTTCGCCGTCTGCCTCGGCGTCGGCCTGGCCGCCCTGCTCGCCGCCGGGCTGGCCCACGCCGTCACCGGGCTCACCATCGCCGAAGGGCCGCCCGGAGCCGCGGGCGCCGCGGGCGACTCCTCCAACGTCGCCGCCGTCGCCGAGAGCCTGTTCACCACCTACATCTTCCCGTTCGAAGTGATCGCCGGAGTCCTCACCGTCTCCGCCGTCGGCGCCCTGATGTTCACGCACGTCACCCGCAAGGGCGATGTGCGCGGCCAGAAGCAGGCCAGCCGCGAGCGCTTCGCGCCCGGGAACTACCCCGGACCGCTTCCCGGCCCCGGCGTGTTCGCCACCTCCGACTCCACGGCCACGCCGGCACTGCTGCCGGACGGCACCGTCGAACAGCAGAGCCTGTCCGAGTACGTGCCGCCCAGGCAGCTCACCCCCGCCGAAGCGGCCCCCAAGCCGACCGAAGGAAGGGACGAGCGATGAGCCCCGAGTACTACCTCATCCTCGCCGCCGCGCTGTTCACCATCGGCGCCGTGGGCGTCCTCGTGCGGCGCAACGCCATCATCGTGTTCATGTGCGTCGAGCTCATGCTCAACGCCGGAAACCTGACTCTGGTCACCTTCGCCCGCACCACCGGCACGATCGACGGCCAGGTCATGGCGTTCTTCGTCATGGCCATCGCCGCCGCCGAAGTGGTCATCGGACTGGCGATCATCATGGCGATCTACCGATCCCGCCGCTCGGCCTCGGTCGACGACGCGAACCTTCTGAAGGCCTAGTGAGGACTCAGTGGACGAGATAACGTACGCGCCCGCCACCGGGCTGCTCTCCTGGACGTGGCTGCTCATCGCCCTGCCCGCCGTGGGCGCCGCACTGCTGCTCCTGATCGGACGCCGCTCCGATAAGTGGGGCCACTGGGTCGGCGTCGCCACCATCGGCACGGCCTTCGCGCTCGCCCTCGGCATGTTCGTCAGCCTCGGCGGCCTCGACGACAAGAGCGCCGTCACCGACCTGTTCACCGTCATCTCGGTAGGGGACCTCGAAATCGAGGCGAGCCTGCTGCTCGACCCCCTCTCGGCGGTGTTCTGCCTCCTCATCACCGGCGTCGGCTTCCTCATCCACCTCTACGCCGTCGGCTACATGGCCGAGGACCCGGGGCGGCGGAAGTTCTTCGCCTACTTCAACCTGTTCGTCGCCGCGATGCTCGTCCTCGTGCTCGGCGGCAACTACTTCATGACCTTCGTCGGCTGGGAGGGCGTCGGCCTCGCCTCCTACCTCCTCATCGCGTTCTGGCAGATCAAACCCGCCGCCGCCACCGCCGGCAAGAAGGCGTTCCTGGTCAACCGCCTCGCCGACGTCGGCTTCCTGCTGGCCATGTTCATCATGGTCGGCGCGATCGGCAGCCTCGAATTCTCCCAGGTCTTCAACGGCGCCGAAGGACTCTCCGAAGGCACCAGCCTCGCCCTCGGGCTCCTGCTGCTCGCCGCCGCCTGCGGCAAGTCCGGCCAATGGCCGTTCCAGACCTGGCTGCCCGACGCCATGGAGGGCCCCACCCCGGTCTCGGCGCTCATCCACGCCGCCACCATGGTCACCGCCGGGGTCTACCTCATCGCCCGCTCGCACGTCATCTTCGCTCTCAACCCGACCGTGCAGACCGTCGTCGTCGTCATCGGAGCGCTCACGCTCCTGTTCGGCGCGATCGTCGGCTGCGCCAAGGACGACATCAAACGCGTCCTGGCCTGGTCCACGGTCTCCCAGATCGGGTACATGTTCCTCGCCGTCGGCCTCGGCGGCGCCGCGTTCGCGCTCGGCATCATCCACCTGCTCGCCCACGGCTTCTTCAAGGCCGGCATGTTCCTCGGCTCCGGCTCGGTCATGCACGCCATGAACGACCAGACCGATATCCGCCGCTTCGGCGGGCTGTGGCGCGTCATGCCGATCACCTACGCCACCTTCGCCGCCGGATGGCTCGCCATCATCGGCATCATCCCGTTCAGCGGCTACTTCACCAAGGACCCGATCATCGCCGCGGCCTTCGCCCGCCCCGGCTGGGAAGGCTGGGTCACCGGAGGCGCGGCCCTCCTCGGCGCCGCGCTCACCGCCTTCTACATGACGCGACTGTTCGTCCTCACCTTCCACGGTCCCAAACGCTGGACCGAGGACGTCCGCCCGCACGAGTCGCCGGCCATCATGACCGGCCCGCTGATCGTGCTGGGCCTCGGATCGCTCGTCGCCGGCGGACTCATGGCCGGCTCCGTGACCGAATGGCTCACCCCCGTCTTCGGCGACCAGCCCGAACGGCACGGACACCTGAGCCACATGCAGGTCACCCTCGTCACCACCGCCGTCGTCGTCCTCGGCGCGGCCCTGGCATGGGCCCTGTTCCGCCGCGGCACCGACGAAGCACCGCGCGCCGCCGCCTGGCCGGTCCGCCTCGCCCGCGCCGACCTCGGCGGCGAAGCGGTCAACCGCGGCCTGTTCGAAGGCCCCGGACGGTTCGCCGCCAACGCTTCGGTCGCCATCGACGCCCGCGGCGTCGACGGCGTCGTCAACGGGCTCTCCGCCGCCGTCGGCGGCACCTCCAGGCGGCTGTTGACGTTCCAGACCGGCTTCGTCCGCTCCTATGCCCTGTCCATATTCTCCGGCGCCGTCATCGTGGTGGCGGCGCTCATGGTTGTGGTGATCCAATGAACGAGCTCCCATTGCTGTCAGCGCTCGTGGTCGTGCCGCTGATCGGCGCGATCATCGTCGCCTCGATACGCCGTGAACAGGCGGAGGCGGCGAAATGGACCGCGCTCGGCGTCTCCGGCGTCGTCGCCGTCATCGCCGCACTGGTCGCGTTCGGCTTCGACTACGGCGAGGGCGCGCCCTGGCTCCAGCTCACCGAGTCCTACACCTGGATCGAGTCCTGGGACCTCAACCTCTCGTGGGGCGTCGACGGCATCGCGCTGTTGATGGTCGTCCTCACCGCCGGGCTCACCCCGATCGCAATGCTCGCCGCCTGGCGGGACCTCGATTCGGTGCACCGCTCGGTGCCCACGTTCTTCGCGCTGGTCCTCGCGCTCGAAGCGGCCATGCTGGCGACCTTCCTGGCCTCCAACGTGCTGCTGTTCTACTTCTTCTTCGAGGCCATGCTCGTGCCGATGTACTTCCTCATCGGCTCCTACGGCACCGGCGCCCGACGCCAGTACGCCGCCGTCAAGTTCTTCCTCTACTCGCTTCTCGGCGGCCTGCTCATGCTCGTCGCCGTCATCGGCCTGTGGGTGGCGAACGGCGGCGTCTTCGACTGGCAGACCCTCGTCGCGGCCGAACCGATGGAAGCCGGGACGCTACAGAACTGGCTGTTCCTCGGCTTCTTCATCGCCTTCGCGATCAAGGCGCCGTTCTTCCCGTTCCACACCTGGCTCCCCGACGCGGGAGGCGCCGCCCCGGCCGCGATCGCGGCGCTGCTCGTCGGCGTCATGGACAAGATCGGGACGTTCGCGATCCTGCGCTACTGCCTCCCGCTGTTCCCCGATGCGACACGGACGTTCGCCCCGTGGATCATCGGCATGAGCGTCATCGGCATCATCTACGCCGCGTTCGTCGCGATCGGGCAGACCGATCTCAAGCGCCTCGTCGCCTATACCTCGATCGCGCACTTCGGGTTCATCGGCGTGGGCATCTTCGCGTTCACGCAGGCGTCCGCGACCGGCGCGATCCTCTACATGTTCAACCACGGTCTGGCCACCGGGCTGCTCTTCATCGTGGTCGGCATGCTGGCGCTGCGCCGCGGCTCCTCGACGATCGGGGACTACGGCGGGGCGGCCAAGACCCTCCCGCTCCTGGCCGGGGTCTTCCTGTTCGCCGGGCTCGCGTCCCTGTCCCTGCCGGGCACGGCGCCGTTCATCTCCGAGTTCCTGGTCCTGCTGGGAACCTTCGCGACGAATGAACCGGTCGGCGTGGTCGCGACCCTCGGCATCGTCCTGGCCGCGGCCTATGTGCTGTGGATGTACCAGCGCACCATGCAGGGCGAACGCAACCCGGTCCTGGACGACATGGCCCCGATGAAGCGGGACCTGACGGTGCGGGAGAGGGCCCTCATCGCGCCGCTGGTGATCGCGATCCTCGCATTCGGGTTCTACCCGCAGCCGCTGATCAACGCCATCGAACCCGCCGTGGACAACACCCTCCAGTTCGTCCAGGACGAGCCCAACGAAGCACCAGCCGCCGGAGAGACCAATGAGTGAGATGTCCATCGACTGGGCCGGCCTATCGCCCATGATCATCGTCTTCGGCGCGGCCTTTGTGGGCCTCGTGGTCGAGGCGGCGATGCCCAAGTCCAGGCGACTGCCCGTCCAAGTGGGCCTGACGGTCCTCGCGCTCGCCGCCGCGTTCATCGCGGTGGTCCTCAACGCGGGCAAGAACGCGACCGCGTTCTCCCTCGGCGGCACCGACCTCGGGTCGGTCGCCCTCGACGGGCCGGGGCTGTTCCTTCAGGGCACCATCGCGATCCTCGCGATCGTGGCGGTACTGCTGATGGGCGAACAGCGCACCACCAGAGGCGGCGACTTCGTCGCGGAGGCGGCCGTCGTCGCCGACTCGACCGTGGACCTCGCTCAGCGCCGCGAGAGCGGGGCCACCGAGGTCTTCCCGCTGACGCTGTTCGCGGTCGGCGGCATGCTGATGTTCGTCGTGGCCGGCGACCTGCTCACCATGTTCGTCGCCCTGGAGATGCTGAGCCTGCCGCTCTATCTCCTGTGCGGCATGGCCAAGCGCCGCCGCCTCATCTCCCAGGAGGCCGCCCTCAAGTACTTCCTGCTGGGGGCCTTCGCTTCGGCGTTCTTCGTCTACGGCATGGCGATGCTCTACGGTTTCGCCGGGACCATCGACCTGGTCGGCATCAACGAGGCGGGCATCAGCTCCAACGAGCCGCGGGTGCTGCTCTACATCGGTGTCGGCATGCTCGCCGTGGCCCTGCTGTTCAAGGCCGCCGCGGTGCCGTTCCATATGTGGACCCCGGACGTCTACACGGGTGCGCCGACCCCGGTCACGGCTCTCATGGCCGGCTGCGTCAAGATCGCGGCCTTCGGGGCGCTCCTGCGGGTCTTCAACGTCGGTCTGGAATCCTCGGCGTGGGACTGGCACACGATCCTGACGGTCATCGCGATCGCCACGATGATCGGCGGGGCGATCTTCGCGGTCACTCAGCGGAACATCAAGCGGTTGCTGGCCTATAGCTCGGTCGCCAATGCCGGGTACCTGCTCATCGGCGTGATCGCGCTCGGGGACGCCGTCGGGCAGACCATGTTCTACCTGGCCGCTTACGGCTTCACGGTAATCGCGGCGTTCGCGGTCGTCAGCCTGGTGCGCGACGGCGACGACGAGGCCACGGACCTGTCCCGCTGGGCCGGTCTGGGCAAGAATTCTCCGGGGACAGCCGTGATCTTCACGGTCCTGATGCTGGCCTTGGCCGGCATCCCGTTCACCAGTGGCTTCACGGCCAAGTTCAGCCTGTTCAGTGCCGGTCTCGAAGCCGGTGAGGTCGGTCTGGTCGTCGTCGCGGTGATCTCCTCGGCGATCCTGGCGTTCCCGTACCTGCGCGTCGTGGTGCTCTTGTGGCTCAATGAGCCCGCACCGGACGCGCCGACGGTGAACCTGCCGAGCCCGATGGCCGGAACGGTCGTCGCCGCCGGTGTGGCCGCCACGATCCTGCTGGGCGTGGCCCCGGGCTTCCTGCTCGACATCGTCAGTGAGGCCAGTAGTTTCCTGGGCACCTGATGCGTGAGTGAACGAGGGAGGGGCGTCCGGGCATCGGCTCGGCGCCCCTCCCTCGTTCGCGCTCGCGGTCCCGCTTCGCGAGCGGCCGCGGGCGCAGGCGGCGCCCTGCTCGCGAGCTGCGCGGCCGGAGACGGCGGCAACGAGGCCGGAGAGGGGCTTCGGCCGTCGCATGGTGCACCGGAGTCGGGGTGTGAGGTGTGCGGCGCTCAGGGGGCGTTTGGGAGGGCGGGGCGGGGCGGGGCCTTGCCG
>JAJYSW010000311.1 GCA_021793335.1 Actinomycetes bacterium
CTCGGGCGAGACGTTCACCGAGCCGATCGAACTTCCCTGGGTCGAACTCGACCCGCGCTAGGCGCCCGGGCGTCGCCCGCGGATACTCGAACGATGAGCACCGCACCGGGAACTCCCGTCATCAGGCGCCGTTGCGCGAGAGTACTGCTCGTCGACGAGCGCGACCGGCTGCTGTTGTTCCACAGCAGCGGATACGTCGCTCCGGGCATCGATTATTACGTCACCGTCGGCGGTGGCGTGGAGGCCGGCGAGACCCTCGCCGAGGCCGCCGCCCGGGAGGTGTTCGAGGAGACCGGGTTCCGCGCTCGCCCGGGCGACCTCGGTCCGGTGGTGGCGCGCTCGGAAGGGCTGTGGTCGACCTCCCGCGGGGAATTCTTCCACAACGACGCCCACTACTTTCACCTCCGTGTTCCCCACTTCGAGGTCGAGCGCGATCGTCTCGAACCGAACGAGCGGGAGGAGCTCACGTCCGCCGACTGGTTGACGACCGAGGCGGTCGAACGCATCGACCACAAAGTGTTCGGAGCGCCCGTGTCCGGGCTGCTCAAACGGCTCATCGCCGGGTCCGTTCCTCCTGTCCCCGTCAAGCTCGCTTGGGGCGCTTGGTGCTGGGACCCGAGCAGCGGCTGGACTAATGGGCCGGCGGCTTACTGCTGAAGGAGGCGGCGCGGGTCCTCGTCGAGGTCTCACCGAGGAGATGGCCGTCCAGGCCGCTTCGGGACCGGCCCGGCACTCGGCCGGGTCGGTCTCGGCTCCGTGCGGGCCCGTGGGCGTTCTCGGCGGTGAAGGACGGCCCGGCGAAGTCGGCGCCCGCACCGGAGCAATACTGTAGTATTATCTCTACATGCCGAAGCACCCCAATAAGGACGTCCGGGCGGCGATCGAGTCCTTGGAGGCGGCGGGCTGGTTCATCGAACCGGCGGACGGCCACGCATGGGGTCGCGCATACTGCCCCGGGGAGCGCGAGGGCTGTCGGCCGCCGACGTCCATATGGTCGACGCCGAGGTCGACCGAAGCCCACGCAAGACGCCTTCGGCGCCTCGCCGATCAATGCCCCCACGGCCGTGCGCCGGAGGATGGATAAGGAGGCTGAGCCCATGACCGTCTACGCTTTCGAGCTGCACTTCTCGGCTCCGGCCGGACACGAGGTCACCGACGCCTTGTACGAAGCCGGTTGGGACGATGCCGTGGTCGCATTCGATCCGAGAACGGGCGAGGGGACCGCGATGTTCGACCGGGAATCCGTCTCGGCCGTCAAAGCGGTCGCGTCGGCCATGGTCCAGGGCCGCAAAGCAGGCGCCAAGATCACCGGCGTCACCGAAGACCTGGTCACCTTGAAGGAGATCGCCGAAAGGACCGGCAGCAGCTTCACGGCCGCGGACCACTGGGCCGTGGGGCGGCGCGGCCCCGGCGGTTTCCCCGCGCCGCGGATTCCCCGCCCGAGGGTCAGCCTGTACTCATGGGCCGAAGTGGCGATGTGGCTGCACCAGCACGGCCTCGCACGCATCTCACCGGCCGACGTGGAGATCGCCCGCATCTGCGAGGTGGCCGATTCCATGATCAAGACGCATCGGCTGCAGGCCGCTCTTCCCGACCGGGACCGCCTCGACCTGTGCAGAGCGGTCGCCTTATACGTCCCGCCCCACCGAGACGGGGCGGGGGCGCAGGCCGAAGCCCGCACCCCCGCTGGAGGATCACTCAGATTTCGATCTCGGCGCGGTCGCCGGACCAATCGGTGTGGAAGACGCCGTCACGGTCGACGCGCTTATAGGTGTGCGCGCCGAAGAAGTCCCTCTGGCCCTGGATCAGGGCCGCCGGGAGACGCTTGGAACGCAGACCGTCGTAGTAGGCCAGCGCCGCCGAGAATCCCGGCGTCGGGATACCGGCCTGCACCGCGGCGGCGACGACGCGACGCCACGCGTCCTGCGCGTCGGTCACGATCCGGGTGAACTCGGGTGCGGCCAGCAGCGTCGGCAGCTCCGGGTTCTCGCGGTACGCGGCGGTGATCTTGTCGAGGAAACGCGCCCGGATGATGCACCCCGCACGCCACAGCGCCGCGCACGAACCGAGTTCGATGCCCCAGCCGTATTCCTCCGACGCCGCGGCGATCTGGTCGAAGCCCTGAGCGTAGGCGACGATCTTCGAGGCGTACAGCGCCTGGCTGACATCGTCGACGAAGCTCTCGGGCAGGTCGATCTTGCCGTCGGGGCCGGTCAGGACGCCGACGGCGCCTTCACGCTGCTTGACGCCGCTGGACAGCGCCCGCGCGAACGTGGCCTCGGCGATGCCGGTGACCGGGACGCCGAGATCGAGGGCGTTCTGAACGGTCCAGCGCCCGGTGCCCTTCTGGCCGGCCTGGTCGAGGATGACGTCGACCAGCGGCTTGCCGGTCGCGGCGTCGGTGTGGCCGAGGACTTCGGCGGTGACCTCGATGAGGTAGGAGTCGAGGTCGCCGCCGTTCCATTCGGCGAAGATCTTGCTCAGCTCGCTCGGTTCGATGCCCAGGCCGCGCCGCAGCAGGTCGTACGCCTCCCCGATGAGCTGCATATCGGAGTACTCGATGCCGTTGTGCACCATCTTGACGAAGTGGCCGGCGCCGTCGGGGCCGAGCCGAGTGCAGCACGGGGTGCCGTCGGGGGCCTTGGCGGCGACGGCTTCGAGGATCGGGCCGAGGCTCTCGTAGGACTCGGCGGAACCGCCGGGCATGATCGCGGGGCCCAGGAGCGCGCCCTCCTCGCCGCCGGAGACGCCGGTGCCGACGAAGTGGATGCCCCTGTCGCGGAGGGCGGCCTCGCGGAGCCGTGTGTTCTCGAAGTGCGCGTTGCCGCCGTCGATGATCATGTCGCCGGGTTCCATGAGCTCGGCGAGCTGGTCGATGACGGCGTCGGTGGCCTTGCCGGCCTGCACCATGATCATGGCCTTGCGGGGCCGCTTCAGCGAGGCCACGAAATCGGCGAGCTGCTCGGAAGGGATGAACTCGCCCTCGCCACCGTGGTCGTCGATGAGTTCGGTGGTCTTGGCGTAGGTGCGGTTGTAGACCGCGACGGTGAAGCCGTGGCGGGCGAAGTTGCGGGCGAGGTTGGAGCCCATGACGGCCAGCCCGACCACTCCGATATCGGCGGTGCTCATGCCTATCTCCCAACTGTTTCGAGTGGCTCTCGGCGGCACTGGCGGAGCCGTGGACGTGGTACGGCGTGCGTGTCCCGTGATTCTCGCGGAGTCGCCTCGCGGCGACACCGCCACAGCACATCGTATCCACGCTGCGGGATCACGCCCGAAGCATGGGTCCGCGGCTCGTCCTCGTGGACCGGAACGCCCCGGCTTCCGTCCTGCCCGCTCATTGAGCTTTTCCGAGCAAGGGTTCATGCGCTCTGAGTGATGTTCTTGGGGCGGCGTGGTCGTTCGATGCGAAAGAATGCCAGGCAGGCGCGGGCGACGGTG
>JAJYSW010000312.1 GCA_021793335.1 Actinomycetes bacterium
GAAGCGAGGCCCGTCATGGCGAAGCAAACGAGCAGGCAAACGAGCAGGCAAACGAAGGACAAGACGCGCCGGGCGCCCACCGGCGTCGGCGGCTACGTGCTGTCCAAAGAACCACTGGAGATCAACGCCGGCCGACCGACCACCTCCGTGGAAGTCGTCAACACCGGGGACCGGCCCGTCCAGGTCGGCTCCCACTACCACTTCTTCGAAGCCAACCGCTCGCTCGAATTCGACCGGGACGCCGCCTTCGGCAGGCGCCTGGACATTCCGGCGACCACCGCCGTGCGGTTCGAGCCGGGCGACCGCAAGACCGTCGACCTCGTCCCACTGGGCGGCAAGCAGCGGGCATACGGATTCAACGGACTGGTGAACGGCTGGACCGGCACAGGGCCGCAGCCCGGTTACAACCCGAACCGGGCCGAGGCGTCGACGCGCGCCGCGGCACTCGGATTCAAGACCAGCGGCGAGGCAGGAAGCGAGGAGCAGGACGCATGAGCCAGATTTCGAGGCAGCAATACGTGGACCTCTTCGGTCCGACCGTGGGCGACAAGATCCGACTGGGCAATACCGACCTCTACATCGAAATCGAAGAGGACCTGCGGGTCCTCGGCGACGAAGCGGTGTACGGAGGCGGCAAGACCCTGCGCGACGGGATGGGCCTGGACAGCCAACTGACCGGCAGCGGCGGCGCCCCCGACCTGGTCATCACCAACGTGACCATCCTCGACGCGGTGGCGGGGGTGGTCAAGGCCGACGTCGGCATCAAGGACGGACTGATCTGCGGCATCGGGAAGGCCGGCAACCCGAGCACGATGGAAGGGGTGACCCCCGAGCTGGCCGTGGGGGCGGCCACGGACGCCATCTCCGGCGAGCACATGATCCTGACCGCCGCCGGAGTCGACGCCCACGTGCACTACATCTCGCCGGAACAGGCGTACGCCGCGCTCAGCAACGGCGTGACGAGCCTGTGGGGAGGCGGCATCGGCCCCACCGACGGCACGAACGGCACGACCATCACCTCCGGGGTATGGAACCTGGAGATGATGATGCGCGCCGTCGAGAACGTGCCCATCAACTTCGGCTTCCTGGCGAAAGGCAACTGCTCCGGCCGCAAGGCCCTCGACGAGCAGATCCTCGCCGGAGCCGCCGGCCTCAAAGTCCACGAGGACTGGGGGTCCACGCCGGCGGCGATCCGGGCGGCGCTCACCGCCGCGGACGATTACGACGTCCAGGTGAGCCTGCACAGCGACACGCTGAACGAGGCCGGTTTCGTGGAGGACACGATCGCCGCCTTCGAAGGGAGGACGATCCACACGTTCCACACCGAAGGCGCCGGCGGCGGCCACGCCCCCGACATCATCAAAGTCGCCGGCGAGCAGAGCGTACTGCCCAGCTCGACCAACCCGACCCTGCCGTACGGCATCAACTCGCAATCTGAGCTCTTCGACATGATCATGGTGTGCCACAACCTGAACCCGAAGATCCCCTCGGATGTGTCGTTCGCCGAGAGCCGGGTGCGGCCCGAGACGATCGCGGCCGAGAACGTCCTCCACGACATGGGCGTGATCTCGATGGTGTCGAGCGACTCGCAGGCGATGGGACGAGTCGGCGAGAACTGGCTGCGCGCCCTCCAGATGGCCAATGCCATGAAGGCCGCACGCGGCCCATTGCCCGAGGACGATCCGGACAACGACAACTTCCGGGTGCTCCGCTACGTCGCCAAAGTGACCATCAACCCCTCGATCACCTACGGGACCTCGCACCTGCTGGGCTCGGTGGAAGTGGGCAAGATGGCCGACCTCGTCCTGTGGGAACCGGCGTTCTTCGCCGCGAAACCGAAACTCGTCATCAAAGGCGGCCTGATCAGCTGGTCGGTCATGGGCGACCCCAACGCGTCGCTGCCCACGCCGCAACCGGTCAAATACCGCCCGATGTTCGGCTCGTGCGGATCGGCCCTGCCGGCGACATGCACGACGTTCGTCTCTCGCGCCGCCTATGAAGCGGGCGTCGCCGAGAAGCTGGGACTGCAACGACGCGTCGCCCCGGTGGAGGGCACCCGCACGGTCACCAAACGAGACCTCGTGCGCAACAACGCCACGCCGCACATCGAGGTCGACCCGGAGACCTACGCGGTCAAGGTCGACGGCGAGCACGCCACCACCTCGCCCGCCGAGTCGCTCGCGCTCAACCAGCTGTACTTCTTCAGCTGACCGCCGCGCCCGAACCTCAGGAAAGGAAACCCGCATGCTCGTCGAGACCGTGCTCGGGAACATCAACGACGCCGAGCACACCATCCGAACGGACGAGACCGATATGGACATGCTGCACCTCGACCAATGGGAGGCGCAGAAGAGCCGGCTGCGCAAACGCACCGAGGGCGGCAGGGAGATCACGCTGACGCTGGGCAGAGGCACCCGGCTGCGGGACGGCGACATTCTGGCCTGGTCGGAGGACGGGCGGACGGCGGTGATCGCCTCCATCGACCTCGGCGAGGTCATGGTCGTGAACGTGGACGCCTCGGCCGCGGCCACCGCCGAGGACACGGTGCGGGCCGCGATCGAACTCGGCCACGCGCTCGGAAACCAGCACTGGCCGGCGGTCGTCAAGGGCACGGACGTCTACGTGCCCCTGACCGTGGACCGGAAGGTGATGGACTCGGTCATGAAGACGCACAACCTTCCAGGGGTGAGCTACGAGTTCGTCCCCGGCACGGACGTCATCGCGTTCATGGCCCCACACGAGGCGCGCCGTCTCTTCGGCGGAGCGGACGCGTCCACGCATTCGCACGCCGCGGCGGCGCCCGCGTGAGCGCCGCCCGCACGCTGGACCACGCATTGGCGCTGCTGCAATTCGGCGACTCGATGTTCCCGGTCGGCGCCTTCTCCTTCTCCAACGGGCTGGAGTCCGCCGTCGAGGAGGGCGTGGTCCACGACCGGTCCAGCCTGGCGGGCTTCGTCGGCACCGCGGTGCGCCAAGCGGCCGGATGCGATGCGATCGGTGTACTGGAAGGACACCGGGGCGCTCGCACGGAGGACCGCGAACGGGTGCGCCTCGCCGATGCCGCGGTGTTCACCCGCAAACTCAACGAGGAGATGCGGACGATGACGGTGCGGATGGGGCACAAACTCGCCGAGGCGAGCGTCCGCATCGCACCGTCACCCGGCACGTCGGCATGGTCGCGCGATATCGCGGACGGCCTGACGCCCGGGACGTACCCGGTCGGCATCGGCGTCACGCTCGCCGGACTCGGCCTGCCGGAGACGGACGCGTTCGCCATGCACCAATACGGCGTCGCGATGACGATGGTCGGCGCCGCCACCCGCCTGATGCGGCTCCACCACCTGGACGCGCAGTCCATCGTGTTCGAAGCCGGGCGGACGGCCCCGCAGCACTGATCAGCGACGTCGCC
>JAJYSW010000313.1 GCA_021793335.1 Actinomycetes bacterium
TGAAGCCCGCGGGTCATGATTCGGCACCGCGCATGGCTCAAGGCTCAAGGCTCAAGGCTCAAGGCTCAAGGCTCAAGGCTCAAGACGCATGGTGCGGCTCGGCGGTCCTTCCATGGCATACGACAGCGCACTGTGATGCTGAATTGAACTCGATGCCGCCATCGTGCACGCATGACTGAAACCAGCATGACCATCAGTCGCATTCCCGAGGAATGGCGAGCCGAACTGACGGCACGAACAGCTCACCGGTCACAGTCGCTTCAGGAATGCATGATCGAGCAGATCGAGACGATCATCGCCCGCTCAGCGCTCGATCCGGTCATCGCGCATGTGCGCGAACGGGTTCGGCGGCGGCCGGCCGCCTTCGGAGACTCCTCGATGGTGTCCCCGTGTACGAGGCGTCCTGATGTCGCGGGAGCCGAATGGCGCCGGGCGCCCTTGCCGACCGCCGACCTCCGAGTGACACGGAGCAACGGGCCGAGGTGCGAATTCCTCACACCGCCGGTGTCATGGCCCGGGTCAGCCTTCGATCCTGTCGAGGCGGGCCGAGAGGTGGGGGGTGAGCGGCTTGCCCTCGGCGGCCATTTCCACGGCGTACATCAAGGCGCCCTCGACGATGCCGTACAGGCGCTTTCCGGCCGTGACCTCCTTGGCCTGCGGGCTGCGGACCACCGCGTCCGTGGCCAGTTCGATCCGCGTGCCGTCGACGTGCCCGTAATACAGGTCGAGGATGCCGGTCGGGTGCGCCAGCAGCACCTCCACCTCGGGTTTCTTCGGGTCGCCGCCCTCGACGACGCGCCACCAGCCCGATTCCTGGGCCGCCGGGCGCACCGGCTCGCCCTCGCCGTCGATGATCCACGAGCGGGCCTCGTAGCGCAGGAACGGCCGCCCGTCATGAGTGAAGCGGATCTCCTGGCCGTACATGAAGTCCTCGCTGTCGGGGTAGCCGCCCTGACCGCGGCCCCGCCAGTGCCCCACCAGGGGCAGCAACGGCACCAGATCGTCGTGCAGGTTCGGGCCGCGACGCAGGTCGGCGGTCTCCTCGAAGGGGTAGGGCCCGACCTTCTCATAGGTCGATGCGAACTCCTCGGGCACCTCGTCGCTCATCGGTTCCTTCCCGTTCTGATCGTCCAGTAGCCGAAAACGCCCGCCAACGCTCCGGACGCGATGACGAGCACGGCGGTCATTGCCGTCTCCACGGCCCTACTCTACGGCCGGCGACCGTCGATTCGACCATGCGGCGACAAGATGTCGGCTTCGGCCCCCGTCCGTCCCGAAAGGCGGGTCCCGGCCGGCTCCCGCCCGGCCGCTGTTCCCGCTCCGGCGCCGGGCGGGGCCGGAAGTGACGAGACCCGCACCTCGGCTCGACTGCCGTGATCATGAACTAGCCTGATGAAAAGTAGAACTTGGAGAGGAGGTCGCGGTTCCTCAACCGCTTTGCTCTCAAGGCGATGACCGCGAACACCTGATGAATACACCTGGACCGTTCGATTCCTGGCTCTCGGACATGGACGGCGTGCTCGTCCACGAAGGGGTCCCCGTCCCCGGGGCCAATAAGCTCATCGAGAAGCTGCAGGCGGCGGGGAAACGGTTCCTCGTGCTCACCAACAACTCGATCTACACTCCTCGGGACCTGCACGCGCGGCTGAAGAACTCGGGACTGACCGTGCCGGTCGACTCGATCTACACCTCGGCGATGGCCACCGCCGACTTCCTGCATTCGCAGCGCCCCGCGGGCTCGGCGTACGTCATCGGCGAGGCCGGCATGACCACGGCGTTGCACGAGATCGACTACGTGCTCACCGATTACCGGCCCGACTACGTGGTGCTCGGCGAGACCCGCCGCTACGACTTCGGCGCGATCACCACGGCGGTGCGTCTGATCAAGGCCGGGGCCCGGTTCATCTGCACCAACCCCGATGCGACCGGCCCGTCCCTGGAGGGCGTCCTGCCCGCGGCCGGTGCGGTCGCGGCCATGATCTCCGAGGCCACCGGCGCCGCCCCGTACTTCGTCGGCAAGCCGAACCCGCTGATGATGCGGAACGCCCTGCGCCGCATCGAGGCGCACTCGGAATCGACGGTCATGATCGGCGACCGGATGGACACCGACGTGCTCTCCGGTCTGGAAGCCGGGCTGGAAACGGTCCTGGTGATGTCGGGGGTCACCGACACCATGGAGACCGTCGAGAAATATCCCTTCCGGCCGAACCACGTGAAGGATTCGGTCGCCGACCTCATCGATTGGATCGAGTGAGGGCTTCACCGTCTTAGGAGCGATCATGCCTCTCAACGGCACTCATGCCGCAGCGGGGACCGCGGACGGCGGCTTCGCGTCCGTGCCTCGCGGGCCCCGGACGGCGGCCGGGGCGGTCCGCGCCGCCTGCGAGCCGACCGCCGGGCCCTCCGGCGGCCCGCGCGAACCGAAGCCGAGGCTCACCGGCCTCGAACAGCGGATACTGGCGTTCGAGGCGCGCTGGTGGCGCGCCTCGGGCGCGAAGACGCAGGCGATCGCCGACGAACTCGATCTGACGCCCGAGCAGTACTACCAGCATCTGGCGCGCCTGATCGACCACCCGGAGTCGGCGGCCGAGCAGCCCGCGGTCGTCCGGCGGCTGCGCGAGGCCCGCGACCGGCGCAAGCGCGCCCACTGAACCGGCCCCCGCCTCAACCGTCGGGACGGCGACGGGCGCGTTCGCCGATCAGGTACCAGATCGCGCCGATCGCGAACACGCTCAGACCTCCGAGGACGGCGTTCGGCGGCAGGCTCGCGGCGATGAGCAGGCAACCGGCCATGCCGATCCACGGCACCGGTGTGCGCCGTTCCAGCGTGGTCGCGGCGGCGTTGGCGATCGCGTAGCAGACCAGGGCGCAGAAACTGGAGAAGCCGATCGCCGCGGCGAGGTCGAAGGTCACGACGATGGCGATGACCACGGCGCTCACGATGAGCTCGGCGACCCAAGGGACGCCGAAGCGCTCGGAGACGGCGGCCAGGCCGCCGGGCAGTCGCCGGTCGCGGGCCATCGCGAGCGCGGTGCGCCCGATGCCCGCCAGCAGGCTCAGCAGGACGCCGGCGGCGGCGATCCCGGCGCCGACGGCGACGAGCGGTTCGAGGGCGGGGGCTCCGGCGGCGGCCAGGACGGCCAGGGGCGTCTTCGATCCGGCGAGGGTGCCGGTGCCGAGGACGCTCAGGGCGGTGACCGCGACGACCGCGTAGACGGTGAAGGTGATCGCCAGGGCGATGGGGACCGCCCGCGGTATGGTCCACTCCGGCCGTTTCACCTCCTCGCCGAGCGTGGCGATGCGGGCGTACCCGGCGAAGGCGAAGAAGAGGAACCCGGCGGCGGTCAGCACGCCCCACGGCTGGCCCCGGTCGAGGCCCTGGCCCGCGCCGGGTAGATCGGA
>JAJYSW010000035.1 GCA_021793335.1 Actinomycetes bacterium
AACAGGCATGTGGGGTGCATTAAGCGACAAAACGGTCTTACGAGACCGACAACAGGGGCAAAACACGCCCCTTTTCCGCTCCCACAACAGCCTCAACCGCAGGACACATCTCCACAACGGCCACTGGTTCCACAATTCCAATGCCATTCGACATGCCGAAACCACATATTCGAATAAGCATCCGAGAACCCTACGACAATTACTGTGGAATACCGACAACGGCATGTGCTCCGCATCGGGAGGCGATACCGCTTCGCTCTCGGGGCCCGAGCGAGCATGGACGGCGCCATCCGGCGACCGGGGCGGAGCGCCGCACGACCGCGCTCCGCCCCGATGCCCCGCAGCCGAGAACCTAAATCCGAGCGGGCTCGCGGTACTCGCCCCACTCCTCGCGCAGCACACCACAGATCTCTCCGAGCGTCGCCTCGACACGGGCGGCGTCCAGGATCGGCTCGATGAGGTTCACCGAGCTCCGAGAGGCCGCGACGACCGCCCCGAGCGCGCGCCGCACGGCCGCATCGTCGCGTCCGGCACGACGGCGCTCCAGCACCGTGCGCTGCTCGCGTTCAACCTCGTCGGAGATGCGCAGGATCTCCAGATCGGGGGTGACGGAATCGGTCAGCTCGGTGACGCCCACGACGTGCTTATCGCCCTCTTCGAGCTGCCGCTGATACGCGAAGGCGGCCTCGGCGATCTCGGCGTTGAACCAACCCTCCTCGATGCCGCGCAGGATGCCACTCGTCATCGGCCCGATCTCGTGGCGGCCCGCGGCCGCTCGGGCCGTCTCCGCCGGGTCCTCCCCGCTCTCACCGCCGAGGGCGAGGATCTGGACGAACAGCTCCTCGGCCGCGGCCTCGATCTTGTCGGTGAGCGCTTCGACGTACCAGGAACCGCCGAGCGGATCGGCCACATTGGTCACGCCGGTCTCGTCGCGCAGCACCGCCTGGGTACGCAGGGCGATCTCGGCGGCCTGGTCGGTCGGCAGCGCGAGGGTCTCATCGAGGGCGTTGGTGTGCAGGGAGTTCGTACCGCCCAAGACGGCGGCGAGCGCCTCGACGGCAGTGCGCACCACATTGTTATAGGGCTGCTGGGCCGTCAACGAGACCCCGGCGGTCTGGGTGTGGAAACGGAGCCACTGCGCCCGCTCGGTGCGCGCACCGTAGACGGTGCGCATCCACTTGGCCCAGATGCGGCGGGCGGCGCGGAACTTCGCGATCTCCTCGAAGAAATCGATATGGGCGTCGAAGAAGAACGACAGCCCCGGCGCGAAGCGGTCGACGTCGAGCCCGCGCGAGAGACCGAGCTCGACGTACGAGAACCCGTCGGCGAGCGTGAAGGCGAGCTCCTGCGCGGCGGTCGAGCCCGCTTCGCGAATGTGGTAGCCCGAGACCGACAGCGGCTTGTACCGGGGGATGTTGGCCTCGCAGTAGGTCATGAGATCCCCGATGAGCCGCAGGTGCGGCTCGGGCGGGAACAGCCACTCCTTCTGGGCGATGTACTCCTTGTGGATATCGGTCTGGAGTGTGCCGTCCAAGACGGACAGGTCGACGCCCTGGCGCTCGGCAGCGGCCAGGTACATGCAGAAGATCGGCACCGCCGGCCCCGAGATGGTCATCGACGTGGTCGTCGAGCCCAGGTCGATGCCCTCGAAGAGGGTGTCCATGTCGGCGGTGGAATCGACGGCGACGCCGCAGTGGCCGACCTCGCCGTCCGCGGCGGGCTCGTCGGAGTCGCGGCCCATGAGCGTGGGCATGTCGAAGGCGACGCTGAGGCCGCCGCCGCCGGCGCCCAGGAGCATCTTATAGCGCTCGTTGGTCTGCTTCGCGTTGCCGAAACCGGAGAACTGCCGGATCGTCCAGGCCCGGCCGCGGTAGCCGGTCGGGTAGAGCCCGCGGGTATAGGGGTATTCACCGGGCCAACCGATGCGTCCCATGCGGGGGTCGGCGGCCCCCTCCGGCGGCCCGTAGACCGGGTCGACCTCCATTCCCGACAGCGTCGTGAAATCGGCATCGCGCTTGGGAGCGGATGCGAAGCGCTTCGCCCAGCGCTCGCGGCCTTCGGTGATCTCTTCAGGGTCCACGTCGACACCTTCCGTCCTGGCCGGCCTTGTGGGCCGCGCCTTCCGTCCCGTCCAATGCTACGGGGTGACTGAACGATCGTTCAGTACGGCCGAAAGACGGCTCGGTCGTTATCGCTCCAGGCGCGGAACGCCTCCAGTTCGACGGCCACCAGCTGACCGGGGTGGAACAGCTGCGCCACGGTCACGACCGTGGCCGTGGGCTTGACGACGCCGAAGAACTCGCCGTGGACTCGGCCCACCGGGTCGGCGTGGGCCGGATCGGTCACGTACAGCCGCGAGCGCACCACGTCCGTGACGCTCGCTCCGGCCTCGACCATCGCGTCGAGCGCGGTGCGGAACGCCGCTTTCGCCTGAGCGCCCGGATCGCCCGCCAGACTCGGACGCCCCTCGACGTCGGCGGTGCAGGCGCCGGTCACCACCAGCGGCCCCACCGCCACCGCACGCGAATACCCGTACAGCTGCGCCCACGGCCCTGACTCCGCGACGCGTTTCACCAGAGCCATGGACGCCTCCCGATCGCTTAGAGCTCCTTCAAGAGGTTCAACGCCTCAGCGACCGTGAAGTTACGCTCGTACAGCGCCGTGCCGACGATCGCGCCCTCCACGCCGACCTCCGCCAGGCCCGCCAGCGCCCGCAGATCCTCCAGCGAGGAGACGCCGCCGGAGGCGATCACGGGCTTGTCGGTGGCCTTGCAGACGTTGCGCAGCAGCTCCAGGTTCGGCCCCGCGAGCATCCCGTCGCTCTTGACGTCGGTGACGACGTAGCGGGCGCATCCGGCCCGTTCAAGACGCTCCAGAATCGCGAACAGCTCGCCGCCCTCCCGAGTCCAGCCCCGGGCGGCCAGGCGCCCGCCCTTGACGTCGAGGCCGATGGCGACGCGATCGCCGTATTCGGCGCAGATCCGGTCGCACCACTCGGGGTTCTCCAGGGCCGCGGTGCCGATGTTGACCCGCTCGGCGCCCGAGTCCAGGGCCCGCTTCAGGGTCTCGTCGTCCCGGATGCCGCCGGAGATCTCGACTCGCATATCGACCGCGGCGACGACCTGCGCGAGCAGTTCGTGGTTGGAGCCGCGCCCGAAGGCCCCGTCGAGATCCACCAGGTGCAGCCATTCGGAGCCCTGCCGCTGCCATTCGAGGGCGGCTTCGAGCGGGTCCCCGTACTGTCTGCCGGATTCGGCTATGCCCTGTACGAGCTGGACGGCTTTGCCGCCGGTGACGTCGACGGCGGGCAGCAGTTGGAAGGCTTTGCTCATCGGTGTTCACTCCGGTCTGAGGAAGGCGTCGCAGGGCGGCGCCGGCGGGCGTGGGTCATGACAATCCTTCGATCCAGTTGGCGAGCAGGGCCGCGCCCGCGTCGCCGGACTTCTCCGGGTGGAACTGGGTGGCCGAGACCTGGCCGCGTTCGACGGCCGCGACGAACGACCCACCGTGGACGGCGGTGGCCGCGAGCGCGTCGGGAGGGGCGGCCTCGGCGGCATAGGAATGGACGAAGTAGAAGCGTTCCCCCGGGTCGATCCCGGCGAACAGACGCATCCCCTCGGGCGCGTCGACGGTATTCCAGCCCATGTGCGGGACGCGCCGGGCCTTGAGCTTCTCGACACGGCCTTCGAAGAGGCCGATCCCCGCGGTCTCGACGCCGTGCTCGACTCCTGCGGTGAAGAGGATCTGCTCGCCGACGCAGATGCCGAGGACGGGCGCCTCGGCCTCGGCGCGCTCGCGCACGACCGCGTCGAGGCCGTGCGCGGCGACGCCGGCCATGCAGGCGGCGAAGGCGCCGACGCCGGGGACCACGAGGCCGTCGGCGCGTCGGGCGAGGCCGAGGTCGCCGGTCAGTGCGACCTCGGCTCCGGCCCGTTCCAGGGCTCGGTGCGCGGAGCGGAGGTTGCCGGACCCGTAGTCGAACAGGACCACCCGGGGCCGGCGGGACCGACGCTCGGGCGGGCCCGTGGCGCGGGCCGGTTCGGGCACTGCGGGCCTCCTAGCCGTAGATCAGGTAGAGGCCGCCGCAGAATGCCAGCAGCCCGGCGACGGCGCAGCCCCAGGACGCCCCGACCTTCTGCTGCTTGCGCAGCGATATGGCCCCGCCCACGAGCATCCCGGCCACGATCATGAGCAGGACCGGCCCGGCGTATTCGTTCACAGAACGCCCTTGGTGGAGGGGATGTCCTCGCCGTCGATCCTGGTGGCGGCCTTGAGCGCGCGGGCCAGGGCCTTGAACTGGGCCTCGATGACGTGGTGCGCATCGGGCTTCTGCCCGGGGTTGCAGGCCCGCAGGACACTGACGTGCAGGCAGATCTTCGCGTGGTGGGCGAAGGATTCGAGGACGTGGCGGGTCATCGAGGTCGGGTAGTCGGTGTTGATCATCGGAGCGATGTCGATCGGTTCCTCGTGCACCATGTAGGGCCGTCCCGAGAGGTCGACGACGGCGCGGGCGAGGACTTCGTCGAGCGGCACGGACGCGTCGGCGAAGCGGACCACGCCGGCCTTGTCGCCGAGGGCCTCGGCGAACGCCTGGCCGAGGGCGATCGCGGTGTCCTCCATGGTGTGGTGGGCGTCGATGTGGAGGTCGCCGTCGACCTTGATCTTGAGGTCGAATCCGCCGTGCTTGCCGAGTTGGTGGAGCATGTGGTCGTAGAAGCCGACGCCGGTGGCGATGTCGATGATCTTCTCGGTGCCGTCGAGGTCGACGTGGACGTCGACGCTCGTCTCCCCGGTGGTGCGGGTGATGCGGGCGGAGCGGGTGCTCTGTTTCGGCTGGTCGGCGGACGGGACGGTGCTGTTCACTTGTTCTCCTCGAACAGTTCGGGTCGTTGCTGCATGACGGTGTCGACGGCATCGAGGAAGGCGGTGGTCTCCTTCTCGGTGCCGGCGGTGACGCGCAGTCGGCCGGGCAGGCCGACGTCGCGGATGAGGACGCCTTCGTCGAGGACGGCCCGCCAGACGGCAGGGGCGTCCCTCAGCCCGCCGATGAGCACGAAGTTGGCGTCCGAGTCGGCGACGGGCAGCCCCTTGGCGCGCAGGTTCTTGACGATCCGGTCCCGCTGGTGCTTGAGCTCGTCGACTTCGGCCTGGAGCCGCGCGGCGCAGGCCAGGGCTCCGCGCGCGGCGGCCTGAGTGAGGCTCGACAGGTGGTACGGAAGGCGCACCAGCAGGAGCTTCTCGACCAGTTCGGGGTCGGCGGCGAGATAGCCGACGCGGGCCCCGGCGAACGCGAACGCCTTGCTCATGGTGCGGGTGACGACGAGGCGTCTGCGGCCTTCCAGGAGGTTCAGGGCGCTCGCGCCCGGGTCGCGGGCGAATTCGGCGTAGGCCTCATCGATGACGACGAGGCCTCGGGCGGCCGCGTGGGCGGCGTCGATGACCTCGGGTTCGAGCGCGGTCCCGGTCGGGTTGTTCGGGCTGACGAGGAAGACCACGTCCGGGTCGTGTTCGGCGATGGCGGAGCGCACGTGGTCCGCGTCGAGCGTGTAGCCGGCTCCGCGTCCGGCGTCGACGAAGCCGGTGCCGGTGCCGCGTGCCAGCAGCGGGTGCATCGAGTAGGAGGGCATGAAGCCGAGCACGGTGCGGCCCGGACCGCCGAAGGCCTGGAGCAGTTGCTGGAGGATCTCGTTGGAGCCGTTGGCGGCCCACACGTGCTCGGTGGTCAGGCCGTGGCCGAGGTATGCGGCGAGTTCGCCGCGCAGCGCGAGGGCATCGCGGTCGGGGTAGCGGTTGAGTCCGCGGATCTCCTGCGAGAGGTGTCGCTCGACGACGGCGGCGACGTCCTCGGGGATCGCATAGGCGTTCTCGTTGGTGTTCAACTGCACGGGCACGTCGAGCTGCGGCGCGCCGTAGGGCGTCTTGCCGCGCAGGTCGGCGCGGAGCAGGTCTTCGATCTCGCTCATGCGAACCTCGCGGTGACGGCCTCGCCGTGGCCGGGGAGGTCTTCGGAGTTCGCGAACGTCACCACGTCCGCGGCGACGGCCTCCAGGGCCTCGCGCGAGTAGTCGACGATGTGGACGCCGCGCAGGAAGGTGTGGACGCTCAGTCCGGCCGAGTGGCGGGCGCACCCGCCGGTGGGCAGCACATGGTTCGATCCGGCGCAGTAGTCGCCGAGCGAGACCGGTGAGTAGGGGCCGACGAAGATCGCCCCGGCGTTGCGGACGCGGTCGGCGGCGGCGCGGGCGTCCGCGCACTGGATTTCGAGGTGCTCGGCGGCGTAGGCGTCGGCGACGAGGATCGCCTCGTCCAGGTCGGCGACGAGGATCGTCCCGGACTGCTCCCCTGCGAGCGCGGTGGCGATGCGTTCGCTGTGGCGCGTGGCCGGGACGCGGGCGTCGAGTTCGGCGTCGACGGCGTCCGCCAGGGCGACCGACATGGTGATGAGGACCGAGGCGGCGGCCGGGTCGTGCTCGGCCTGGCTGATGAGGTCGACCGCGACGTGCGCCGGGTCGGCGTCGGCGTCGGCGATAACGGCGATCTCGGTGGTGCCGGCCTCGGCGTCGATGCCGACCAGGCCTTTGACGGCGCGTTTGGCGGCGGTGACGTAGATGTTGCCGGGCCCGGTGATCATGTCGACCGGTTCGCATTCGCCCGCGCCGTGGGCGAACATGCCGATGGCGGTGGGGCCGCCGACGGCGTAGACCTCGTCGATGCCGAGCAGTCCGGCGACGGCGAGGATGCCGGGGGCGGGGAGGCCGCCGTTGGTCTTCTGGGCCGGGGAGGCCAGGGCGAGGGAGTCGACGCCGGCGATCTGCGCGGGGACGGCGTTCATGATGACGCTGGAGGCGAGCACGGCGAGGCCGCCGGGCGCGTACAGGCCGACGCGGCCCACCGGGACGTAACGTTCGGTGACGATGCCGCCGGGCGCGACCTCGGTGACCACCTCGGGGAGGCGCTGGGCCCGGTGGACTTCGCGGACTCGGTCGATGGCGACGAGGTAGGCGCGGCGCAGGTCGTCGTCGAGACCGTCGACGGCGGCCTTGATCGCGGATTCGGGGACGCGCAGCTGCTCCAGACGCACGCCGTCGAAGCGTTCGACGGCGTCGACGACGGCGGGCCCGCCGCGGTCGGCGATGTCGTCGAGGAGCGGCTGGATCTGTCGCAGGGCCGCGTTCACGTCGAAGGCGGCGCGCGGCAGCAGTCCGCGCAGGGCGCGGGCCGAGTAGTCGGCTACTTCTCCGGAAAGGTCGATGCGTCTGAGCACGCTACAAGCCTAGTTGGCGCGGATCGGAGCGCGAACGGCATACCGCTATTCGGGAACGTCCGACCGAAGACTGGGCCGACGTGACCAACCTGCGCACACGGTGTAAGCGAACACGGCGGCAAGCGCCATCACGCCGAGGGCCCCCAGCTGGAGCGATGCGAGCGCGGCCGTGAAGTCGCCCGCTTCGAGCGCGCCCCAGGCCGCGGCGGGGTCGAGCGCGACGTACAGGACCGATGGCGGGCGCCACATGTGGGAGCCGGGCGGGGCGGCGCGGGCGGCCTCCCAGAACGCCTCCCACTCGGCTCGGCCGATGCGCCAGGCCACGACCTGGCAGGCGACCGACCCGACCACGAGGCCGAGCATGACGACCGGGCCGCGCCGCCCGCGCATGGCGGCCCAGGCGGTGATCGCGGCGGCGATGCCGAGGACCAGCCCCATGGCGGCGAAGACCAGGTCGGCTTGGATGTAGCCCTCGGGATAGGTCTCGACGGTGTACCAGCCGCCTTCGACGGTGACGTATTCGACTCTGGGCGTGATGAGCTGCCACAGCATCGCGAAGGGGAAGCCGAGCGCGGTGAGGACCACGGCGAGCCCGCCGGAGGCCAGCAGGTCGCGCCCGAGGGTGCGGTCCCGGCGCGGCCGACCGGCCGGCGAGGCGCCGCCTTCGCTCGTCGGGGCGACGGCGGCGCCGGGCAGCTCGGGGTCGGCGTCCGGGGCATCGTCGGGGAGGGCCTCGGCGGGACGGAGTTCGGCGGTGCGCTCGACGTCGTCTGTCACGCCGACGATCCTGCCACAGCGCCGGAACGGCCCCACGGCCGCCGAAGTCCCCGGTTCTCAGAGGCCGTCGACGATGACCGCGGCGGCCTCGTACCAGGCGTTCCTGGTGGCGGGCCGCAGCGAGGAGAATTCGATCTTGGCCCCCGGTTCCAATGCCGGGTCGTAGGGCACGACGGCGACCGCGCGAGTGCGGGACTCGAAATGCTTGCGGAGGTCCGCCAGGAGCGGCCCGGCGTTCGGCGTGGGCATCGACAGGAGCGTCACGGCGTCCTGGACGAGGTGCTCGTAGCCGTTCCCTTCGAGCAGGTCGAGCATCCAGTCCGCGGAGAACGCGGCGTCCTCACGGGGGACGGTGGTCACGACGAGCCGGTCCACCGAGGCGACGACGGTGCGCCAGTTGGCGGACTCGACGTTGTTGCCGGTGTCGATGCAGACGACCTGGTGGGTGCGGGTGAGGATGTCGAGCACCCGCAGGACCGTGGTCGGATCGAGCTGACGCTGGAGTTTGGGGTCCTCGTCTCCGGCGAGGACGTCGAAGGAGCCGTCCGCGGCGTGGCGGAGGAACTCATCGAGGTGCTCGGGCAGGTGCACGCCGGCCGCTTCGACCTCGCTCAGGTGCTCGACGAGGTGGCGAATGGTGCGCCCGTGCCGGGCGGATCCGGCGCGCAGGCCCAGGGTGCCGCGAAGTTCGTTGTCGTCCCAGGCGATCACGCCGCCTTTGCGGGCGGTGCCGAGGGCCGCGGAGGCGAGCACCGTGGCGGTGGTCTTGTGGACGCCGCCCTTGGGGTTGATGAACGCGATGACCTGGCTGCGGCCGAGGTCGCGGCGCAGGCGTTCCAGTGTGGCCGGGTGGGGCCCGGCCTCGGCGGCGGCCCGGTGTCGGACGGCGGTCGGTGGGAGTCCTCGCGGCGTCTGCGGGGGTGTCTGGTTGGGGGGCGTGTGGTACGGCAGCTGCTGTGGCACGGAGCGGCGTCCGACCGAGGGAGCGGAGGACGGCGGCGCCGAAGGCGCGACCGGCGGGGAGGCGTACGATTCGCGCGGCGGCGGTGTCGGCGTCTGCTGCGCCCCGCCTCGGCCGCGTCCTCGCCCCAGCAAACCACGCCACCGGGACCCTGAATCCGAGCGTTCGCTCCACGCTTCCGGTGAACCCACGTGCAACCTCCTCTCGGCCGGGCTGAAACGCCGCGCCGCGCCTGTTCGACGGCCGCCGCCCGCGGCTGCGCGAACGCCGGATCGTTCAAGGACGTTCGTGCGGTGCGGGAGGGAGCCGGCTCGGGGAGGCGAGTGCGCTCCCGTCGCCGACGCCGTCGGTCGGGTCGGCGGGCGTCAGCCGGGGCCGCGCTCCGGGCCCCTCGACACCCGACGCCGCCCGGTGCGGTGTTGCTCCGGACGGTCGGTACGGAACCCAGTCTAGTGTCTCCTCATTGACCGACCCGCAACCGCGCCAGGGCGGCTTCCAGATCCTCTGGGTATTCACTCTCGAAGGTGACCGGTCTTCGGGTTCCGGGGTGGACGAATTCGAGCCGGTAGGCGTGCAGCCACTGCCTGGTCAAGCCGAGCCGCTCGGTCATGGTGGGGTCGGCCCCGTAGGTGGCGTCGCCGACGAGCGGGTGGCCGAGCGCCGAGAAGTGGACACGGATCTGGTGGGTGCGGCCAGTCTCCAGATCGACGTCCACCAGGGACGCCCCGGGAAAGACCTCGATCGTGTCGTAATGGGTGAGGCTGGGCTTGCCGCCGGCGACGACCGCCCACTTGTAGTCGTGTCGCGGATGGCGGCCGATCGGCGCGTCGATCGTGCCGGAGAGCGGGTCGGGGTGTCCCCCCACCACGGCGCGGTAGCGTTTGCCGACACGGCGTTCCTTGAAGGCCCGCTTGAGCTCGGAGTAGGCGCGTTCGCTCTTGGCGACGACCATCAGCCCCGAGGTGCCGACGTCGAGGCGGTGCACGATGCCCTGGCGTTCGTCGGGCCCGTGGCTGGAGAGTCGGTGCCCGGCGGCGGCGAGACCGCCGGTGACGGTCGGGCCGCTCCAGCCGGGACTGGGGTGGGCGGCGACGCCGACGGGTTTATCGACCACGACGATGTCCTCGTCCGAGTGGATCACGCCGAGCCCTTCGACCGGTTCGGCCGCGGCGGCGCGGACGTCCTCCGGCGGCGGCGGCAGGACCACTTCGAGCCACGATCCGGCGCTGACGCGCTCGGACTTGGTCGCGAAGGCACGGCCGTCGACGGTGACATCGCCATCGGCCACGAGCTCGGCCGCGACGGTGCGGGACAGGCCCAGCAGCCGCGAGACGACCTGGTCGATGCGCTGCCCCTCGCAGCCTTCGGGGATCGGAAGGGAGCGCGTCGGACGCTCGGCGATCACCGCGGGCCCTCCTTCGACGAATCCTTGCGGGCGGCGGCGCGCGCGGCCGGCGAGAATCCGTGCCCGGTGAGTTCGAGGGCGACGATGAGGACGACGCCGCACACCAGCGCGGAGTCGGCCAGGTTGAAGATCGGGAAGGCCCGGCCGTAGGGCTCGAACACGCTGATGAAGTCGACGACGTGGCCCAGGCCGATGCCCGAATCGGTGAAGAAGCCGCCCAGTCCGCCGTCGAACCATTGCGAGGGCGTCGAGGGCGCGCGCAGCACGCGGTCGACGAGGTTGCCCGCCGCTCCGCCGAGGACCAGGCCGATGGCCACCGCCCACATCGGGTAGACGATCTTGCGCGCCAAGAGTATGAGGAAGACGACCACGACCGAGGCGATGATCGCCAGAATCCAGGTGTAGTCGGTGGCGATGCTGAACGCCGCGCCCGGGTTGCGGGTGAGGCTGAGGTGGACCAGGCCCCCGAGGATGCGGACCGGCTCGGCCGGGTCGAGCCGGTCGACCGCCAGGATCTTCGTGAACTGGTCGAGCGCGATCGCGGCGGCCGCTATGAGGTAGGCGGCCACCGCCAACGCAGCTCGTCGCCGCGGGGCGCGGTCATCGGGATCGGGGGTGTCGTCTCGCTCCGGTCGACCGGCCATGGCGGTGTCGGGCTGCGTGTCCTCGCTCAGCGTCGCTCCTCCAGCTGTTTACAACTGACGCAGAGAGTAGCCGACGGGAAGGCGGCCAGACGAGCCGCCGGGATGGGTTTACCGCACTTCTCACAGATGCCGTAGTCGCCGTCGTCGAGACGGTCGAGGGCGCGGCTGACCTGCCGAATGCGCTCGGATATGGCGTTGGCCACCGATACCTCGTGCTCGTGCTCGACGGTCTTGGAACCCGAGTCGACCTGGTCGTCGCCGGCCGTGTCGGAGAGTCGTTCGCGCTGCGCGACGGCGATGGAATCGACGAAGCGCTGTTGCTCTTCGACGAGCTCGTCGAGTCGTTCCTTGAGGGCGGCGCGGAGTTCGGCCTGTTCGGAGACGGTGCGGATCGGCGATTCGTCGGTTTCGGCGGTGGCCGGAGTCGTCTGGTTCACGGTCGGCTTCACGACTTTCTCCCCAGGAGCATGAGCGGTGGCCTTCTTGGCCGTTCTCTTGGCGGTCTCCTCAGCCGCGGCCTGTTTCGTCGCGTCTTCGGCGACACGCTGCTTCTTGGCGGTCTGCTTCGCCGGTTTCTTGGCCGCTTTCTTCTTCGCGGCCGACTGTTCGGTCTTCTTGGATGCGCTCATGACGGGCCTCTGGAGGGGTGTGTCGGAGTCGGTTCCGGCCGGAACCGGGCGGCGGCCCGCGCGTTTGCATGCGGTTGCTCCCCGGCCGTGCTCGGGGCGGCGGCGTTCGGCATCGTGGCTCCCCAGTTCGCGTACCTCATGATGCCTCGTCAAGACGAGGATCATGCGCGGCGCGACCCTTTGGAGGGGACGCGCGCCGCGCAATTAAGCACACAGGATACGCAAGACCCGCAAGCTGGTCAATTACTTCGGGAACTTGTGTCCGGACGCTGCGTGTGCATCAGCGCCCGGCTACGGGGGCCATGAGCAGGCGCGCGGCCGGTTCGCACAGGGCGCACGGGGAGAATCCCAGTTCGAGAGCCTCGACGACGGCGAGCGGCTCGTGATCGCGGCCCACCAGGTGGACGCAGCTCGCGTCATGGAAGCGGGGGCGGCCGTCCACCACGGCGACCTCGGCGTCCAGCCGCATGAGTGCAGCGGCCTCGACACTGCTCAAGCGCTGCTGGGCGGGTTCGTCACCGGTGTCCAGAGGATCGGCGGCGTGCGCCGCCCGAGTCCCGCCGCTTCTGCGCCGCGGCGGCGTCTCGAACCTGAGTTCGAGCTCGCGGTCGATCGCGTAGTCGGTGGGTTCGAAGACGCGTCCGGCGACGACGGGCATCTCGATGGTCGGTGCATCGTTGATCCCGATCCGGGTGAGCTCCTGAGTGTCATCGGCGGCCGGGCGGCGGCCGGAGGACGGGCGCCGAGCGCCGCTGCGTACCCCGATGTAGAGCGCCACGCCGGCTGCCAGACTCGTCGCGATCGACGAGATGAGCAGGTGGTCGTTGCCGGTGATCAGGCCGATGGCCAGCAAGACCGCCGCAGTGACGAGGATCAGCAGGCTGCTGACGATCACGAGTCGCCTCCCAGGCGCGAGCGGTCTCCGCCTCTCGCGCAGTCGTTGAACGCATGCGTGGCGGTGAGGGCGCTTCGGCGCGGCCCGCGAGCCGGAAGCCGGAGCGGCACCCTCACCTGCTCACTCATGCCTAACGAGGCGATGCCCGTTCAGGTTATGGCCTGGAACGGGCCATGCGAGGGGCAGGGAGGACTCGTCCACGCACGCCGGGAAGATCGGCCGGTCGGCGGCGCTGTGTGCTCACAGCCGTCGGCTCGCCCTCGCGAGATGGGAACACGGGTGCCCACGGCGCGGGGAGGTGTTCGAAGCTCACCCTCGGGCGCCGGGAAGACTGGCGAAACCGCCGCGGACGGCGTTGTTGCCGGTCCTCTCGTTCTCGACGGACTCGTCGACGACCTCGAAGATCTCCTCTTCCGCGGTCGCCTGCTGACCGTTGAGGTCGCGCAGCTGGCTCTCCAGGTAGAGCTTCAGCCTCGTGCGGTACTCGCGCTCGAAGGTCTTGAGCTCTTCGATGTGCTTGAGCAGGGAGGAACGCTTGCTCTCCAGGACGCCCATGACCTTCTGGCGCTCCTGCTCGGCCTCGATCTCCAGGCGCTCGGCCTTGTCACGGGCCTGACCCACCAGGTCCTCGGACTGCGCACGGGCCTCGGTGACCATCGTCTCGGCTTCGCGCTGCGCCTCGGTGACCATCGTCTTGGACTCGCGCTGCGCCTCGGTCATCATCGACTGGGCCTCGCGGTGCGCCTCGGTCACCAGCGTGTCGGCCTCCCGACGGGAGTCCTCCAGGTGCTCGTCGGCGGTGCGCTGCGCGACCATGAGCAGTCGCAGCGCCTCCTGCTCGCCGCCCTGGCCCGCGCCCTCGGGTGCGTTCTGCTGCGGGGCGCGCTGCAACGACACCTGCTGCAGCTGCTGTTCGAGCTGCTGGGCCTGCTGCTGCGCATTCACCATCTGCTGGTGGGTCGCGTGCAGTTCGGCTTCGAGCTCCTGCATCTGCTGCTCGGCGGCGTGCTTCTCCCGCTGCACTCGGTCGAGCGCGGCGGCCATCTCGGCGTGGTCGGCGGCTCCGGGGGGAGCACCGGCGCGCAGGCTTTCGATCTGGGCTCGAAGTTCACCGTTCTCATCGCTGAGGCGGGCGAGCTCTCGCTCCACCTCGTCGAGAAAACCGTCGACCTCGTCCTCGTCGTATCCGCGCTTACCGAGCATGGGTTTCTTGAACGTGACGTTGTGAACGTCTGCTGGGGTCAGCGGCATTCGAAACTCCTTCTCATTTCCCTGGCGACCAGGGCCACTCGACACCATAACCGGGTCGCGCAGCACCCCCCGCCGCCGCTACCCGATCGCCCTCCCGACGACGAAGTCCATCAGGATCCACACGATCAAGAGCAGCGCCAGGAACGCCAGATCAATCGATACAGTACCAAGCCTGAGGGGTGGGATGATTTTCCTCAACCCTTTCAGGGGAGGGTCGGTCACGCTGAACACCGTCTCCAGTACTGCCGCGGCCCTGGGGCCGGGCTCCCATCGACGTGAGAACTGGACCACCACACCGCCGACCAATCGCGACAGCAGGAAGAGATAGAAAGCGAAGAGCGCCAAATAGATCAGCTGCAGAGCGAGGTTCACGGTCGCCAGTATCCCTCAATCACGACTGGTTGAAGAAGCCGCCCTCGGCGATCTTCGCCTTGTCCTCGGCGGTCACCTGCACTTGCGGGGGCGAGAGCAAGAACACTCGGTTCGTGACCCGCTCGAACGAGCCCCTCGTGCCGAAGATCAACCCGGCGGCGAAGTCGACGAGCCGCTTGGCGTCCGCCTCCTCCATCTCCGAGAGGTTCATGATGACCGGAGTGCCGTCCCGGTACCGCTCGCCGATGGTGCGAGCCTCGTTGTACGTCGTGGGATGCAGCGTGGTGATCCGGTAGTTCGTCGACGGCTCCTCCTCTGCGGGGACGGGGCGCACCGGCGCGGGATCGGCCAGCGCCAGATTGTCCCGGGTCAGCGGCGTGACCGAGCCGGTGCTGCGGTTGAGCTGCCGGACGGTGCCGCGCTCATCGCCGTGGCGGCCCAGCCGCCCGGTGGTCCGCTGGGTGTGGCGGCTGCGAGCCACGGGCTCGTCAGCGAATTCGTCGTTGTCGTCATAAGCGTTGTAGCCGCGGTCCTCCTCGTCCTCGATGAGGCCGAGCCACACGCCTGCCTTCCGCATCGCGCCCATCGATCGTGCTCCCTCCTCGGGCCGCCCCTGCTGAGTCAGGTACGCGGTCTCATCCTAACGTCGACCCCTTACACGGATGTGTTTTTAATCCAGTAACCGCCGTCGACGGCAAAAGATCCAGCATCGATTGCCACACACCTTACGCCATTGCTTCACGTTCGCCGAGCACGTTTCTGCCCAATCGGACCATTGTGGCCCCTGCTGCGACGGCTGCGGCGAAGTCGCCGCTCATGCCCGCCGAGATCTCGGTCGCATCCGGCTCGACCGCCCGGACGGTCTGCGAGCACTCGGCGAGCAGCGCGAACGCCTCGGCCGGGTCCCAGTCGAGCGGCGCTACGGCCATGACGCCCCGGAGCCGGAGCGAGTCGGCCGCGGCGACGCGCTCGGCGAGGGCGGTCAGCTCATCGACGGCCACGCCGCCGCGGGAGGCGCCCCCGTCGAGATTCACCTGGATGAGCGCGTTCAGGGTGCGGCCCCGAGCCGTCGCGGCCGCGTCCAGGGCATCGGCGAGCCTCGGCCGGTCCACCGAATGGACCCAGTGTGCATAACCGGCGACCGAGCGGGCCTTGTTGCGCTGCAATTGCCCCACGAAGTGCCAGACCGGTTCGAGCCCGAGCCCTTCCAGCTCGGCGGCCTTCGCCGCGGCCTCCTGATCGCGGTTCTCCCCGATGTCGACCTGGCCGGCCTCGACGAGCGCGGCGGCGTCGGCGGCCGGAAAGTTCTTGGTGACGACGACGAGCCGCACCGACGCCGGTTCGCGCCCGGCCTCGCGGCAGGCCGCCGCCACGGTGTCGCGGGCGTGGGCCAGGCCGGTCCGCAGCTGGGCTCGGCGCGCTGAGTCAGGAGCCATTCTTGAGGAAATCCGGGACGTCCACGTCATCGAACAGGACCTTGCGCGGTTCGGGCACCGAGCTCTCGCGCGGCGGCTCGGGGTCGGCCGCCGGTTCGGGTCGGTGCTCGGGCTCGGGGATGCTGGGAATCCGGCTGGGCTGGGCCAGCTCGAACTCGGCCTCATCGGTCTCGAATCCGGCTGCTATGACCGTCACGCGCGCCTCCTCGCCGAGGGCATCGTCGATCACCGCGCCGAAGATGATGTTGGCGTCGGTGTGCGCGCAGTCGGAGACGAGTTCGGCGGCGTCGTTGATTTCGAACAGGCCGAGGTCGGAGCCGCCGGCGATGGACAGGAGCACCCCGCGGGCCCCCTCCATGCTCTGCTCCAGAAGCGGCGATTCGATCGCGGCTCTGGCGGCCTCGACGGCGCGGTTCTCACCGCGCGCCGATCCTATGCCCATCAGGGCCGATCCGGCTCCGCTCATGACGCTCTTGACGTCGGCGAAGTCCAGGTTGATCAGTCCCGGCGTGGTGATCAGATCGGTGATGCCCTGGACACCGGAGAGCAGCACTTGGTCGGCGAGACGGAAGGCGTCCATCATGGAGATGGTGCGGTCGCCGAGGTGGAGCAGCCGGTCGTTGGGGATGACGATGAGCGTGTCGCACTCGTTTCGCAGATCCTCTATTCCCGAGACCGCCTGCGTCTGACGACGCTTGCCCTCGAAGGCGAACGGGCGGGTCACCACGCCGATGGTCAACGCGCCCAGCTTGCGAGCGATGTTGGCGATGACGGGCGCGCCGCCCGTGCCGGTGCCGCCGCCCTCTCCACAGGTGACGAACACCATGTCGGCGCCCTTGAGGACTTCTTCGATCTCATCGCGGTGGTCTTCGCATGCCTTCGCGCCGACTTCGGGGTTGGCCCCGGCGCCGAGGCCCCTGGTGAGCTCGCGGCCGACGTCGAGCTTGACATCGGCGTCGCTCATCAACAGCGCCTGCGCATCGGTGTTGATCGCGATGAACTCGACGCCCTTGAGTCCCGCCTCGATCATTCGGTTGACAGCATTGACGCCGCCGCCTCCGACTCCAACGACTTTGATGACGGCGAGGTAGTTGTGCGGTGGTGTCATCGCGGCTGCCTTCCTTCCCTGACCGGCCCCATGGTGCGAGAAACGGGATGTGCGAACACGCCCGCTCCCCCTAACGCTAACTCACAGAGGGCGCATCTGGTGCGCTGACATCGACATGTTCGTACCCGCTCTCCAGCAGACGAAGCGCGACGCGGATTTTCTCGTCGTTGTCCGCGCCGTCCCCCCACTGGAGTGTCCGTCCATCTTCGAGATACAGTGTCACCGACGCGGGAGAGAGCGCCTCGACCCGTTCGACCATGTCAGCGAGGTCTGACGGAAGTGATTGCAGGACTGCGAGGGTCTCGCCGGTGGCCAAATCGTCAGGGCCGGGGGCGGCGAGTTCGACGTTCCAAATGGACGCGGGTATTTCTGTGACTTCGTCGAAGACGACGCCTGTGGAATCGACCATGAGAAAAGTCTCCCCGCCAGAAGGCACGGCGAGGTGGGGTTCGCGTTCGGTCACCCGAATGTGGATCGAAGTCGGCCATGAACGCGATACCTCGACGGATTTCACCGGGGGCAACGAGGCGATTTCAGCGGCGATCACATCGAGGTCGGCGCGAAGGATCGACCGTTCGAGGTAATCGTCTGCGGCCGAGGCCACTTCGGCGGCGTCCAAGACCTCGGTTCCGAAGACGCGGACGTCTTTGACGGCGAACAGCGGTGTGGCCCAGAGCAGCCCGAAGACCAGGGCCGCGACCGCCGCGGCGGAGGCGAGCCACGGCCACAGCCGGCGGCTTGGCACGCGGCGTCGCACGATGTGGACGAGCCGCCATGGGCCCGCGTCCGCTCCTTCTCGTCCACCGCGCATCGCTCGATGATGCCACGGCATCGCCCGGCGAGGGCGATGACTTGCCGCCGCCTCCCCGCCACGACGGCCCGCGATGGGGTGGCCGCCCGATGTCGGGCTCATATAAGGTAAGGCAAACCTTATTTCTTAGGAGGAGCAGCGCGTGACGACATCGACCGTGGGCCTCGCCCCCAGCACCGTCCAGCCCTGGCGGCCCTTCACCTGCCGCGTCAAAACGCTGCGGCGGCTCAGCCCGTCGTTCCTGCGCGTCACCTTCGCTTCAGAGGAACTGCGGGACTTCGCCGATAATGGCTACGACCAGCGATTCAAGCTCATCTTCCCGGCCCCGGCATGCGGCTTCGAGAAGCTGCCGGCGGGCGAGCGGTGGTACAGCGAACTGCGGTCCCTGCCCGAGGAGGAGCAGTGCCGGGTGCGGACCTATACGGTCCGGGCGGTGCGCCGCGAGGCCGGCGAAGTCGACGTGGACATGGTGCTCCACGAACCGCAGGAGGACCGGGAGGCTCCGGCGGCGCGGTGGGCCTTGAGCGCCGAGATCGGCGCCGAACTCATGATGCTGGGGCCCGACGCCCGCTTCGACGGCCCCCACGGCGGCCTGGACTTCAATGCCCCCGAAGGCGCCGAGCTCCTCATCGGCGGCGACGAGACCGCGGCCCCCGCGATCGCGGCGATCCTGGAACGGCTGCCGGTCACCGCGCGGGGCAAGGCGTTCATCGAGGTGCCCGAGGCGGCCGACGCTCTGGCGCTCGACGCCCCGCCGGAGATCGAGGTGCACTGGCTCGCTCGCGAGGGCGCCGACTGGGGGACGCGGCTGATCCCGGCCGTCACGGAGGCCGCCGCGAGCCTGCGGATCGCGCCGGCCCTCGAAACGGTCGAGGACATCGACGTCGACATCGAGACCCTGTGGGACCTGCCTGAGCAGACCGCGCCGAGCGAGGCGTACGTGTGGATCGGCGCCGAGGCCGGCGTCGTCAAAGCCCTGCGCCGCGTCATCCGCCAGGACCTCGGCCTCCCGAAGGAATGCGGCGCCTTCATGGGCTACTGGAGAGCGGGCCGCGACGCCGACTGAGCGTCACGGCCCAGGCGCCCCGCACGGCGCTCAGGCCGCC
>JAJYSW010000314.1 GCA_021793335.1 Actinomycetes bacterium
CGGGATGACCGTGACGCACGCCGCCGCCTAGACTTGACGGGTCTGCCGGTTCCGGCAAGCGATCCAGTTTGAAGGAGTGCCATGATCACCGCCACCGGTCTTGAGCTGCGCGCCGGTTCGCGCATCCTCTTGTCCGGGGCCGATCTGCGAGTGCAGCCCGGCGACCGGATCGGGCTGGTCGGCCGCAACGGCGCCGGCAAGACCACGACGATGAACGTCCTCGCCGGCATCGCCCAGCCCTATGACGGCCGCATCGAGAACAACGGACCGTTCGGCTACCTGCCGCAGGACCCGCGTTTCGCCGATCTCACCCAGACCGCCTCGAACCGCGTCCTCTCGGCTCGCGGCCTCGACCAGCTCCTCGCCGACCTCCAGAAGACCGAGGTCGCGCTCGCCGAGACCGTCGACGATGCGCGCCGCGACAAGCTCGTGCGCCGCTACTCCCGCCTGGAAGAGCAGTTCGCGGCCCTCGGCGGTTACGCCGCCGAGGCCGAGGCCGCGCGCATCTGCTCCAACCTCGGCCTGGAGGACCGCATCCTCGCCCAGCCGCTGTCGACCCTCTCGGGCGGGCAGCGGCGCCGCGTCGAGCTCGCGCGCATCCTCTTCGCCGACGACGGCAGCGGCGTGCTCCTGCTCGACGAGCCCACCAACCACCTCGACTCCGACTCCGTCAACTGGCTGCGCGGCTTCCTGTCGGGGCACAAGGGCGGCCTGGTGCTCATCACGCACGATGTCGAACTGCTCGACGAGGTCGTCAACAAAGTATGGTTCCTCGACCCGACCCGGTCGACCATCGACGCCTACAACCTCGGCTGGTCGGCCTATCAACGCCAGAGGGCCGAAGACGCCGAACGGCGCCGCCGCGAGCGGGCCAACGCCGAGAAGAAGGCCGCGAGCCTCACCCGGCAGGCCGTCAAACTGGGGGCGAAGGCCACCAAGGCCAAGGCCGCCAAGAACATGCTGCGCCGCGCCGAGGCCATGATCGACAACCTCGAAGAGGACCTGCTGGCCGAAAGGGTCGCCGACGTCCGTCTGCCGCAGCCCGCCTCGTGCGGGAAGGTCCCGCTCACCGCCACCGGCCTGTCCAAGCACTACGGCTCGTTGGAGATCTTCTCCGGCGTCGACCTGGCGATCGACCGAGGCTCGCGCGTGGTCATCCTCGGCCTCAACGGCGCGGGCAAGACCACCTTGCTGCGCATCCTGGCCGGGGCGCTCGAACCGGACACCGGCCAGGTCGAGCCGGGGCACGGTCTGCGCGTGGGCTACTTCGCGCAGGAACACGACACGCTCGACCACACCGGGACCGTCCTGGAACAGATGCAGTCGGCCGCCTCGTCCTCGGGGGCGGACCTGCCCGACGCCGAATTGCGCAAGGTCCTGGGCGCGTTCCTGTTCCCCGGCGAGGACGTCTACAAACCGGTGCACGTCCTCTCCGGCGGCGAGAAGACCCGCCTGGCGCTGGCCAGCCTGGTCTGCTCGGGCGCGAACGTGCTGCTGCTGGACGAGCCGACGAACAACCTGGACCCGGCGAGCCGCCAGCAGGTGCTCGACGCCGTCGACGGTTTCACCGGCGCGATCATCATGGTCACCCACGACCCGGGGGCGGTGGAGGCCCTCCGCCCCGAACGGGCGATCCTCCTGCCCGACGGCGATGAGGACCTGTGGTCGGACGATCTGATGGAACTGGTCGAACTGGCCTGAGCGGGCCGTGGGGCGGCCCCACGCTCAGCCGGAATACATCATGACGATCGCGACGCAGGCCCCGGCCGCGGCCGACGCCAGCGGCAGCCTGACCGATCGACCGTGCCGGCCCGCGGGGCCGGGCCTGCGCCACGCCGCGGCGGCCGCCACGACCAGCCACGGGCACAGTGCCACCCAGCCGTACTCGGGCCGCTCGGGGTTCGCGCCGCTCAACGGGGCGAGCAGCAGGGCCATGAGCGGCCCGGCCATGAGCGGCCAGGCGGGGCCCGTGCCGAAACGCCGCAGGCTCTCCACGATCGCCGGGCCGCACGCCGCGCACACGAGCGCGGGCATGAGCAGCAGCCACCACAGCTGCCCCGGATGCGCCACGATCTCGCCGATCGACGCGTCGTACGTGGCGATCAGCCCTGCCGGCCACGAACGGCCGAACCTTGCGGCGAACGCCAGCACGCCCAGCGCCGCGGCGGCCGAGGCGAGGATGTGCCAGGGGCGGCGGCGCACGAAATACAGGCATAGTAGGGAGACGGCGAACCAAGCCGCCCCGTAGGACAGCAGCGCCGCGATCCCGAGCAGACCGCCGGTGGCCACCGCGCCCCAGAACGCCCGCAGTCCCTTGACGTGTCGTTCGGAGGTCACCGCCCCGGCGGCGAGCACCGCGGCGCAGGCGGCGGCGGCGATCCCGTCCATGCCCAGGGTCGTCCAGGCCGCCCAGGGGCCGAGGATGAGCACCGGCGCGAGCACGCGGGCCGCGACCGGCCCGCACACCGATCGGACCGCGACCAGGGTCAGCGGCACCGCCAGGCATGAGAGCGCGATGACGGTGATGGCCAGGCCCGCCTGCGACCCGGTGTGGGCCACGAGCTGCTCGATCGCGATGACCGAGCCCGGCGTGTCGGTGGGGGTCGTGGTGGCGTCGACCTCGGTGTGCAGCGCTCCGGACCAGGCCAGCGAAGCCAGGTACGACAGCACCAGCAGGTGGTTCCACGACATCCGCGCCGAGGCGGGGCGGTTCGCCGCCCACAGCACCCCGGCGGCCGTCAACGGCGCGACGACCATGCCGACGGTGACATGCAAGGACAGGTTCTGGGCCGGCCACCACGGCAGCGTGGAAGGCCCCACGACATCGGAGAAGGACACCGCCACCGAGGTCAAAGCCAAGGTCGCGGCCAGCAGCGACGACCAGATGACGATGTCGCGGCCCTGGTGGTGGCGCACTCGGTCCTCGGCCAGGGCGTCCACGGAGCCGGTGAGCGGAGTCTGCGGCGCGGTCACGTCACAAAACTATCGGGTATCCGACACAAGTAGCCGTCGAGCGATGGAACTCGGCAAACTTCACAAGACACGTCGATCACCGTCCGTACTCAAGGAAGGACAAATGAACCCCGACGCTGCTGCATCCCGCAGTGACCTCGCTTCGGCCACTGCCCCGAGTTCTTCGCGAACCGCTCCGAACCGGCAGGTGCGTGGTGACGAGCGCCGCGAACTGACCGAGCACGTCACCGTCCAATATCTGAAAGGGCAGAGCATTCGGGCCATCGCCTCAACCATAGGGCGCTCCTATGGGTTCGTGCACCGCCTCCTCAACGAGGGTGGCGTCAAGCTCAGGACCCGTGGCGGCGCCCGCAGGATGGGTGGAAACTGACCCGATACCCGTGCCCGCTTCAGGAGCCGACCGCTTCCGGC
>JAJYSW010000315.1 GCA_021793335.1 Actinomycetes bacterium
GCTCCCAGTTCACGCAGGTAGGCGGCGGTGGCGGGGTCGGTGGTGGCCACGACGTGCGCGCCGGTGGCGGCGGCCAACTGTACGGCCGCCTGTCCGACGCCGCCGGAGGCGCCGTTGATCAGGACGGTCTTGCCGGCGGTCAGTTCGGTCGCGGCGACGAAGTCGTGAGCGGCGGCGCCTGAGGTGGGCAGCGCGGCGGCGATGTCGAAGGGCAGTTCCTGCGGCAGGGGCGCGATGCCGCCGTCTGCGGGGGCGAGGACGAATTCGGCGTAGGAGCCGCGGCCCTTCTCGATGTCCATGAACTGGCCGAAGACGCGGTCACCTGCGGCCAGACCGGTGACGCCGGGGCCGACCTGCTCGACGATGCCCGCGCCGTCGGAGCCGAGGACCAGCGGGAAGGCGTGCTCGACGACACCGCGCAGGGCTCCGTCGACGACTTTCCAGTCGAACGGGTTGACTCCGGCGGCTTTGATGCGGACGAGGATTTCGCCCGGGCCCGGTTCGGCGATGGGCAGGTCGGCCAGTTCGGGTTCGGTATCGAAGTCGGCGGCGATGACGGCGCGCACGGCGTGCTCCTTCGGTCGTTGTCGGGAGGGTGATGTGATTGTCCCCCCGGTTCGGTGCGGAGGTCTCGATTTCCTGTGCTTCGGCGCGGTACTCGGCCCGGAGGCGCGCAGGCGGCGAGATCGGCGCCGGGGGTGAGGGGCTCGGTCTCGCCGGTGCGGCCCTCGAAGGCGGCGCTTCAGCGGGCCCGGTGGGCCTCGCGGGTCAGAAACGCCAGGCGGGCCCGCTTCTCGGGCAGTTCGACCTCGGGCCCGATCGTGAAGCCGGTCCGGCGCAGCAGCGCCCGGGCGTTCGTGTTGCGCGCGTCCGGCTCGGCGACGACCCGCTGCCGTGAAGGGTCTTCGAACAGGTAGTCCATCAGCGCCCGTACCAGCGCCCCGGCGAAACCGGCGTGTGCTCCGCCGCGGTCGGGCCTTGCGACCAGCAGATGCGCGCCGATGTCACCGGGCTGCACTTCGTAGCGCTCCCCCACCGGGTCGGCCTCGGGCTCATAGGTCTGGAACAGGGCGATCGGCTCGTCCTCGCGCAGCACGAGGAAGGCGTGATGGGTGTCCAAGGCGTCGAGGTATTCGTAGATCTCCAGGACCCGATCGCGGCCCGCCTCTCGCATGCCCCAGAACCGGGCGCGCTCTTCGCCGACCCAGCCGTGGATCAGGTCGACGTCGGCTTTCGGGTCGACCGGGACGATGCGGATGCGGCCGAAGCCGTCGAGGGTCTGCTCGTGGACGGCGGCGCGCTCGGCGGCGGTCGCGTGGTGGGTCATGGAAGTCTCCTCGCTCAAGTCGTTCCAGTCGGTGATCACGGGGATGAGTTCGCCAGCGCGCCACAGCGGCAGCTGATCGCGGGCGTGCCGGAGCCCGGGCTCGCCGGCGGCGCCCAAGGGGACGATCCAGCGGCTCCGGGAGCGGTCCGCGAGGTCCCATACCCAGCGGGCGGCCGGGCCCCGAGTGAACGTGTCGGTGACGCCGGGGACGCTGGACGTCGCCAGGACGCAGTCGTGGTCGCCGCCGAGGCCGGGCCAGGGCTCACCGGGAGGCGAGAGCCAGGGCGCGAGGCGGTGGCGTTCGCCCCACGTGACCAGGCCGGCGTCGGTGGCGGTCGTTTCGGCGGCCTCGCGGACCGCCTCGGCCAGTTCCTCGGCGGGGATGAGGCGATCGCCGTGGGCGAGCAGGTGTTCGAGGGCGAAGCCGATGCGCGGTCGCAGCGCCGTCCACGGCTCGAACAGGTCGGGGTAAGGCGAGGGCGCGGCCAGGGGGGCCAGTGCCGGGTGCTCGGCGAGGCGGCGGACCACGGCCGTTCGCAGCGCGGCGTAGTCGGCGGCCTCGGTGCTGCCGGAGTCCATGCGGCGGTCCCAGAGCAGGAGGCGTTTGCGCAAGTCGGCGGCTGCGGAGCCGAGCCCGTCGAGTCCGGCCAGGAGGCGCAGCAGCGGCCCGGTCGAGGGCAGGAGCGTGTCGTTGTGGACGGGGCCCATGGTCTCGGCGGTCCAGTCGCCGGAGGCGGTGAGCAGTTCGGCGATGCGGCGGGCCCGGTGGGGCGGGGCGAACTCGACTCCGAGCGGCGCGGACGGTCCGCGCTGGTTGGCCATGACGGTGACGGGGCGGACGGCCCCGTGGGGCGGTTCGTGCCAGCCGTGCCAGGCGTGCCGGGTCTTCCAGGCGGGTACGGGGCGGAGCATGTTGGCGCGGTCTCGCAGGGGCACGCGTCCGGCGACGCGGTGCAGGTGCCCGCCGGCGGTGTCGGCGGCGAGGACGACGTTGACCGGTGTCACCCAGGCGTCCAAGGCGGCGTCCACATCGTCGACGGTCCAGGAGCGCAGCAGTTTCGGCAGGGCGGCGAAACCGAGATCGCCGCCGACGCGGACGGGGCAGCGCAGGCTCAGCGCCCAACCGGCGTCGAGCCCGCCGGCGATGATCGGGCCGCGCGGCGTCTCGATGAGGTCGACGGTCGCGCTCTCGGCCCCGGCGACCGGGATCGTCTCGGTCCGGGTCTCGGCCGGCTCCCAGCCTTGGGGGCCGAACGCCTCGATGCGGCCCCGGTGGTGGCGCAGGCGTTCCCAGTACAGGTCGGTGGTGTCGGCCATGGCATTGGTGATGCCCCAGGCCACACCACCGGTATGTCCGAAGTGGGCTATTCCGGGAATGCCCGGTACGGCCAGGCCCGCCACGTCGAACTCATCGCAGGAGAGGCGTATCTGCTGGTAGATTCCCGGCGCTTCGATGAAGCGGTGCGGGTCGCCGGCGAGCAGGGACGCCCCGGAGGCGGTGCGTTCGCCGGTCAGCAGCCAGCCGTTGCTGCCCGAGCGGTCCGGACCGTCGGTGGCGAACAGCGCGATCGCCTCCTCGCCGAGGTGGGCGGCGAGGCGCTCGCGCCATAGTTTGGCGGGGAACCCGGCGGCGGACAGGAGGTGCTCGGACAGCCAGACCGCCAACGGCGTCCACGGGTGCCATCGGGGGCCTTCGGCGAGCCCGGCGTTGACGCCGTCGACATAGGCGGCGGTCCAGGCCGCGGTGCCCGGGTCGAGTGCGGTGAAGCAGCGCCGTGCGGTGTCGTCGATCCGGGCCTGCCGTGCGAAGCGGTCCCAGTCCAGGGCTCCCGGCCCGAAGCGGGCGGCGGCGGTGCCTTCGGCGCGATGCCGAGCGGCCGTGATCTGAGAAGAGCGGTCGGCGGCGGCATTCCGGCCCTGCGCGAACGCCAGGGCTCGTGCGGTGCGGGCCCGCAGGTGCGGGATGCCCCAGGTGTCCCGGTAGCTCGTGAATTCCATCCCGCATCGACCCCCTATAATTAGGGTAGTCTAACCTAACTTGACGGTC
>JAJYSW010000316.1 GCA_021793335.1 Actinomycetes bacterium
GGGCAGGTCCTGTCCGGCGGCGAGCTGGTGGAGGCGGATGCGTTCGACGAAGTCCGGTTCGGCGTTGACGAGTGTGATCTCGGTGTCCTCGGGGTGCAGGCGTCGGGCGAGGCGTCCGGCGACGCCGGCTCCGGCGTACCCGGCCCCGAGGACGAGAATGCGGTGCTTCATGGTCTGGCTCCTGTCTCGTTCGCTTGACACCTGAACGAGACGGCGCCCCGATCCATGACTCGAAGAGACTGTGAAATACGTCACCACATGGTGAGCAGTGGCTCCCCGCGGTCGCGCTCGGCCCAGCGCCTGCCGGCGCGTTCGAGCTTGTCCGGATTGACCTGGTTCCAAATGCCGGCGATGCCGTCCACGGTGAACTCGAACGACAGGACGGCCACCACCCGCTCGCCGACCACGGCCACGAGGGCGGGGGCACCGTTGGCATCGGCGGCGTAGAGCACGGGCCTGCCGCCGACCATGTCGCGCTTGCCGCCGCTGGGTTTGAACAGGCCACGCAGGAGCTTCGCCACCGCGAGCGCGCCGGAGACGACCTTCGCGTTCGTGGGAATCCGGCCGCCGCCGTCGCCGACGCTGATCGCCTCCTCGGTCAGAAGCCTGACCAGCGGCTCGGTCTCCCCGGTCGCGGCCGCGGCGAGGAACTCGTCGATGACCTCGCGGGCGGCGGCCGGGTCGATCACGGCCCGCGGCCGATCGGCGAGGCGGCGGCGGGCGCGGTGTGTGTACTGCTGGCTGGCGGCTTCGCTGATGTCGAGGATCTCGGCGATCTCGCGGTGCGTGTGGCCGAACGCCTCGCGCAGGACGTAGACGGCGCGTTCGACCGGCCCGAGCCGCTCCATGAGCCGGAGCACGGCGATCGACACCGATTCGCGCTGTTCGGCGGTCTCGGCCGGGCCGAGCATCGGGTCGCCGTCGAGGACCGGCTCGGGCAGCCATTGGCCCACATAGGTCTCCCGCCTGACCCGCGCCGACGCCAGCTGTGTGAGACACAGGTTGGTGAGCACCCTGGTCAGCCACGCCTCGGGCACCCGGATTCGCTCCCGATCAGCGGCCTCCCAGCGCAGGAAGGTCTCCTGGACCGCGTCCTCGGCCTCGTCGGCGGAGCCGAGCAGCCGATAGGCGATGGCCCCCAAGCGTGCTCTGGACGCCTCGAAACGGTCGACCTCGTGTGAGCGCAGCGGCATGGCCCGATCCTATCGGCGCCGACGCCGTTCCGGTGGCGGCGATCCGGCCGCCGCCCCCCGCGGCCTCACACTTCGACGACGCAGTAGATCGCGGTGATCGAGTCGATCGCGGAGTCCCAGTCGCGACCGGCCGACACCGCGGTGTCGGTGAAGTAGTACTGGGTGTAGTCGTAGTCCTTGCAGGCGTTGTGAGCGGCCGTGGAGTGCCACTGGTCCTCGGGATCGGGGTCGTCGGGGCTCTGCTCGATGTGGAGCACCAGCCAGTAGGCGGTGTCGGCGTCGCAGGGAACGACGTAGAAGCCTTCTTCGACATTCTCGATGCATTCGTCGACCTTGGGCAGGCGGTAGACGGCCTCAGTGGTGTCGGCGGTCTCGGTGGTCTCCTCGGGCGTGGGGTCCTCGGAGGTGACCTCTTCGGACGGACTCGGCTCATCGGTGGCCTCCTCGGAGGTCCCCGCGGCGATCTCCGGTTCGTCGTCGTCCCCGGTGAGGGTCATGCCGATGAAGATCGCGCCCGCCGCGATGGCCACGACCACGACCGCGAGGGTCACGATCAGCGGCAGGTTCGAGGACCCGCGCGGCGGCGGGGGCGCCGCCTGCCCCGGCTGGAACGCCTGCCCGGAGAACCCGTGGCCGCCGGGCGGCACGCCGCCCGGCGGTGCGCTGCCGGGCACGACGCTCATCGGCGGGTTCGTCGGGTACCCCGGCTGCCCGTACTGCGGCTGGCCGTACGGATCGGGGCGCGAATAGGGATCGGCGTCGGTGGTGAAGTGCTGGGGCTGGGAGGGGGAGGGCTGGACGTACCCGGGCTGCTGATTGGGGTCATACGGGTTCGGGGGCGGGTAGCTCATTTGATTCTCCGTTGCATCGCCGGGCAGGGGCGTGACTGCTCCTTCCCGCTCATTCTATGGGGCTGGTGCGACTGCCCCGAACATGACGACGGCCGCCCGGAGCCGATCGCCCGGGCGGCCGTCGATTGCGACCGATGTGTATCGCTTAGACGTTATTGGCGCACATCAGGCCGTACACCAGATCGTCCGCTCCGTACAGCGCGAAGGGATAGTAGTCCCCGCCCGGGCAGCCGCCCAGCGACTCCTGGATCTCGGTGTTCGTCATCTCGGCCGGGGGATCGACCTGCTCGGTGGCGGTGATCTCGTAGACCGCGTTGGCCGCAGAGCAGTCCACGGTCCAGAAACCGTCGGTGTCGTTCATGCACTCGCCGGTGTCCGGCACCTTGGGGGTACGGCCCTCGGAATCCGCCTGGTCGATGGCCTCGACGCAGTACAGGTGGTCGACCGGACCGCCCATGCCCGAGTACTGCTCGGTGTAGATGTACTGGTAGCTCTGCCACAGCCGGCCGACCTGCCAGCCGATGGCGTCCTGGCCGCAGACGTCGATCACGGGCTGCTGGTCGGCGAGCTCGCCCATGATGTCGACCTCGGCCCCCGAGTCGCTGGAGACCTCCGTGATGGTCCAGAACGCACTCGGGTCATCGCAGGGAACGACCAGGTCGCTGGTCTCGACCGAGAGCGCATCGGCCATGCAGTCGCCGACCTCGGCCGCCTCGGCGGCCTCCATCTGCTCATCGTCGAGCGTGGTGCTCGTCGCCGTGTCCGTATCGCCGCCGGAATCGCTGTTCGTGAAGACCCGAACGGCGATGACGATGGCGATCACGACGATGACGCCGACGACGCCGAGGATCTTCCCGAGGAAGGCACCGCCCTTGCCGCCGCTGGGAGCCGGAGGCATCGGCGGGGGAGCGCCGTGGCCCATCGGCGGGGGCGGCGGGAAACCGGGCTGGGACTGCTGGGGAGGATACCCACCCTGCTGCGGGGGATATCCCGGCTGCTGGGGTGGCTGGCCGGGGCCGGGGGGCGGGGGAGGTTGGCCGCCGGGCGGGGGATAGGTCATGGTTGTACTGCTCCTTGAAGACGTATGGTTCCAACGCCGGCGAACGGTCGGCATGCGCCGCCGCGGCAGTGCCCGGGGGTGACTTGTTGGCGTCGCCACGGCATTGTCGAAGGCGGCCGTCAGGTTCCGTCTGGCGCACCAGGGGGAATCGGCGGCGTCGTCTCGGCAGATGCCTCGACCACGGTGATGGGCGCCGTGCGACCCCAACACTCTAGCCACCCGGTGCCATGCCGACGCGCGACGTGCCCCCCTTGACGAGTGCGTTAC
>JAJYSW010000036.1 GCA_021793335.1 Actinomycetes bacterium
GGAGGCGATGCTCGAAGGCTTTCGGGCAGAAGGCTCTCGGAGGGTAATAGGAACGCCGTGGTGTTCCGTCGCCCGGCGATCGGCTCCTCGCCGCGCCGCGAAGAAGGGCGCGGCCGGGTGCGGACGCGGCGGCGTTCGGGGGCGCCCGGCGGGCCGCAGTCCACGCCGCTCGCCCTTGCGGATCGAGCCGGACGACGCCTCGCCGAGATTCCGAAGGCGACGCCGGTGTTCGGGGGCTGCCGCTCGTGGGCTCTGGTTCCGGTCTCGTCGCGGGCGCTCGGATGCCTTTTGGGCCGGAGGTGGCCTTCCGGCGCCGCTTTGCGCCCGCGCCCGCCGCCGACTGGTGTGGTGGGTGTGAATATTGTGAAACAGGGGTGGGGGAGGGGCTCGGCTAAGGCGAGTTTCCTTACGGTGCAAGGGGATTCAAATAGGTGTGTGCACGATCGCAGGTGCCCGGTAGTTAGTATGTTTCGTGTCGCCCCGGTAGGTTTCCCCCGTAGCCGCCGGGGCGGCGCGACATCGTGAACGGCCGAGCCGGCGCCGCCGGTGAGGCGTCGGCCAATGCCCGCGGCCGAGCCCGTAGCCGCCGGTGGGCGCTGTGCTCCAATGATCGGCGTGACTGATGAGGACACCGATCCGGGAGGCGGCGAAGTCGGCGTGGGTCCGTGGCAGGGCCCGTGGCCAGAAGACCCCCGCCTCGACCCCGAGCTGCTCGAGCTGGGTGACCGGCGCAACGTCGTCGACGCCTACCGGTACTGGCGGCGCGAGGCGATCGTAGCCGACCTCGACGAACATCGCCATGACTTCCACGTCGCCATCGAGAACTGGCGGCACGACTTCAACATCGGCACCGTCGTCCGCAACGCCAACGCCTTCGCCGCCAAGGCCGTCCACATCATCGGCAAGCGCCGCTGGAATCGCCGCGGCGCGATGGTCACCGATCGCTACCAGCACGTCGAGCATCATTCGACCGTGGAGGCGTTCGTCGAGTGGGCCGCCGCCGAGGGTCTTGCAGTGGTCGGCATCGACAACCTCCCCGGCTCGGTCGCCATCGAGACGGCCTCGCTGCCGCGTCGGGCGGTCCTGGTGTTCGGTCAGGAGGGGCCAGGGCTGTCCGAGCCGATCCGGCAGGCGTGCTCGATGGTCTGCTCGATCACGCAGTTCGGGTCCACGCGCTCGATCAACGCGGGTGTGGCCAGCGGCATCGCCATGCACGCCTGGATTCGCGAGCACGTGTTCGAACAGCGCACACCGGACTGATGATCGGGCGTCGCCGGGCCCTCGCCTCATGAGGAGAGTGTCGGATACCTGACGCTTCCTTGGAGTCGGGCCCCATGTGCGCCTACATTGAGCCAATGGAGTGTGACTTGAGGTAGTCTCGCCGGTGGAATAAGCGAATATGTTGCTCCGCAGGTGGACGCGGAGTGCTGCGGAGGCGGAGCGAAGGGGCTACGCTGATGCGCGAGGCCGCCTCGGCCGGTTCGCACCGAAGCGAGCGGTGGAAGCAAAAAGCCAAGACATATTCGTACGATAAACTGGACGAGCCTGCGCGGGACGAACGTTTGGCCAGGCCCCTTGATCGGAGGGTTGAGAATGTTGAAGAAGATTCTAACCTGGGGCGGACTAGCGTTCCTGGTGTTCTTTATCGCCTACAGGCCCGACGAGGCCGGCGGCGTGGTCAGCTCGATCGCCAGTGCGATCGGCGATGTGGGCAGCGGCTTCGCGTCATTCCTCACCGGTCTGGTGACATGAGGATGAACCTGCGATGACCGATACCGGTGCAGGCGGCTCGGGGGACAACAAGGACACCGAGCCGCTCGAACCGCCCATCCAACGCCTCCCGGCGGACAGTCCCGACCCCGGTGCGGACGAGCCTGCGCGCCAGTTCGCCACGGCCGCCGTCGGTGGCGGCGACGCGGCTCCGGCCGCCGCCGCGAGCGATATCGACGGCGTCAGATTCGACGACAGCTCCACGAGCGGGCTCCTCGACGGCGTGAGGGCCCCGTCCTCGCCCGACGTCCCCTCACCGATCTCGGCCCGGTACCTCTTCCCCACCGAGAAGTACCGCGGCGAATGGCGACGCCACTGGGTGCACCTCATGCCCTGGTACATCGTGGGCACCCTCTCGACGTTCATCATGGGCTTCGTCTCCGGCCTGCTCATGAAATGGGAGTCGGAGTCCCGCGACCTGGGCCTGACGATCACGATCATCGCCTGGCTGCTGATGCTCGGCCTGGTGGGCTGGAAGATCATCGACTGGTACATGGACCGGTTCATCCTCACCAATAAGCGGATCATGCTCATCCAAGGGGTCATCACCCGTTCGGTCGCCATGATGCCGCTCGGTCGCGTCACCGACATGAAGTACGCCCAGACTCCGATGGGCCGGATGCTCAACTACGGCGAGTTCATCATCGAGTCCGCCGGCCAGGACCAGGCGCTGCGGAACGTCCCGCACCTGCCCAATCCCAACGAGCTCTACCTCCAGATGTGCGAGGAGATGTACGAGCCCGAGGCCGTCGACGAGCGTGAGGCCGAAGAGGAAGAGGAGCTCATTCCCGAGAACGCCTACGACAAGGACAGTCGCCTCGGCGGCGACGCCTGAGCGGCCGCGTCGAAAGCGGAGAGCAGGTTACTGCGTATACTCTGGCGAACGACCCTCGGCTGCGCTGAGCGCCCACAGTTCGGCGGAATCCCGCACCGCGAAGCAACCTTTCGCCGGGGGTGAGTCGTCTGTAGTTCGCCCCCAGGGAGTCGCGTGAGCGAGACCAAATCGTCCAAGGACGAGGAGTTCCGCGAATACGTGGCAGCGCGCTCGGCCTCGCTGCACCGTGCGGCCTACCTCCTGACGGGCAACTGGGCGACAGCGGAGGACCTGGTGCAGACGACCTTGACGAAGACCTACTTGGCGTGGGACAGAATCCGCACCACCGACTCGGTGGACGCTTACGCCAGACGCATCCTCTACAACACCAACGCCTCCTGGTGGCGCAAACGCTCCAATCACGAGAAGCCCGCCGAGCTGTTCGACGACCGCCCCGACGCCTCCGGCGACTTCGCCGAGCGGGGCGCCATGCGCGATGCCATGTGGCGGCACATCACCGGACTGCCGAAACGGCAGCGCGCGGTCCTCGTCCTGCGTTACTACGAGCACCGCACCGACGCCCAGATCGCCGAGATCCTCGGGATTTCGACCGGCACCGTCAAGAGCCAGGCATCGCGGGCACTCGCCGGTCTTCGCCGGCGTCTCGGCACCCCCGCCGCCGCCCTCGGTCTGCGCCGTCCTCCCGGGGAGGCGACGTGAGCGACGATATCGAGGCGCTCCTGCGCGCCGAACTGGCCGGGCGCGCCGAGTCCGCGCAGCCGCCTTCCGGCGAGGGGCTGGCCGAGGTCGCCATGGCCCGAGCCGGGCGCATCCGGCGCCGACGCCTCGGCGTGGCCGTCGGCGGCCTGGGCCTGGTCCTCTTCGGCACCGCCGCAGCGGTGTGGACGCCGTGGACCATCGGTCTCACCGACGCGCCGCTCGCGGCCACCACTTTCGAAGAGGCGCAGAGCGAGCTCGACATCGAGTTCCTCATCGAAAGCGAGGATTCCTACGGTGTGGTGAACGCCGATGACGAGTACATTCGGTTGGCCGCCACCGAGGAACCATTCGCTGTCCAGCGGCTCCAGGGCGCCTACGTGGTGAGCTCGTCCATGCAAGTCGAGGTGACGGCCTTGGACGGCACGACATCACTCGAATACGAGATTCCCTCAGAGTATTTCTTCACCACGGTCCGCAGCGACGCCGAGGCGTTCGCGGTCGATTATTTCTACGAGGACACCGGACGCCAGCACTACGACCTGTTCTCCGCCGATGCAGGCACGGCCGAGGACCCGGTGTCCCTGGACCTGTCCAGCCGGATCACCCTCCAGGATTGGAACGACAGCCTCCTGGTCTTCTCCGGCGACCTCATCAGCGTGAGCGGCGGTGTCACCGGGACGCACCACTTCAACGACCAGTACGACTGGGGCCTGGAGTCGGCCGCGGAAGTCGGGTACGAGTCCGTGGTCGTCGCCGATTTGGGCAACCCCGACTACGTCTGCGTCGCCGATCTCGACCCGGGCGTCGCGCTCGCCGAGTCGGAGGAATGCGGCTACCTCGACGATCCTCTCACCGAGGAACTGATCTCCGAGGCCAGCGTGGACGAGGCCGCACCCGAGCTCGTGGAGGACTTCATCGCCGAGCACGGGGAAGAGGCCGTCGGCGATGTGCCCGCGGACGGTGCATCCGTCCCTGGCGACCTGACGGAATCGGAATACTATTTCATCGACCCCTTGGGCCGCTGGCAACTCGCGTTCAGTTCCGAAGACGACACCTGGGTGCTGCTCGACACCACCGGAGATTCGCCCGTCGTCTCCGAACTGGCGCCGCCGGCGGGAGCACTGCTGCCGGTGGTGAGCCACAAATAACACCGGTGTGCGAAACCGGCATCGCGGTGCGCGAGTCTTGACATACTCGCCGCGTGGGTGAACTCGAATACGTGCTGACGGTCGGGGTGACGCTGTTCGTCATCATGGACCCGCCCGGGATCGTGCCGATCTACCTCGCGCTGACCGGCGCAATGGACCAGCGTGAACGCAACCGCGCCGCCTTGCAGGCGACGCTGCTGTCACTCGGCGTCATCACGCTGTTCGCGCTGCTCGGGCAGCAGATCATCAACTATCTCGACATCGATCTGGCCGCGCTCCAAGGCGCCGGCGGCCTGCTGCTGCTCCTGGTCAGCCTCCAACTCCTCACCGGACAGGCCGACGACCCCTCGAACCAGGCCACCGCGAACATCGCGCTGGTGCCGCTGGGGACGCCGCTGCTCGCCGGGCCCGGAGCGATCGTCGCCGTCATCCTGTACGTCCAGCAGGCGCCCAGCCGCATCGACTACCTCTGGGTGGCGATCGCGATCGTCTTCATCCACATCTTCATCTACCTGGTGATGCGCTACTCGGGAGTCTTGGTGAAGATTCTTCGGCGAGGCGGTATCGAGGTCCTCACCCGCATCGCGGGCGTGCTGCTGGCCGCGATCGCAGTGCAGCTCGTCGCCGATGCGGTCATGGGCTTCATCGAAGTCTTCCAGCACGGGTAAACCGCGGAATCAAGGACGATTCACTGTACGGTTCAATGAACCCCATGACCACGTTTCTGGATCTACCCGTACATGCCCTGGCGGTCCATGCCCCCGTCGTCCTGGTGCCGCTGCTCGCGCTCCTCGCACTCGTCTACCTCTTCGTGCCGCCGCTGCGGCGAACGGTCGGCTGGGCCGTCGCCATCCTGACGCTCATCGCCCCCGCCGCCGTCTACGGCGCGATCTGGAGCGGTGATCAGCTCGCCGACTTCGCAGGCCTGAGCGGCCGGGACGATGTCGTCGCCCACCGCGGCTATGGATACCGCCTGCTGTGGATACTCATCGGGCTCGTCCCGGTGTGGTGGCTGTTCGCCGGGCTCGACCGGGGACGCCGCAGCGCCGCGGCCCGAGGCGGCGACGCCCCTGCCGGCGAGGGCGACGGCGGTTCCGCCGCATCGGAGGACCCGGCGGCCAAAGGCCGCAGGGTCGTCATGGTGGTGTTCGGCCTCATCGCCCTCGTGCTGCTGGCGCTGGCCGCCTGGATGGTCTTCGAAGCCTGGCATTCGGGTGCGGACATGCGCTGGGCCGATTACCTGAATTCCTGATCCGCACCGCCGGGGCGTGCGGCGGCGAAGGTTCGCCGTCAATGACGGACGATGCCGATGACGACCACGGTGAACATCAAGAACACCGCCAGCAGCGCGGACCAGTGGGTCACCAGTCTCGCCCGCTGCTCGGCGGCGTCGATCGCGCCGTGGTCCTGTCTCGGCATCCGCCTCGGCTCACTGGTGAGGGCGACTGATTCGACCCGCCATCCCGGAGGCGGCGGGAGGTTCGTCGGCGGACCGTCGTAGTCCGACCCACGGCCGCTCTCGCGAACCGTGGGCCCGTCCGGTGCGCTGCTCATGGAAGCAGCTTAGTCCGCCTTACCCGAGACGGTCTCGGATCCGCTGGAGCGAAGACGCCGGCGACGTCGACGGACCGGTGCGGCGGCGCCATCGCGGCTCTTCGCACCCGCTCCGTCCACGGCCTTCGCGCCGTCCTCGCTCGTCGTCCGCGAAGCGCGCTCGACCTCGGACTTGGGCGCACGCTCGGCGGCGCTTCGCCGGTCCGAGCCGCCACGTGTGCGGCGACGCCTGCGGCCGGGGCCGTCCTCGCCTCGGCTCGGGCCCTCGGACTGGCGGCGCTGCCCGCCGCCACCGCTCCGACGCCGGTTCCGGCCGCCGCTCTTCGAGCGGCGCCCGCCCTCGACGTCGTCCTCGCGCTCGGCGCTCAGGCCGTCCCGGTTGCGCTGTTCGCTCGGCAGTGCCGGCGGCGCCCCCTCGGGGATGTCGAGGTCGGTGTAGAGATGGTCGGAGGTGTGATAGGTCTCGACCGGGTCGCCCAGGTCGAGGCCGTTCGCCTTGACGATGATCTTCCAACGCGGCTGGTCCTCCCACGTCAGGAAGGTCACCGCGATGCCGGTGGCTCCGGCGCGGCCGGTGCGGCCGATCCGGTGGACGTAGGTCTCGGCCTCCTCGGGCGCGTCGTAGTTGATGACGTGCGTGATGTCGGGGACGTCGATGCCGCGCGCGGCGACGTCGGTGGCCACGAGCACGTCGATCTTGCCCGAGCGGAAGGCCCGCAGTGCCCGCTCGCGGGCGTTCTGCCCCAGGTCGCCGTGGACGGAGCCGACCGCGAAGCCGCGGAAGTCGAGTTCGTCGCTGAGTTTCTGGGCGGCCCGCTTGGTGCGGCAGAAGAGGATGGTCAGGCCGCGGTCGCGGGCCTGCAGGATGCGGGCGACCACTTCGATCTTATTGAGCGGGTGCGTCAGGTACACCAGCTGCCGGGTGCTCGCCGCGGCCTCGTCGTCGGGACCGGTCACGTCGGCGGTCACGGTGATGGGCCGGTTCATGTGCCTGCGCGACAGCGACATGATCGTGTCGGGCATGGTGGCGCTGAACAGCATCGTCTGGCGCTGCTCGGGCAGCAGTTTGAGGATGCGCTCGACGTCCTCGGAGAAGCCGAGGTCGAGCATCCTGTCGGCCTCGTCCAGAACGCAGTGGGCGATCCGGTCGAGCTTGATGTGCTTGGACTTGTACAGGTCGAGCAGGCGTCCGGGCGTGCCGACGATGATGTCGACGCCCGAGCGAAGCGCTTCGATCTGCGGTTCGTAGGCGCGGCCGCCGTAGATCGGCAGGACGCGGATCGCGCGGGTCTTGCCGGCGTCTTCCAGGTCCCGTGCGACCTGGAGGCCCAGCTCGCGGGTGGGGACGAGGATCAGCGCCTGAGGACGTCCGTCGGCGCCTTCGTCGACCGACGCGATGGTGTCGATGATGGGGAGGCCGAAACCGAAGGTCTTGCCGGTTCCGGTGGGGGCCCGTCCGATGATGTCGGAGCCTCGCAGGCCGATGGGGATCGCGTATTCCTGAATGGCGAAAGCCCGTTCGATGCCCAGTGCCGCGAGCGCCTCCACGGTCGCTTCGCGGACTCCGAGCTGGGCGAATGTCGGCCCTTGATTCGCGGGCCGGTCGTTGTTCACTTCGTTCACTCTGTCACCTCGTGGCGGAGGACTGCGTCAAGAGATCCGGGGAACTCGGCGCCACATTCTTTCTCGTATACACGGCGGCGACGCTCGCCGGATCCGATGAGTCGCCGCTTCACAAGTGCACCGCGACGTCGCGTCGTCGGCGCTTCGAGGACTGCATTGTCAGGGAAAAGCCGCTTGAGGGCCGCAGTCGCTCCTGACCATCGTACGCCGTTCCCGCGGCTCCGTCTTGGCGCGCCGTTCGCACGAGTCGTCCGGAGTGGTCCGATTCACCCCGATGGGCCGATCGATGGCCGGTGGCACTCGAAGCGGCGTCTCCAGATGTGAATAAGGTTCTTGTCCGGCCGGGCGGCGGTCGATGGGCCCGGTGGTAATCTGCCGTCGTGTCCGAACCAACTGTTCCCGCGTCCGAGACGGCCGAACCCGGCGGCGACCGGCATCCGAGCCCCGAGACGGTCATCGATCTGCTCGGGCTGCTGGCGCTCGGCGAACTGCTGGCGTTCGAGCGGATGACCGTCGACGCAGGTCTGACCGCCGATCTGGCGAGCCGGGCGCGGATGGCCGAGGCGGCCGTGGGTGAGATTCGCAACTACCGGCTCCTGGCCGATCGACTGACGGCGCTCGGCGCCGACCCGGCCGAGGCGATGGCCCCATTCGTGGAGGTGTTCAAAGCCTACGATGTCTCGACTGCGCCTCGGGATTTCCTGGAGGCGCTCGTCAAGGTCTACGTTGGCGACGCGGTCGCCGACGACTTCTTTCGAGCCGTGGCCGTCAAGCTCCCCGGTGACGACCGCGCCCTGATCGAACAGGTCCTGAAAAACGGTTCGGCCGTCGATTTCGCGGCGGCCGAGATCCGCGCCGCCATCGAGGCCGACCCCTCGGCCGCCGGGCGGCTGTCGCTGTGGGGCCGGAGACTGGTCGGCGAGGCCCTCAACCGCGCCCAAAGAGTGGCCGCCGCTCACGAGCGGCTCACCGATCTCATCGCCGGCGACGGCGGCTCGATCGACGAACTCCTGCGAGGGCTCACGCGCGCCCACCAGGAGCGGATGAAAGCGGTCGGCCTCAACAACTGAGCGCCCGCCCCGCAGGCGACCGCGCTTCGAAACGCATCCTCGCTCGTTAACCTCGGCGTGAGACTCGTCGAGGCCCTGTGCGAACTGTTCCTCCCCGCCGCGTGCGCCTCCTGCCGGGCGAGGCACGCGACCGGCTGCGGTCTGTGCGAGCACTGCGCCGCGGGCCTGCCTGCGACGGCCATGGCGGCCGCGCCCAGGACGCCGGGTACACCGCCGGTCGTCGTCGCGGGCACCTATGAGGGAGCCCTGGCCGAGGCCCTCAACGAATACAAGGAACGCGGGCGACGCGATCTCGTGCCCGTGCTCGCGCGCCTGCTGGGTCGAGCGGTCGACGCCGTCACCGAGGAGGTGCCGGGCGCGGTACTGGTGCCGATCCCGTCGACGCGGGCGGCAAGACGCGAGCGCGGCTTCGACCACGTGGCGGCGCTGTGCGCGCCACTGGGCCCGATGCACCGGTGCCTGCGGGCCCGCCCGCGCCGGGACTCGGTGGGACTGACGGCGGCCCAGCGGCGGCACGCGGCGGCCCGGAGCCTGGCGACCGTGCCGCGCCGAACCGCCGTGCTGGCGGCCTCGGGCCGACCGGTGATCCTCGTGGACGACATCGTGACCACCGGGGCGACGCTGAGCGCCGCCGCCGCGGTGCTCGACGGGGCGGGAGTGCGGGTCGTGGCGGCGACGACGACGGTCGCAGCGGCCGTGTAGGCCGCGCCGCGGTCGCAGGATCGTCCCGACCGCTGCGCCCCCGATGACCCCGGTGCCGGATGTGGCGGTCTTCGCCGGGTAATGAGCCTTTGCCCCGGGTTCGGTCGCTCTTGCGAAGAGCGGTGGAGGGTCCGCCGGAGCCTGCGCGCAAGTGCCTCCTGAGAGAAGAGAATTCCCAGATGCAAAGGGTCGACTTTCGTGGCTCCAGGGGATAGTCTCAAGATCTCGGATCGGTAACGAGACGACCGGGAGCAAGTGAATGCCACTTGTCGAAAGGCGAACGCTCGCAACACGAGAATACCGCCGACCCGGATCGTCCCCCGTGAGAGGAGGTCCCTCCATCCGCCGTACCGGACAGCCGGCTCCGGACCCAGCATGAGCAACTTCGTCCGCATCCCGCGCGGAGCGGGACGCACCTGGGAGGTTTCGAGGTGGAAATCGTCGTCAAGGGCCGTAACGTGGAGGTTCCCGACCATTACCGCGAGCTCGTCGAGGAGAAGATCGAGTCCAAGATCGTCAAGTACCTGGCCAGGTACGACGGCGACACGATCGATATCGACGTCGAGCTGTACCACGAGCCCAATCCTCGCCAGAACGACCACGCCCAGCGCGTCGAGATCACATGCCGACCCAAGGGAACGGTGATACGAGCCGAGGCCGCCGCCGGGGACTTCCGTTCGGCGTTCGAGCTCGCGGTCTCGAAACTCGACCGCCAGCTGCGGAAGGTCTCCGAACGAAGGCGTGTGCACCGCAACGGGAAATCGCGGCCGATGTCGGTCGCCGAAGCCACCGCGGTCCGGGTCGAGGGAGGCCGGCTGCCCGCGTCGCTGACCGAGGAACCCGAGAAGGCCCAAGGCAATGGGCGTTTCGTCTCCGAAGACGTCGACCACTTCGACGGCCTGGTCGAGGAGCACCTGCCGGGCAGGATCGTCCGCGAGAAGCTCCACCCGGGCGAGCCGATGACCGTCGACGACGCCCTCCAGAACATGGAACTGGTGGGACACGACTTCTACCTGTTCCACGACAAGGAGAGCGGCAAGCCCTCGGTCGTGTACCGCCGCAGGGCCTACGACTACGGCCTGCTCCGTCTGGACATGTGACGGCGGTGGACCGAGAGGGCCGACCGCCCCGTGTACGCAAGGACCGGCGGCCCCGGGCACTCGCCCGGGGCCGCCGGTCCGTATCGCGCTTCCGTGTCCCGTCGCCGTGGGATCACGTGCCGGCCGTCATAGGGCCGAGCCCTCCTGCCACTCCTCGAAGGACATGATCCAGTAGCCCCAGCCGTTGTTCCACGGCATGTCGCGGGGCGATCCGACCACCTCGACCGGGTCGCCGCGCTGGGCGATCTCGTAGAACCACTTGGCGTGCGTATCGGTCGCATTGATGCAGCCGTGTGAGACGTTCGTGTTGCCCTGCGCCCACTCCGACCAAGGCGCGCCGTGGATGAACTCCCCGGTGGCGTTGATACGGGTCGCCCAGTTGACCGGCGTCTCGTAGTAGTCGGGGTGGTCCTTGTCCTTGCCGGGGGCGACCATCACCTTGTGCTCGAACTTCTCCATCACCAAGTGGACGCCGCTGGCGGTGTGGTACTCCCACTCCGAGCCGGAGCCGAAACTGACGGGAATATCGCGGACGACCTCGCCGTCGACCTCGACGACCATGTTGTGGGCCTGCACGTCCGCGTAGGTGATGTTCGCGGAGCCGATCACCATGTCGGCGGTGTAGTCCGCTTCGCCCCACACGTCGCCGCCGAGGTGGACTCCGTCGAACGCGGCGGTGAACGTCACCGTCTGATAAGGGTCCCAGTACTCCTTCGTCCGGTAGATGGCCTGCGTGTCGCTCACCCACCGCCAGGCGCCCTCGTGCCCCTTCTCGGATTCGACCACGAGGTTCTGTTCCACGATCTTCCGGTCGGGCGCCGCCTCGGTGAAGGTGACGATGATCGGCGCGCCCACGCCGACGGTCTCGCCTTCGAGCACCGGCGTCACGTCGGCCACGGTGAAACCGGAGCCCTCGCGGCCCTCGGTGGTGAACTGGCTCTCGAACTCGGTGACCGTGCCGTCGACGCTGACGGCCATGGCCATGACGGTGTGGGTCGCACCGGCGTCCATCACGCCTTCGGAGGTCCAGGAAGTGAGGTCCTCACTGAAGACGCCTTCGACGGTCTTGGCGCGATCGGAGGTCACACTGACCACTTCGAGGATGCCGTCCACGGCCGTGACGGTGAACGGCTCGGTCGGGTCCTGAGCGTCGGCGACGGCGAGCGAGACTTGGGGGACGATCGGGGCCGGGGTGAACGTCCCCTGCTGGGGAGCGGTGCAGGCCCCGGTGAACAGCAGCAGCGATGCCACCGCCAGGGCACGGACGGGCAAGGACTTCAAAAGGGGTTCCTCCACGTTGCGAAGCGACCGGTTCACTATATATTCGACGCTCAACACGAACCTGAAGGTTGCACTTTCAATCACATGAGAGTTTGGCCCACAGCAGCGTGTCGCGCCTGGTGCCGTCGGTCGCGGGCAGCCCTCCCCGCTCGATACCCTCCAGCCGGAACCCCGCGCGCCGCAGCACCGCCTGCGAAGCCGCATTGTGGACGTCGGTCCCCGCCTCCAAGCGGTCGATGCCGACCTCCTCGAACGCCCAACGGCACATCAGATCGACCGCGCGCGTCGCATAGCCCCTGCCGCGGGCATCGGCGCTCAGGTCGTAGCCGATCACCCCCGTACCCACCAGCCTCGTCACGTCGTAGAGGCCGATGGTGCCCCGGTATCCCTCGCCGTCGTCGATGACCATGAAGGCCGAACGTCCCCGCAGCCACTCGACCGCGGACCGCCACTCGCACATCTCGGTGAGCTCATCGAGGTTCGGCGGCAGTTGCAGCGCGGCCCCCTTGTACACGTCAGGGGCGGTGCGGTGGCGCAGGTGCGCCTCGGCGTCCCCGGGGCGTAGCGGCCGTAGCGAGACCGTTCCATCGGTGAGCTCCCCGCCGGGCAGGTCGGGCAGCGCCCGCGGGGCCGGACCGCGCCCATCGCCGGGCAGCAGCCCCAGTGAGAGCGCATCGGTCCCACCCGGCGCCGCCGCCCGGAGGACGCCCTCGGGCCGGAACCCCGCCCGCATCGCCGCGCGGATCGCGGCCAGGTCCCGCACCGGAGCCCGCACCTCCAAGCGCTCGGCCCCGGAGGCGAACATCGGGCCGGCGACGGCCTTGAGCATCGCCGTCGCGAGTTTCCGGCCGCGGTGATCGGGCGCCACCCAATACCGGATCGATACGACGCCGTCGGCCCCGCTCCAACCGATCGCGCCCCACGGCTCGTCCCCGTCGGCCCCGACCGCCACCATGTCGGTCTCGAAGCCGCATTCGAGTTTCAGGTCGTCGGGCGCCGTTCGCAGCACGAACCCCGAGGCGGTGACAGTCTCGATGAGATACACGCCATCAGCCAAGCAGGGACCCTATCCATGAGTCAAGCCTTTCGCCCGGACCGTGCAGAATCCGGCGTTTCGTGCCCTCGACGACGAAGCCGGCCTTCTCTGCGACCCGCCGCGAGGCGTCATTGCCGACCACGGCGCGCCATTCGACGCGCTCCAGCGCCAGGTCTTCGAAGCCCAGACGACACAGGCGCCTCACCGCGGCGGTCGTCCAGCCCCGGTCCCGCGCCCACGGGGCACAGAAATAACCCAGTTCGGCCTCGCCGGGCGTGCCGAGAGTGAGCTCGACCGAACCGCAGTAGCGGTCGTCCTCGTCCGCCATGGCGTACAGGACCGTCTCGCCTCGATCCCAGGTGCCGCGGGTGCGGCGAACCCACCCGGCGGCGTGCTCGCGCGTGTACGGGTTCGGCAGGCTCACCCACCGCTGCGTCTCGGCGTCGGCGCAGGCCGCCGCCAGGTCGTCGATGTCGTCCTCGCGCAGCGGACGCAGCCGCAGCCCGGATACGCCGGTCTCCAGGACCGGCTGCTCGGCCATGAAGAAGCCCGCCTGGCGCTTGAGGATGGCGTAATTCGGCGGCGGATCGTCGCCCTCGCGCAGTTCGCCCGGTACGATCCCGCCCACCCAGCAGTCACGGGAGACGCCGCGCTGGTTGACGCCGTTGCGGGAGACCCCCTCGACGGTGAAGCCGGTGCGGATCGCGGCCAGGCGTGAGGCGTGGTTGCCGACGATCGCGTCCCAGGCGACCCGCCGCATGTCCATCACGTCGAACGCGAACCGCACCGCGGCACGGATCGACCGCTGCGCCACGCCGCCGCCCCTGGCCCACGGCGCGGTCAGGTAGGTGATCGAGACCTCCTGGGGGAACGCGTGCGTCAGCGCCACCGAGCCCTGGAGCGCGCCGGTCTCGTCGACCACGGCCCAGCGCGGATTATCCGCACGCCAGTGCCGCTCGCACAGGTCCAGGAAACGCTCGCGGTACTGCCGCGACCACGGCAGCGGCATCACCAAGAACCGCTCGATCAGCGGGTCGTCGTAGATGCGCTGGAGATCGGGAAGATGGCCCTCTTCCCAGGGGACGAGCCGCAGTCCTTCGGCTTCGAGGGTGACCGGTTCCATAAGCTCCGATTGTGCCGCAGCCGCCGCGCGAAGGGGGACCAGGTGGCAACGCGTACTATTGGACGCGTTATCCACCCGTGTACCGTGGCCGAGACCTCGCTGGGAGCTGACTTTCCGTGTCGCTGTTCGAGAAGGTACTGCGCGCCGGCGAGGGCCGCGCGCTCAAGCGCCTCAAAGCCATCGCCAATGCCGTCGACTCGCTTGAAGACGAGTACGAGTCGATGACGGACGCCGAGCTGCGCGCCCTGACCGACGAGTACCGAGAACGTCTGAAAGACGGCGAGACCCTGGACGACCTGCTGCCCGAGGCGTTCGCCACAGTCCGCGAGGCGGCCAAGCGGGTGCGAGGCATGCGGCACTACCACGTCCAGATCATGGGCGGCGCCGCGCTCCACCAGGGCAATATCGCCGAGATGAAGACCGGTGAGGGCAAGACCCTCGTCTCCACGCTGCCGGTCTATCTCAACGCATTGGAAGGCAAAGGCGTCCACCAGGTCACCGTCAACGACTATCTGGTGCGGCGCGACGCGGAGTGGATGGGCGAGATCCACCGCTTCCTCGGCCTGACCGTCGGCGTGGTGCTGCCCGGAGAAGGCTCCGAGAAGCATCGCGAAGCCTATGAGGCCGACATCACCTACTCCACCAATAACGAGCTCGCGTTCGACTACCTGCGCGACAACATGGCCTCCTCGATCGACAATCTCGTGCAGCGCGGACACCACTTCGCGCTCGTCGACGAGGTCGACTCGATCCTCGTCGACGAGGCCCGCACGCCGATCATCATCTCCGGGCCCGCCGAGCACCAGAAACGCTGGTACACGGAGTTCGCCAAGATCGCGAACACGCTGCGGCGCGACGAGCACTACGAGGTGGACGAGTCCAAGCGGACCATCGCGATCAGCGAGTCCGGCGTCGCCCGCGTCGAGGACCGGCTCGGCATCGAGAACCTCTACGACTCGGTCAACACGCCGCTGGTCGGTTACCTCAACAACGCGATCAAGGCCCGTGAGCTGTTCGAACGCAACCGCGAGTACATCGTCTCGGAGGGCGGCGAGGTCCTCATCGTCGACGAGTTCACCGGCCGCGTCCTGGCCGGTCGGCGCTTCAACGAGGGCATCCACCAGGCCATCGAGGCGAAGGAAGGGGTGGAGATCAAGCAGGAGAACCAGACGTTCGCCACCACCACCCTCCAGAACTATTTCCGCATGTACGACAAGCTCGCTGGCATCACCGGCACCGCCCAGACCGAGGCCGCCGAATTCAACCGCGTCTACGGCGTGGGCGTCATCCCGGTGCCGACGAACAAGCCGATGATCCGCAATGACCGGCCCGACGTGATCTACAAGACCGAGGAGGCCAAGTACCGCGCCGTCGTCGACGACATCGTCGAACGCCACGAGACCGGCCAGCCGGTCCTGGTCGGCACCGTCTCGGTCGAGAAGTCCGAGCTGCTGGCCCAGGCGCTGAAGAAGCGCGGCGTCAAGCACAATGTGCTCAACGCGAAGAACCACGCCAGAGAGGCCGACGTCATCGCCCAGGCCGGGCAGAAGGGCGCGGTGACCGTCGCCACCAACATGGCCGGTCGGGGCACCGACATCATGCTCGGCGGCAACCCCGAGTACCTGGCGGCCGCCGAACTGCGCACCCGTGGCGTCGACGAGGCCGACGAGGAGACCTACGCGGCCGAGTGGGAGGAGACCCTCAAGAAATTCGAGGAGATCTGCGAGGCCGAGGCCGACGAGGTCCGCGAAGCCGGCGGGCTCTACGTTCTCGGCACCGAGCGGCACGAGTCGCGGCGCATCGACAACCAGCTGCGCGGCCGGTCCGGACGCCAGGGCGACCCGGGCGAATCCCGTTTCTACCTCTCACTGTCCGACGACCTGATGAAGCGGTTCAATGCCGACGCCGTGCGCGCCATGATGAACCGCCTGCGCGTGCCCGACGACATCCCGATCGAGTCGAAGCTCGTCAGCCGCCAGATCGAGTCCGCGCAGTCCCAGATCGAAGGCCACAACGCCGAGGTCCGCAAGAACGTCCTCAAATATGACGAGGTCATGAACCGCCAGCGCACCGTCATCTATGACGAGCGGCGCAAGGTCCTGCGCGGTGAGGACGTCCACGACCAGGTCGAGCACATGATCGACGACGTCGTCGAGGCGTACGTCGCTGGAGCCACCGCCGACGGCTACGCCGAGGACTGGGACCTCGACGAGCTGTGGAGCGCCTTCAAGCAGCTCTACCCGATCCGGATCACGCAGAAGGAGCTGTTCGAGCGCGTCGGCGGCGTCGACAACCTCGAACCCGGCGATCTGCTCGAAGCCGTCCGCGAGGACGCCCGCGCCTACTACGCCACCCGCGAAGAGGAGTTCGGGGCCGAGACGCTGCGCAAGCTCGAACGCCGTGTCATGCTCCAGACCATCGACCGCAAGTGGCGCGAGCACCTCTACGAGGTCGACTACCTCAAGCAGGGCATCAGCCTGCGCGCCTACGCTCAGCGCGATCCGGTCATCGAGTACCAGCGCGAGGCGTACGACATGTTCCAGACGATGCTCGACGGCATCAAGGAGGACACCGTCCGGTTCCTCATGAACGCCGAGATCAAGACCCGGCCGAAGGAGGGCGAGGAGAGCGGCGGATCGGGTGAGCCCGAAGCCGAGATCCGCGGCCTGGAACCGCTCAAGCAGCCCGACCGCCTGCTGTTGCGCGCCCCGTCGATCGATGGGGCCGCCGGGGCCGGGAGCGCGTTCGTGCGCGAGACCGACGCCGCCGGAGCGGCCGTCGTGCGTCCGCCCAAGGCGCTGCAGGGCAGGAAGCGCGACGTCAAGCGCACGCCCGGAGCCGGCAGTAAGGGCAGCGCCAAGGTCGCCTCGAAGGGCGCCAGGTCGGCCGGGCCGCGCAGCGCCGCCACCGCGCCGCCCGCACAGCAGGCCAACCCGAACCAGCGCCACGCCTCGAACGAGCCGAGCCGTAACGCCCCGTGTCATTGCGGCTCGGGCAAGAAGTACAAGCGGTGCCACGGTGCTCCGGGCGGGGTGAACCAGAGCTGACCGGCGGTGCCGGGAGCAGAATGGCAGGCATGACGAGGATCTACGTACCCGCCGATGTCGCGATGCTGCGCCGGCTCGCCGAGACCGGCGAGCTGGCGTCCACCGAACCGGTGCACATGGTCACGCGGGCGCTGCGCGAGGCGCACCCGGACGCCGACATCGAGGACTTGGAGTACACCGCTTTCGACGACGCCGCTCTGGCGTCGGCGGCGCTGCTCGTTCACGGTTCGGAGCCCCGGCGCGTCGTGGTCTCGGCGGACGTGCCGGACGAGCGGGTGACCGAGCGGCCCGGCGGCACCGCCGCGGATCTACACGGTGCCGTGGGGTTCGCGCAGGTCGCGGCCGTCCATATGGACGATGCCGATGCCGCGGCCGAGATCGCGGCCCGGCTCGCTGCCGAGACGCCCGACCCGGCTGCCGCCGAGGACCATCTCCTGGACTGGTACGCGCCCTCGGAGCTTCACGGCCTCTTGGCGGATTTGGGCAGCAGCAGTCCGTAGGCGAGCACCGAGCACAGTGCGCCGGCGAACAGGACGGTCATGGCTCCGTTGTACTGCCATTCGAAGGTCAGCGTCAGGTATGCCTCGTCGAGTGCGGGGACCTCGTCGATGCCGATCGCGAGGATCGCCTCGATGCCGACTTGGGCGACGACCGTCGCCAGCAGCCAGATCGCGCCGGGGATCGCCCCGGCGAACAGGAAACCGGGCAGCCGGTTCCCGGCCCCGGCGACGCGCAGATACTGGAACGCGACGAATCCGCACAGTAGGCCGGCGAGGAACGGCGCGAGGGAGCCGAAAGTACCGTACCGGTCGAGTGGGTCGCTGAACAGGCTCTTCGAGGAAGCCTCCAGCACGCCGCGCAAGAACATGAGTGCGAGCAGCAGCAGCGTGCCCAAGAGCCCGGCCACGACCGGGAGGCGGTGGCGCGGCAGCGAGAACAGGCCGCCGATCACCGTCGAGGCGAGCAGGACGAGCCCGAGGGCGAGCGCGATCGAGGCGTCGACGCCGAACAGCGCATAGGCCACGCCCGCGGTGACCAGCCCGAGGATGATGAAGCCCGCGGCGGCCAGTGCCGGGCGCGGGCCTTTGAAGCGGGAGGCGATGATGCCGCCGACGCCGCCGGCGAACATCGCGATGATGACGGGGCTGAACAGGCTCAGCGCCAGGATCATCACGCCGGTCTCGTCGAGGCCGTCGGCCATGCCGGTCATGCGGTACAGCGAGACGAGGACGCCGATCAGTGCTGCGAGCGCGCCGAGGGCGAGCGCGGCCGAGACGAGTCGGCCCTCCCGTTTCGGCTCGGCGGTCTTCTCGACGGTCTCGGCCGGTGAATCCTGTGCATCGGTCACGTGCCCAGGGTACGGACGCGGGCATCGGCGGCTGCATCACACCGGTCCGTGCATGGACCGGTGTCGTCTTTGTTCCGTTCGTGGTGCGTCACCGGGTCATGACTGTGCGAGGATGGCGATAGCCAGGGCCGTACGGTAGCCTCAGAAACACAGAACTCTGCTTGTATTAGCCGTCGA
>JAJYSW010000037.1 GCA_021793335.1 Actinomycetes bacterium
GTTCTCGCGGGCCTGCTCCCACAGGCTTTCGAGCTCGACTTCGTCGGGCTTGACCTCGGCGAGGCGCGGGGCGGCGGTACGGTCCTCGCCGATGAACTCCATGATCACCTCGGTGCCGAGGATCTGCACGGGATAAGGCACGGCGACGCCGGCCTGCCAGAGCCGGGCGAGGGCCTCGAATTCGGCGGCGGCCCACCGCCCCGCGGCCTGCGCGAGACCGAATTTGGTGCGCTTGGCGAGGGCGCGGCGGTCGCGGGTGCGTCTGGCGGTGCGCCCGGCGGTGTAGTCGCCGGTCCGGTTGAACTGGGTGTGCTCGGCCGAACGGTAACGCTTGGAGGCCATCAGCGCCGACCGGTCGGTGCCCGGCACGGCGCGTTCGATGAGGAAGACGTCGGCCTCTTTGCCGGTCTTGAGGACGCCGAGCTCGTAGTCGACGGCGCCCAGATCGGTGACGACCCACTCGGGCCACGGGGCGGGGCCGCGTTGAAGCGGCTCCGAATCATCCCAGATGGACCAGCGATCGCCGGTGGGCGGGCCGTCGTCGGCCGGGAGCTCCTCGAAGTCCTCCGAGCGCATCGCCTCGTAGCGGGCCTGCTCTTCGGGTGCGAAGAGTTCGTCCTCGTCGAGCCGCCTGCGGCGGCGGATGGATTCGAAGGTGGAGGTGTTGTCGGATTTGCGTGCCACTGCGGATTGCTCCTGTGCGGGTTTCCGGCGGCACGCGGCAACAGGTCAGCGCGCGCCGTCGGGAGGTGGACTGGTGGTCGAGGCAGGGTGAAGGACAACGACAGCCATCAGTACACACCTCCAAACGCTCTGACGGTCCCGGGTTTTCGGATGCGCCCGGGGGACGGGAGCGACTTTAGCGGCCCCCTCGAAGGCGCGCAAGCCGTTAACCGCTCACCACCTCACCCTTTCGTGTACACAATTTGTGCTACGGTAACCAATATGGGCCTACAACAACCACGCGAAGTCGGCATTCGAGAGCTGCGCCAGCACGCCAGCAGTTACCTCGCATGGGTCGGCAAAGGCCACGAGATCATCGTGACCAACCATGGACGCCCGGCCGCTCGCCTGGTGCCAATATCCGACCCGAGCGAGGATCGGATCGAAACCATGATTCGCTCGGGGGAGCTGATCGGACCGGAGGACGCAGGCGACCCCTTGGACGTGCCAATCGTCATGCCTTCCGACCCCGCCCTCTCCAGTCAGCAGATTCTCGACGAGCTTCGCGAGGACCGCCTGTGATCTACTTCGACACCTCGGCACTGATCAAACTCGTGGTGGCCGAGGACGAGACGCAAGCGCTCGTGAAATGGCTCCGGGAACATCCCGGGCAACGGTGGGTGACCAGTGATCTGACCAGGGTCGAACTGCTCCGGGCCGTTATGCGACGCGAACCGACCGCGCTCCTGCAAGCCCAGCAGCGGCTATCCCGAATGGTGCGGATTCCCCTCATGGAAGGCGTCCTGCAATACGCGTCCATGTGCCGGCCGCCTCTGCTGCGCTCGCTGGACGCGATTCATCTCGCCTCCGTCCTGGAGTACCACAAGGACATCGAATGGATGCTGGTTTACGATAAGCGGCTCGCTGAAGCAGCGAGTGCAGGCGGTGTCAATGTCGCCTGTCCCGCCTGATCCCGTGAACGGCGGATCTCGGCCATGGCCTCGACGACTTTGAACGGACCACCGAGGGGGCCAGCCAAGATCTCGTCAAGCCACGAGTCGATGGTGGGCTGGGCGGCGTCGCGCTGGATCAGATCCCGGACATGGGGCGGACGGGCCAACGCCAAGTTCCGCGGCCCGGCGCTCGGCCGACTCACGAAGCCCTTCATCCATATGCCGTCCCAGAAGATCACGTCCGTCTTCGGGGCTGCGGCTCCCCTGGTGAACTCCCCCGTGTGAAACCGCCCGATGACGTCCTCGATGCTCGGCTACGACAGCGAAGCGCCCCGCAGACGCAGGTGCACAGTGACGTCGCCGAGGGCTTCGGGTGTGAACCGCGCCGACTCGTAGGTGAGGATCGATGCGGTTCAAGGCGGCGCCTCGCCGTCTCCGAGGCCGTCTTCGGCTCGGGAGATGGCGCAGGCGGCGGTGCCGCCGGGCAGCCGGTGGCGGTTACGGGAGACGAGCCGGTAGACCGGCCACAGCAGCCGTGAGACGAACTTGCGAGCGGCGATCAAGCCCAGCGGTCTCCAGTACCACTGGGCCCGGCACAGCAGCATCGCGATGGCATCGGGACCGGCTTTGACAAGACCGGGCTCCGCCCATTGGACGGCGTCCTCCACTGCCCGCCGTCCGATGCCGAGCGCCTCCAGGTCGACGCTTTGCCACGGCGCCACGGCGGCCTCGGTCCTCACGCAGCGTTCGAGGAAGTCCGCACACCGGGTGCAGAACGCGCAGTCGCCGTCGTAGAGGAAGACCGGCGTCCTCACCGCCGTCCGACCGCCGCATCGAGTGCGTCGCGCATCGCGCCGACCGGAGCCGGGTCGATGCCGGTGAACTGGGTCCATTGGCGGACCGCTTGCGCCAGCAGCAGCGCGAGGCCGTCGAGGACCTTGGCGCCTTCGCGTTCGGCCGCTGCGGCGAGGGGGGTGGGCCACGGGTCGTAGAGGACGTCGAACAGGACGGTTCCGGGACGCCAGTCGACGCGCAGGCCGTCGGTGACGCCTCTGGGGACGGTGGAGACGACGAGGTCGCTGCGCCCGGCGATGACGGCCTCGTCCCAGGAGGCCGAGCGCAGGACCAGTCCGAGGCGTTCGGCGACGGGTTCGAGCTCGGCGACGGCCTCGCGGCGGCGTGCGAAGACGGTGACGGTCTCGGCGCCGAGCCGCTGGGCGGCGCCGAGCGCGCCTCGGGCGGTGCCGCCCGCGCCGAGCACGGCCACCTCGTTCACAGAGGTCAGACCGATCTCGGCGAGCGCGTCGACCATGCCGGGCGCGTCGGTGTTGTCCGCCAAGCGCACGCCATCGCGCAGGACGAGCGTGTTGGCCGCGCCGATGGCCTCGGCGACGGGCGTGACCTCGTCCGCGACGACGAGGGCGATTTCTTTGAGCGGCATGGTGAGCGAGAGCCCGGCCCAGGTGTTGTCGAGACGGTCGACGAAGGCGGCCAGGCCCGGCTCGTCGCACTCGTGGCGGGTGTACACCCAGTCGACCAGTCCGACGGCGGCGAACCCGGCGCTGTGGATGACCGGGGACAGCGAGTGCTCGATCGGCTTGCCGAGGACGGCTGCCTGCATCATTGGATCCCGTTCTCCTCTGCGATCTTGATGTTCTCCACGTGGTCGGCGTATTCGTGGGCGAACAGGGCCCGGCCGTCGTCGTAGGCGGTCACGAAGAACAGCCAGTCCCCCGGTTCCGGGTTCACGGCCCCCTCCAGGGCGGCCACACCGGGGTTGGAGATGGCGCTGGGCAGGTAGCCGGCGTTCTGGGGAGCGCTGGGGGCCCATGGGTTGTCGGCGTCGCGCATGACGTCGTGCCAGGCGATGTCCTCACCGGAGGTGATCGGCTCCTCGCCTTCGAGGAGGCGCCCGTAGTTCCAGATCGCCTCGCTCTCGAAGCAGTTGCAGTTGGTCTGCTCGTGCGAGTAGGGGTTGACGTAGACCTTGTTGTACATGGTCTGGGCGATCTTCGCGTCGTCCTCGGGGGTGCCGGACTCGGACTGCACGATGGAGGCGACCTGGAGGGCCATCCACGGGTAGACCTTGAATTCGCCGCCGGTGTCGGGGTGGAAGTCCTGCTGCGGCAGCGAGGCGGGATCGAAATCCGGGTCAGGGTCCTGGATCTGCGCGGCCCGTTCGATGAAGTCGATCTCCTCGACGGTCGTGTTGAATTTCGCGATCATCGCCGAGAGCATCTGTTCGGCGGTCATCTCCTCGTCGAACTCATAGGTGGCCGGGAACAGGAAGCCTTCGACGGATTTGATCTGCCTATCGCCGAAGCCTTCGAACCAGATCGGGTCGACGCCGAGCGCCTCGGGGTCCTCGGCGGCTGCTTCGAAGTCCTCGACGGGGACACCGGTGTGCTCGGAGAGTTTGGCGTAGACCTCCATGGATCGGTAGCCCTCGGGGATGGTGACGGCGTTGAGCATCCGGTTCGCCGGGTCGGTCAGGAAGTCCAGCGCGGCGGCAGCCGACATCTCCTCTTGCATGATGTAGGTGCCCGGCTGAATGCTCAGGCCGCTGTCGCCGTCGTCCTCGGAGGCGTTGGTGAACGCCTTCGCCGAGGCGATGACGCCCTCTTGGTGGAGGTGGTTGGCGATGTCGGCGAGGAACCAGCCTTCTTGGATCTGGATCGTGACCTCGGTGCCGTTGCCGGTGCCCTCGAAGTCCTCGGCGATGAAGAATTCCTTGATGACGTTGTTGTAGGCCCACCAGCCGCCGACGCCGAGGGCGCCGAACAGGACCACGACGAGGGTCATGGCGATGAGGGAGCTGCCGGATTCACGGCGGCGGTGCCGTCGAGGTGCGTCCGCGTGTTCCGCCTGTGAATCGAGGTCGCCGAGCATCGTGTGTCATATCCTTCGCCGCTGATCCAACCAATGCTGGAGGATCTCCACCGCGGCGGCCTGATCGACGACGGAGCGTTTCCGCTTGCCGCGGACGCCGCCCTCATTGAGCCTGCGAGTGGCGACGGCCGTGGTGAGCCGCTCGTCGGTCAAGGTTACCGGCACGGGTGAGACTCGATCGACCAGCCGTTGCACCCAGGTTCGGGTGTGCTCGGCGGCCAATCCCTCCTCACCGGAAAGGGTAACGGGTAGGCCCACGACAATCTCCACCACGTCATAATCGGCGCTAATTTCGGCTATTTCACGAATATCGTGCGGAATCTCCTCGCCGCGGGTCTTCATGTCGCGACGGACGGTCGTCACCGGAGTGGCCAGGATGCCGTCCGGGTCGCACACGGCGAGGCCGATGCGGGCCTTGCCGAGGTCGATGCCGAGACGGCGGCCCCGCCGCCACTCGGTGGCCGCGGGGCCGGGTTGTGCGTGATCCACGATCGTCCTATTCAGCGAGCGCTCGGACGATGTCGTCGAGCAGCCGGTCGGCCTGGTCGGCGGGGAGGCCGCCGCCCTGGGCGATGTCGTCGTTGCCGCCGCCGCGGCCCGACAGGGCCGACTTGACGAGTTCGGCCGCGCTGACGCCCCGGGCCTTCGCCGCGGCGTTGACGCCCACGACGAGGCTCGCCTTGCCGCCGGCGGCGGCGACCACGGCCGCGACGCCCGGCTCGGACTCGGGCAGGTGCGAGCGGATCTGCGTGGCCAGCCCGCGGACGTCGCCGCCCTTGGTGCCGTCGGGGGCCTTCACGGCCGCGACCTTGACCGCGCCGACCTGCTTCGCCTCGTTCGCGTAGTCGGCGGCACGGCCGCTGACCATTTTGGCCTGGATCTGGGCGAGTTCGCGTTCAGCGTCCTTGGAGCGCTGAAGGATCGCACGCACGCGTTCGACCACGTCGCCGCGCTGCGCGCCGATCTCCTGGGCGATCTGGGAGACCAGATCACGTTCCCGGGCGAGATAGCGGTAGGCCTCGAAGCCGGTGGCGGCCTCCACGCGGCGCTGGCCCGATCCGATGGAGGACTCGCCGGTGAGGACCACGGGGCCGATCTGCGAGGCGTGCGAGACGTGCGTGCCGCCGCACAGTTCGCGCGACCACGGGCCGCCGATCTCGACGACGCGGACGGTCTCGTCGTAAGTCTCTCCGAACAGCGCGATCGCACCGAACGCCTTCGCCTCGGGCATGGTCATGTACTTGACCGCGACCGGGAGGTCCTCGCGGACGGCCCGGTTCGAGACCTCTTCGATCTCGCTCTTGGTCGCCTCGGAGACCTTGCTGCGCCACGAGAAGTCGAGGCGGAGATAGCCGGGCCGGTTGAACGATCCGGACTGGAGCGCGGAGGGGCCGAGCACTTCGCGCAGCGCGGCGTGGACCACGTGCGTGCCCGAGTGCGCCTGTCTCGCACCGAGTCGCCACTCGGGGTCGACCGCGGCATCGATGCGGTCGTCGAGGGCGAGCGAGCCTTCGAGGACGCGGACCTGGTGGACGATGAGATTCTTGACCGGCCGCTGCACATCGAGCACCTCGGCGCTGACGTTGGGGCCGGTGATGCGCCCCGCATCGGCGTGCTGACCGCCGGACTCGGCGTAGAAGGGCGTGCGGTCGAGTACGACTTCGACGATCTGACCGGCCGCGGCGACCGGGATCGGCTTGCCTTGGGACAGGATGCCGAGCACGCGGGATTCGGTGTCGAGCGTCTCGTAGGCCCGCCAGTCGCTGGGGCCGTGCTGCTGGAGCAGGTCCCAGTACGCGGTGAGGTCGGCGTGGCCGGTCTTGCGGGCGGCGGCGTCGGCCTTCGCCCGCGCGCGCTGCTCGGCCATGAGGGTGCGGAAACCCGCCTCGTCGACGGACAGGCCCTGCTCCTCGGCCATCTCCAGGGTCAGATCGATCGGGAAGCCGTACGTGTCGTGCAGCTCGAACGCCTTCGCCCCTTCGAGGGAGGTCCCGCCGGACTGCTTCGTCCGGGCGACGGCCATGTCGAGGATCTCGGTCCCGCGCTTGAGGGTCGAGAGGAACGCCTCCTCTTCGTTGTACGCGTAGGAGGAGATGCGTTCGAAGTCTTGGGCGAGCTCGGGGTAGGACGGGCTCATGCAGTCGCGCGCGACCGGCAGGAGTTCGGGGAGCGCGGGCTTGTCGTATCCGAGCAGGCGCACGGCGCGGATCGCACGGCGCATGATGCGGCGCAGCACGTACCCTCGGCCCTCATTGGAGGGCGCGATGCCGTCGCCGATGAGCATGAGGCTGGAACGGACGTGGTCGGCGATGATCCGGAAGCGGATGTCGTCGGGGTGCGACTCCGAGGCGGTCTGGGAGGTCGAGAGGCCGTAGCGGCGGCCGGTCAGCTCCGCGGTCTTGTCGATCAGCGGGCGGACCTGGTCGATCTCGTACATGTTGTCGACCCCTTGGAGGATCGAGGCGATGCGCTCCAGACCCATGCCGGTGTCGATGTTCTTCTTCGGCAGGTCGCCGAGGATCTCGTAGTCCTGCTTCGCCGGGCCCGCGCCCCGCTCCTGCTGCATGAACACGAGGTTCCAGTATTCGAGGTAGCGGTCCTCGTCGACCTCGGGGCCGCCTTCGGGGCCGTATTCGGGCCCGCGGTCGTAGTACAGCTCCGAGCACGGGCCGCAAGGGCCGGGGATGCCCATCGACCACATGTTGTCGGTTTGCCCGCGGCGCACGATCCGGTCCAGCGGAAGACCGATCTGCTTGTGCCAGATGTCGATCGACTCGTCGTCATCGAGGTAGACCGTCGCCCAGATGCGGTCGCCGTCCAGACCGAAGCCGCCCTGCTCGACCGGGGCGGTGGACAGGTCCCAGGCGTAGCGGATCGCCTGCTCCTTGAAATAGTCCCCGAAGGAGAAGTTGCCGTTCATCTGGAAGAACGTGCCGTGGCGGGAGGTCTTGCCGACCTCTTCGATGTCGGGCGTGCGCAGGCACTTCTGGACCGAGGTCGCGGTCTTCCACGGCGCTTCGGCCTGGCCGAGGAAATAGGGCACGAACTGGACCATGCCCGCGTTGATGAACAGCAGGTTCGGGTCCTCGATCGCCGGCAGCGGTGCACTGGGGACCACCGTATGGCCGTTGGATTCGAAGAACTTCAGAAATCGGCGTCGGATTTCAGCGGTCTCCATGGGGCACCTCCTTCAGTGCTGTCAGCGGCCCGGCTGGGCCTCGGTGTTCTCGTCGTCGGTGAGCAGCGGCGTGATGTCCTCGCCGCGCTCCATGGCCTCGAACAGTTCGGATTCCTTGGCCCGCTTCGCCTCGGCGACGTCGGACCAGAACGACTTGAACGATTCCCTCATTTCAGCACCGGCCTCGCCTATGCGGTCGGCGACCCCGCCTGGAGTGACCGACTCGGCTGCCTTGGTGATCTTCCGGACCACCACGACGCCGACGACCACGCCGACGCCTATCCAGATCATCCGCTTGAACACTGTTTCTCCTCAAGCTATTTCCGGTGTTTGCGGGCTTTACGAGCCTGTTTGCGCTCCCGCTTGCTCTGCCTGGAGGCCTCGACCATCCGGCGGACCTGCTCCTCGTCGACCTCTTGGTTCCGTCGTTTGACCGCCGAGCGCAGTCCGAAGCCGAATGCGGCGGCCTTGACCAGCGGGGAGCTGACGGCGGAGCCGACCAGGCTGGTGATGTTGGCGACGTTCGAGGAGACGTGAGCGGCGTTCTCGGTGATGGCGCCGACCTTCTCCAGCTCGCCCTCGACCTGCGTCAGGTTCGCATTGACGCCGGTGACCGTGGTGTTGAGGTTCTGCAGGAGCGGGCCGATCTCGCGGTCGACCTTGTCGAGCGTGCGGTTGAGCCGGGTGACCGTTCCGCTGAGCTTCCTGAGCAGTCCCACTGAGATCAGGACGCAGAAGATGAGGAAACCGACGCCTATGAGCAATACTCCGAGTGCCCACATATCGTTGCTAGTGAACTCCACGGCCAACGTCTCCTCTGGCACGGCTCTTCCCCCTTGATGAAGCATTGACCGCATTGCGGCGGTCGAAAGATGATTCCTGGCTCTCGCGCATGAGTAACGCAGTCCTGACCTTACCTTGCAGACAAGGACAGAAAGCGCAGTGACCCCTCCTTGCGGCTAATACCGCATGAACGGCGACGCCCGGGACCGTTCGCGTCCACCGAGGACCGGATCGGACTCGACGACCTGCCGGGTTCAGGCCTCGGAATCGAGAAGAGCGATTGCGCGGCGCTCTTCCATGCGCGGTCCGCGGCACCGAGATCGCATGGGAACGGTCGAATTCAGGGCGATGCCGCATGCGCTCGGACAAGGCGGCTTCGAGTCGGTGCACACTCGCCTCACTGCGGTCCGCGGCACCGACTCGGGCGGTACTTGAGCAGAGCGGGCGGGACCATCGGCGCTCGAAGCGGCGACGGCGCAGGCCGGTGTGCTCGCGGACGGCCCCGAAGGAGGGCCGCGCCGCCCCCACCGCCTCGAAGGCTCAGCCCGCGTCTCCACTCGCCTCGAAGGGGAAGCGGTGCCCTCAGGGAGAGGGTCGAGTGGTCTCGAGTCCTTGAACAGGCCCTATGGGTCTGCATCGTCGTCCTCGGCAAGCCGGGGCAGGGCCGCCTGAGCGGCGACGACCGCCGTCACCTCCGAACCCACGCACAGCTCGTAGCGGTCCGTGCAGGCTACGGGCACCACCCACAGTTCCAAGAACAGCTCATCGCGCGTGTAGCAGCCGCCGCCGCCCTCTCCTCCGATGCACCGCTCCCCCTCGGCAGGGGTCCAGCCGTGCCGCAGCAGCGTCCGCCGGTACGCGTGCCCGGTGTCCTCCACGGTGCCCTCCGAGGCCCACGTGCGCACCCGCACCCTGCACTCCTCCAGGCACCAGCGGTTGCCGTAGATCGCATCGTCCGCGTCGGCGGCGGCCCACGCGGGCGGGTCGATCTCGTCGACGGCCCGGCGGGTCGGGTCGATCGTGAACGCCCTGCCGAACCACAGCACCGCGAACACCAGCAGCACCGCCGCGCAGGCGATGGCCAGGACGATCATGCGCAACCGCGCGATGCGGGCACCGGTGGAGGCCAGTGCCTCGGTGAGGCGGTCGGAGGGGCGATGCTGGGACGGCCGGGCCGGTCCATCAGCCATCGCGGGGCCTCCTCCGCACGATCCGGCGCAGCTTTTCGAGCCGGTCGGCGATCTCGCCTTCGGCGCCGTGCCTGGTGGGGCGGTAGTAATCGCGTCCTGCGACCACGTCGGGGGCGTGGCGTTGCGGCACCACGCCGAGCGGGTCGTCGTGCGGGTAGACGTAGGTTTCGCCGTGGCCCAGCCGAGTGGCCGACTTGTAGTGGGAATCGCGCAGCGCGGGCGGGACGGGCCCGATCTTGCCGGCTCGGACCTCCCCGATGGCCTCGTCGACGGCGACGATGACGGCGTTGGACTTGGGCGCGGTCGCGAGGTGGACGACGGCTTGAGCGAGGTTGATCCTGGCTTCGGGCAGACCGATGCGTTCGACGGCGGTGGCCGCTGCCGTGGCGGTCTGGAGCGCGGTCGGATCGGCCATGCCGATGTCCTCGGAGGCGAAGACGACCAGGCGACGGGCGATGAAGCGGGGGTCTTCTCCCGCGACGACCATCCGCGCCAGGTAGTGCATCGCCGCGTCGACGTCGGAGCCGCGGAGACTCTTGATGAAGGCGCTGGCGATGTCGTAGTGGCCGTCGCCGTCACGGTCATAGCGTACGGCGGCGGTGTCGATGGCGGCCTCGGCGACGGCGACGGTGATGCGCGGCCGGTCCCGGGCCGCCGTGTCCTCGGCGGTGTCCGCCGAGCCGTGCAGGCACGTCGCCGCCGCGGCTTCGAGCGCGGTGAGGGCTTTGCGGGCGTCGCCGGCGGCAGTGCGGACGAGGTGGTCGCGGGCTTCGTCGGTGAGTTCGACGGCGCCGTCCAGGCCGCGGGGGGAGGCGATCGCCCGGTCGACGACGGCGCCGATGTCGGCATCGTCGAGTTCGCGCAGGGTGAGCAGGACACAGCGGCTCACCAGTGGGGCGACCACGGAGAAGTAGGGGTTCTCGGTGGTGGCGGCCAGGAGGGTGATCGTGCGGTCCTCAACGGCTCCGAGCAGGGAGTCCTGCTGGGTCTTGGTGAAGCGGTGCACCTCGTCGATGAACAGGATGGTCTGGGGCCCGCCGGTGCGCCGTACCCGCCTGGCCTCTTCGATGGCGGCGCGCACGTCCTTGACGCCGGAGTTGAGTGCGGACATGGCTCGGAAACGGCGGTCCGCGGACTGGGCGACGAGATGGGCGATGGTGGTCTTGCCCGAGCCGGGCGGTCCCCACAGGATGACCGACATCGGCTGGTGGCCCTCGACGACCTGCCGCAGCGGTGAGCCGGGGGTGAGCAGGTGCTCTTGGCCCACGAGTTCATCGAGGCGCTGGGGTCGCATGCGGACGGCCAAGGGCTCGTCGCCGGAGGCCGGGGCTCCGAGGCCACCGGACCACGACGACTCGGGCGGCTGAGCCGCTTCGAACAACTCCGGCGCGTCCATCGGAACCAGACTAGGCCATGTGCATACGCAGATCGCATGTCCATACCCGGAAACGTGGTCGGGGTTTCTTCGAGGCCGCTCGCGTGTCCGGGGCGCCCGGCGCCCTTGGAGCGATGGCTCCGGTCGCGGCGAAGCGGCCGCGACCGGAGCCGTTCGGTGCTACGGCGCCATGTTCGCGAACGCGTCGAAGGAGTGCAGGTTGTCGCTTTCAGGGGCGGTGATCGTGTAGTCGCCGCCGATCTCGGTGACCTCGCTGACCATGTGCATGATCATGCCCTCGGTCTCCGGGAGGGTCATTTCCATGGTCTTGAGCAGGCCGTCGTCGTCGACGGTAATGGTGATCTGCGTCTCTTCTACCACCTCGACGCCGTTGGCCGCGCCGCCGGTGGCGTCGAGCAGGGCCCCCATGGACTCCGAGTCGGGGCTCAGGGTGCCGGTGTAGACGCCGTCGCCGGTCTCCTCGACGTCGGTGAGGTCGTTGAGCATCGTTTCGGTCTGCTCGCTCAGGTCGAAGCTGCCGAACTGCTCGTAGATGTCGCTCATCTGGCTGTCCGCGGCGAGGTCGAGCGTGAACCAGGCGTCCTCGCCGAAGTCCTCGGCCATGGCGTCGAACATGCCGCCGGTGAACTGCATGTAGATCATGTCGTCGACCAGGATCGCCTCGGTGTGCATGTCGGCGAACATGGCCTCCATCATCGCGGCCATCTCGGGTTCATCGGAGTAGTCCTCGCCCATGGCCTCGATGATGGCGCTCATGTAGAGGTCCTGGGTGGCGTGCGAGGCCTTGCCGTCGACGACGCTGGTCATGTCCATGAAGTCGATGTCGTTGACCGTCATCGTCGACTCCATCGTGTAAGAGCCGCCGTCGAGACCCCGGTAGGAGGCGAGGACCATATCGTGGGCGCCGAGCTGCGCCGAGGCGTCGCCTCCGGCGTCGTCTGCGGTGGGGCCGTCGGAGGCGTCCGAGCTGCACGCGGCGAAACCGAGTGCCAGCGCGGGGATCGCGGCGACGCCGACGAGACGGCGAGTCATGACGGTGGACATGAGCGTTCTCCTGCTTCTTGAGGGTAGGGTTTCCTGCCTTCTCAGCCTACAGGCGCGATTCCAGCGTGCTCGAACGCCGAACCGCCCCATGGCGGGCCGAGCCTCGGCCGTATCGCCGCCTCGTCAGTCCGCTTCGACCGGCCGCTCCGGAGCCGGCGGCGGCCGGGCGGACTGCGGACATCCGACCTTCGCATCAGGATACATAAATACACCAATCAGTCGCACGGGCGCCGACCCATCGCCCGCAACTGGACATCGTGGGCAAATCGTGCCTACCATGGCAACCGCATAGATATCCATCAATTTCATTGTTGCCGTTTCGTCATACCGGCACGATGACGGACAAGGAGCAGCCATGCGACGGAAGCTGACGGTCGCGGGTGCGGCGCTCGCAGCCCTGGCACTGGGCATCGGGACCGCCACAGCCCAGGACAAGACGGCCGGAGACGAGCCGAGCCGGGTCGAATCGATGCAGCAGAACGGATTCGACTTCGAGGACGGGCAGACCCTGGCGCAGGGGCTCTCCATCCCCTGGGGACTCGCGTTCCTGCCGAACGGCCAGGCCCTGGTGGCCGACCGCAACAGCGGCGCCGTCATGCTCTATAAGGGATTCGGGGCGCCCGACGTCATCGGCGGCGTCAGCGTCCCACCCCAGGAAGGGGACTTCGACGAGCGCGGCCTGCTCGGCTTGGCCGTCTCCCCCTCTTACGAGGAGGACGGCTATATCTACGCCTACCACTCGACCGCCGAGGACAACCGCGTCGTGCGATTCACCATCGACGACTTCGCACCCGAACCGATCATCACCGGTATCCCCGTGGCGCTCAACCATAACGGCGGCAGACTCGCCTTCGGCCCCGACGACCGGCTCTACATCACCACCGGCGACGCGGACGACACCGACAACTCGCAGGACCCCGACAGTCTGGGCGGGAAGATCCTCCGCGCCGAACCGGACGGATCGGTGCCCGAGGACAACCCCTTCGAGAACTCGCTGGTCTACTCCTTGGGGCACCGGAACGTCCAAGGACTGGCGTGGGGCTCGGACGACGAGATGTACGCCAGCGAATTCGGGCAGGACACCTGGGACGAGTTCAACCACATCGAGGCCGGCGCGAACTACGGCTGGCCGATCGTCGAAGGCGTGGGCGACGAGCCCGGGTACGTCGACCCGCTGCTCACTTGGACGACGGCGGAGGCCTCGCCCTCGGGCGTCGAGATCGTCGACGACGTCGCGTACATCGCGGCCCTGCGAGGCGAGCGACTGTGGACGGTACCGGTGCTCGGCGGCGAGGTCGGCGGCGAGCCCGAGGCGGTGCTGGTCGATGAGATCGGCCGCATCCGAACCGTCGAGGCGGCACCCGACGGCTGGCTGTGGGTGACGACCTCGAACGGCTCGGGCGGCGACGTGATCATGCGCTTTCCGCCCCTGGAAGAACAGGAAGACTAGCGGGCCGTCCGGGCAGTGCCCTCAGTGGAGCACCGCCGCTGCCGGGCGACAGGGTGAGCCTGCGCCCTTGCGAATACACGGGGATCATGACACGCCGGAACCGGCTGCTTCGCCGCCGGTTCCGGTCACTCCCGCGGAGTGCTGCGGCGGTCGCGCCAAGCGGCCGTCTCGGCCTCGACATCGAGCGGCCCGAACCGCAGCGGCGGACCGTCGACCGGGCCGATGAGCGCGGCGCGGATCCGCTGATTGATCTGCTCGAGACGGTCGCGGACATCGGTCTCGGATTCGAGGCCGTCGAGGACCGATTCGAGCTCGTCGACCTCGCGGGCCAACCGGATCGTCACCGGCAGGGCATCGGCGCCGAGGTTTTCGCGGGTCGACTTCTGGCGCAACCACCAGTCCTCATGGAGGGGCTCTCCGATGCCCGGCAGGGGCTTACCGGCCCCCGGGAGATTCTGGAACTCGCCCCGGGCCTCGGCTTCCTGAAGCGCCTTCTCGACGCCGCGAGCCTGTCGGTCGCTCATGGTCGACTCCTCGCAATTCGTTTCGAGAAGATACCACGCTCAGGCGGCCGTGACCCGACAGACCGTCCGCACTCGGCCGCCCCGCCCTGCGCAGCCCCGCCCCAGCTGTTGCACGACGCGCGCCCCCTCGCAGCCGCGGACCTCCGCTCACCGTGAAGGACCGAATGAACCTCCCGCAAACCAGGCCGAGGGGGCGAATTCGGCGGCATGGAGGGAACAGGCAGCGGACTTCAGGAGTCGCCGCCTCCCCCGTCTTCCGGAGGGTCGCCGGGATCGGTGCCGCCGGACGGGTCAGGATCGCCGTCACCGTCACCATCGGTGGGCTCTGTTTCGGGCGATTCGCTTTCCGTCGGAGTCTCCGTCGCATCGGGACTCTCCGTCGGAGTCTCGCTCGGCTCCTCCGTGGTCGGCTCATCGGACGGAGGCGGGTACCAGTTGTCGTTCCAGCTCTGCGTCGCTTCTTCCTCGGTGGGCGTCTCCTCGGTGGGCGAGGGGCTCTCCGTCTCGGCGGGAGTGGACGACGACTCGCCGGTGTTGATCTGCCCGTGCGGCCGTTCCTTGTTCCAAGGCAACAGGATGATCAGCAAGACGACGATGACCGCCAGCGTGACTCCGCCGAGGATGGACCAGAGCAGCACCCGGTTCTTCGGCTCTCCACCGGAGCCCATCGCACTGGTGGGCTGCGGCGCGGTGGCGTTCGGCGGCGAACTCACGCCGCCGAGCATGTGGGTGGCGTCGGCGCCGAGGAGGCTCGTCGCGCCGTCCGTGGGAGTAGACGGCGACACTGCCGGGATGTCACCGGCCACGACCCTGCCCTCGCGGGCCGAACGGGCCATATCGGAGGCCGAGGCGTATCTGGCGCTCGGGTCCTTCTGCAGCGCCTGGAGCACCACCTGTGCGATGCCCGGCGGGATATCGCGCGAAAGCGGCGGCGGCGCCTGCGTCATGTGGCCGTTCATGACCGCCACCGGGGTGTCCGAGACGAACGGCGGCCGGCCCATGAGGGCTTCGTAAGCGACGATGCCCAAGGAGTACAGGTCGGTCGCGCCGGTCAGCTCCGCACCGTTGAGCTGTTCGGGAGAGGCATAGGCGAGCGTGCCCATGACGGTGCCGGTCTCGGTCAGCCCCGAGGCCCCACGCGCCGAGGCGATGCCGAAGTCGACGATCTTGACCGTGCCGCTCTCGTCGACGAGGAGATTGGCGGGCTTGATGTCGCGGTGGATGATATCGGCGCGGTGCGCGGTTTCGAGGGCGTCGGCCGCGGTGGCGACGATCTTCATGACCTCGTCGGGCGGCAGCGTGCCGCGGTCGCGAAGGATGTCGGCGAGGGAGCGCCCCGGGACCAGCTCCATGACCAGATAAGAGATGAGCCCTTCGTCACCGGTCTCTTCGCCGTAGTCGTAGAGCGCCACGATGCCGGGCGACTGGAGGGCCGCGACGGCCCTGGCCTCCAACTGGAAGCGGGCGCGGAATTTATCGTTGCTCGAAAGCCCTGCATGGAGGATCTTGACGGCGACGTTGCGGCTCAGCCTGGTATCGAAGCCCTTCCAAACTTCCCCCATGCCGCCGGCGGCGAGCCGTTCGTCCAATCGATAGCGACCTGCCACCAAGGTCCCGCTCTGCACGTCGAACTGCTCCTCTTGCTTCTGCGTCGGCCGGGTGTTAGGTATATCAGTCACATGATCGAGCGCGAACTACAGCCCACAAAGCTCCGCCGGTCGGAATGCTTGAGGGGCAACCGGGATCATGCCGCGCTCCGGAAATGACGCACGGCCCGAGCCGCAGGCTCGGGCCGCTTCTTGCATATCGTAGGGCTACTCGTCCACAGCCTCGTCCCCGGTTTCGGGCACATGGTCGATGCCCGCCTCCGCGCGCTGCTCCGGTGTGATCGGCGTGGGGGCCGCAGTCAACGGGTCGTAGCCGCCGCCGGTCTTGGGGAAGGCGATGACCTCGCGGATCGAATCGGCCTTCGCCAGGATCGCGCAGACGCGGTCCCAGCCGAGGGCGATGCCGCCGTGCGGCGGAGCACCGTACTTGAGGCCTTCGAGCAGGAAACCGAACTTCTCCTGGGCCTCCTCGGAGCTCAAACCGAGCACCTCGAAGACGCGGCTCTGGACCTTGCGATCGTGGATGCGGATCGACCCGCCACCGAGCTCGTTGCCATTGCAGACGATGTCGTAGGCGTAGGTCAGCGCATTGCCCGGGTCGGTCTCGAACTTGTCGATCCACTCGGGGTTGGGGGCGGTGAAGGGATGGTGGATGGCCGTCCAGCCGCCCTCGTCGGTGGGCTCGAACATGGGGGCGTCGGTGACCCAGCAGAACGCCCAGGCGTCCTCATCGATCAGACCCGTGCGGCGGCCGATCTCCAGCCGGGCCGCGCCGAGCAGTTCCTGGGCCTCGCGGCGGGCGGGCGAGGCGGCGAAGAAGACCGCGTCTCCGGCCTGCGCGCCGACGGCCTCGGCGAGCCCGGCGAGGTGCTCCTCGGACAGGTTCTTGGCGACCGGGCCCTTCGGTTCGCCGGTCTCGGCGTTGAAGGTGATGTAGGCCAAGCCCTTGGCGCCGCGGGCCTTGGCCCAATCCTGCCAGCCGTCGAGCTCCCTGCGGGTCTGGGAGGCGCCGCCGGGCATGACGACCGCGCCGACATAACCGCCGGCGTCGATCGCGCCGGCGAAGACCCGGAAGGCCGTGCCACGGAGGTAGTCGGTGAGTTCGACGAGTTCGACACCGAACCGCAGGTCGGGCTTGTCGGAACCGTAGCGGTCCATGGCCTCGTGCCAGGTCAGCCGAGGCAGCGGGCGCGGCGGCTCGTAGTCGGCCAGTTCGCCCCAAAGGGCGGCGATGAGACGCTCGCCCAGGTCGATGACGTCCTCTTGGGTGACGAAGGAGGCTTCGATGTCGAGCTGGGTGAACTCGGGCTGGCGGTCGGCACGGAAGTCCTCGTCGCGATAGCAGCGGGCGATCTGGAAGTACTTCTCGAATCCGCCGACCATGAGCAGCTGCTTGAACAACTGCGGCGACTGCGGGAGGGCGTACCAGGACCCGGGCTGAAGGCGGACGGGCACGAGGAAATCGCGGGCGCCCTCGGGAGTGGAACGGGTGAGCGTCGGCGTCTCGATCTCAAGGTAGTCCTCGGCGAGGAGGACCTCGCGCGCGATCTGGTTGGCCTTGGAGCGCAGGCGGAGGGCCTTGGCCGGGCCGGTGCGTCGCAGGTCGAGGTAGCGGTGGCGCAGACGGACGTCCTCGGAGACGTCGATGTGGTCGTCGATCTGGAACGGGAGCGGCGCGGACTCGGAGAGCACGGTGAGGGACTCGACGGTCACCTCGATCTCCCCGGTGGGGATCTCGGGGTTCTCGTTGCCCTCGGGGCGGCGGGCGACCGTGCCGGTGATCTCGATGCAGAATTCACTGCGCAGCTCGTGGGCGGCTTTGGCCGCCTCGGAGTCGCGGAAGACGACCTGGACGACGCCGGAGACGTCGCGAAGATCGATGAACTCCACCCCGCCGTGATCACGGCGCCGCGCCACCCATCCTGCGAGGGTGACTTGCTGGTCGACGTCAGCGGCACGCAACGTGCCGGCGAGGTGTGTCCGATACACGGGTTCAGTACTCCTCGGAAGTATCCGGTGAATGATTGTCCTGGCTGGGTTGACCGACGGCTCGCGAGCTTCGCCATGGCCGGGTTCATTCTCGCGAACGTCCGCAGCCGTCAGCAATCGTATAACCGCCGGTTCACCAGCTCCGCAGGTGTGCCGGGCCGCACGCCCGAAGCCACAGCCGCAGTGGTAGCCGTCACCGCGGCCTTGGTGTCGGAATCGGGTGACGAGCCCTTGGGCCCGACGCGGTTGTACGGGGCCGCCGCTGCCGCGCACACTCGGGAAAACGCGCCGCGGCGCTCATGCCGCAGTACACGAAGCCCTGAGCGCCCGATTCGCAGCCTGGAGCGGCCGCACATACTGCGCAAAGCGTGGACTCGATGCGCGGCAGCGATACACAGCGTCGATGTGCAGCGTCGATGCGCCAGCGCTCCGCCGGTGGTCATCCACGACACGCAGACGCTCCGGCGACCGATGCGCCGACACAGGACCGCCTCGTCGTGCTCGCCCACGCTACGAGCGCGTCCATACGTGTACTACGAACGCGTCCATACGCGCTTCAGCGCGCGAGCGCGCTACACCCTTCGCGCGAGCACGCTGCCATACCCGTCCTTCAGCGCGCGAACGCACTGCCGTCCTACACCCTCAACGCGCAAGCGCGCTACCGTCCCCGTCCTTCAGCGCGCAAGCGCACTACCGTGCCACACCCTTCAGCGCGCAAGCGCGCTACCGTGCCACACCCTTCAGCGCGCAAGCGCGCTGAAGCCCAGCAGGCGGATCACCACGTCCAGGAAACGGCGCGCATCGGCCACGATTGCATCGGCCTCCTCGAC